>JAISQJ010000026.1 GCA_031274285.1 Treponema sp. | reverse complement strand
TCCAAGCGGGCCCTTGACATAGGGGCAATCCGCGGCCGCTTTGCCGGGGAGCGGGGCAGCTTTCCCGAGCGGGCCGCCAGGGCGGTGGGCGCCGATTATATTCCCCCTTCCCAGGCCCGGTACGAACCTTCCCGGCTGGCCTTTACCGCCGCGTCGGCGAATCCCAACGCCGTGTTTGCCTTGCTCCTGGCGATACAACATCAGTAGGATACGGGTAGGGGGGAGGGTAACGCATTGGTCGGTATAACGAAAGAACAGATAGAATTAATTGTCTTTTTTGTGGCTCCGGGATTTATATCTCTCAAGGTATGGGGCCTATTGAACTCAAATCCCCGTTTTCGCCTTTCTGAATCTCTTATTGAGGCGATTGTATTCAGCAGCATTAACGCCGTTTTCTTTCTATGGCTCTATGATAAATTGACCGGCTTAAATCCCTTATTGGCTTATGGCGTGGTGTATATACTTTTACCGGTTTTTTGGCCGGTTTTATTCTATTGGCTTGCAAAAATTCGTTTTTTCAAAACCAGGCTTACCCCTACCGCCTGGGATCATTTCTTCAGCCTCAAGGAAGATTGTTTTATCCTGCTGCATCTCAAAAACGGTAAGATGTTAGGCGGTTTGTATAGCGACAATTCTTTTGCTTCTTCCTACCCGGCAAAGGAGGGTTTATATCTATCGGAACTATGGGAACTAGATGAAAAGGGCGGGTTTATAGCTCCGGTGGAGAATACCGGCGGTCTGCTGGTAAATTTCGAGGAGGTTAATTTTATCGAATTTTTCAAGCTTAATTTTACCCCCCTGGATATTTTATAGGTCCGAGCGGGTTAGCCGGAAAACAAGGAATAATGACAGGTTCCAGGTCCGGAGCAGCCCGGTTTTAACGGTTTGCGGCAGTATCGGGCTGGACGTTACCGGCCCTTGAGGAGTATACTAAAAAAGAGGTTAAAAGAGATGTCCGATACCAACGATATAAAGAATTCCTCGCAATGGCGTGAAGACGGCTATACCCCGAAAGGGTATGTAACCAAGGTAATAGAGGGCAAGACGGTAAATATCCCGGTTTCCCAGGTTAATATTATCCCCCCCAAATCCGGAACTGCCGCCGTTACCCCAAAGAATCAGTAAAAGAAAGGCGGATTTTTAGCTATCATGTGCGTGAGGAGTAGGGAAAGCCTCTAATTCATGCCAAGAACCCCGCGATGCCCATTTTACCGGGCCAAAGCCACCCGCAAGGCGGTTTACGGAGCCGCGCAAGGGATAGAAGCGGAATTTGACCGCGTAACGTTAGTGGAGCGGGCAAATTGGAGCGGATAGCCCGGTTTTTTCGGGCGGCAGCCCGAAAAAATGCGCCCAGACAAAGAATTGCTGAATGGCGGGTAAAAACCCGCATAAAGGCCGCTGTTAGGAGGCCGCTATTTCTTCGGCGTGCTGGGTCCAGTAGAGCTGGTAGTAAAGACCCTTCCTGCCCATGAGTTCGTCGTGGGTGCCGCACTCGGCGATTTCACCGTCTTTGATATACATGATGCGGGAGCAGTCCCGGATGGTGGAAAGGCGGTGGGCGATGATAAAGGAGGTGCGGCCTTTCATGAGGGTGCGGATACCTTCCTGCACCAGTTGTTCGGTCCCCGTATCAATACTGCTGGTGGCCTCGTCCAGGATGAGGATCCGGGGGTCGCTGATAAGGGTGCGGCAGAAGGCCAAAAGCTGCCGCTCGCCCTGGCTGATACCGCCGCCCCGCTCGGTAATGGGGGTGTCGTAGCCCTGGGGCAGTTTTTCAATAAAACTATCGGCGCCGATAAGCCGGGCGGCCCGGCGGATATCTTCCGCCGTGGCGTCCAGCTTGCCGTAGCGGATATTGTCGGCGATGGTGCCGGTAAAAAGAAAACTGTCCTGGAGCATAATGCCCATTTGGCTGCGCAGGGATTTGAGGGTCACCTTCATGATGTCCTGGCCGTCCACGCAGACCTGTCCTTCCTCAATGTTGTAGAACCGGGACAGAAGGTTAACGATGGTGGTTTTTCCCGCGCCGGTGGGGCCCACCAGGGCGATGCTCTCCCCGGGGTGGCCGTCAAAAGAAACGTGGTTAAGCACCTTGCGGGCGCCGTCGTAGCTAAAGCTCACGTCTTTAAATTCCACGTGGCCCCGGACAAAGGGGAATTCCACTGCCCCCGGCACGTCTTTGATCTTCACCGGCTCGGCGATGGTGTCAAAGATCCGGTCCAGGTAGGACATGGCGGTAATAAAGGTGTTGTAGATATTAGCCAGGTTGATGATGGGCTGCCAGAAACGCCAGGCATAGTTCCCCATGGCCAGGAGCATGCCGAAACTTGCCATGGGGTTCATTTTATAGGCCCCCACGATATACACAAAAGAAAATACGATCTGGCTGATCGTTTCGGTGGAGAACCAGGTGGTGTTGGAAATGTACTGGGCCCGCATCCATTCCTTGTCCCGCTGGCCGGTGAGATCGTTCATGATGCCGCTGTTCCGTTCCTGCCGGTCAAAGGCCTGGGTCACCCGGACCCCGTCAATCGATTCCTGGATATAGGCGTTAAGATTGGAGTTTTTATTGGAAACCCGCTGCCAGGCCCGGCGTTGGGCGGGTTTAATGATCCAGATGAAAGCGGCCAACACCGGCAGGCCCAGGATGGTAACGGCGGCAAGCTGGGGGCTTACCCGGAACATAAAAAAGATGATGAAGACGATGTTGAGCACTTCGATCACAAAGTTGATGATGCCGTTGGAAAGGGCGTCGGAAACGCTGTTCACGTAGGGTACCACCCGGACAAAGATCTTCCCGTGGGGCCGGCTGTCGTAAAACCAGAAGCCCAGTTTTTGCAGGTGGGTAAAAAGGTCGAAGCGGATATCGTGGATGATATTGGCCCCGGCCCTGGCCA
Source organism: Treponema sp. (assembly GCA_031274285.1). Lineage (GTDB taxonomy): Bacteria > Spirochaetota > Spirochaetia > Treponematales > Breznakiellaceae > JAISFT01. The sequence continues at coordinate 15,194 of JAISQJ010000026.1, read as the reverse complement.
CCAGGACGTTCCGCACGGCCCCCAGGGCTATGGCCGCCACAATGGAAATACCGAGGTACAGGGCCATGGTGAGCAGCAGTTTTACATCCTTGTTGGGGACCGCCACGTCCATGGCCCGCTGGATAAACAGGGGCCCCATGAGGCTGGCCAGGTTGCCAAAAACCGAAAGGATCAGGGCCAGGCCCAGGCCGGCCTTTGCCTTGGCCAGGTAGCGGAGGCAGCGGCGCAGGTTAAAAAGGCTGACCTTCTCGTCCAGGTACTCATCCACATCGTAGCGGTTGCGGTTTGCGGCGGTTTTCTGATCCCCTATGTTTTTAGCCATTAAAGCGCCCCCCCGCCGGCCGATTGTTCCCGGCCGGGACTATCGGGGGCCGCGTTGTACTGGAGGCTCCAGATATGGTGATAGAAACCGCGGTTGGACAGGAGTTCCTCATGGCCGCCCCGCTCCACAATCCTGCCCTTGTCCATGACCAGGATCTGGCTGGCCCCCCGGAACGAGGAGATCCGCTGGGCGATGATGATCTTGGTGCAGGGGAAATCCAGATTCCGCAGTTGGTTCTGGATGTACTGCTCGGTCTCGCTGTCCACCGCGGAGGTGGTATCGTCCAATATGAGGATCGAAGGCTCCACCGCCAGGGCCCGGGCCAGGGCTATGCGCTGCCGCTGGCCGCCGGAAAGCCCCACCCCCCGCTCCCCCACCAGGGTTTCGTAGCCTTCCTCCATTTTGGTAATAAAACTGTGGGCGTCCGCCTGGGAAGATCGCTTTTCGATAAGCTCCTCGTCCAGCTCCGGCCTGCCGTAGGCGATGTTGGCCTTGACCGAATCGGAAAAGAGGAACACGTCCTGCATGGCCAGGCCTATGTGCCGCCGGAGGGAAGACATGGTGTAGTCCCGCAGATTCCTGCCGTCCAGCAGCACCTCCCCGGAATCCGGCTCGTAGAAATGGGTGAGCAGGTTGATAAGGGACGTTTTCCCCGATCCGGTGCTCCCCAGGATGCCGATGGTCTCCCCCGGCCCGGCCTTAAAACTGATGTCCTCCAGGATGCGGTTCCCGTTGATGACCAGGTTCACGTGGCGGAACTCGATGGCCCCCTCGGGACGGCCGGAAATATCCACCGCGCCGGGGGCGTCGGAAAAGCCCTTGGGGGCCTCCAGCACTTCCCGGATCATGGCGGCGGTGGCGTTGTAGCGCTGCAGGTCCGCCAGGATCACCGCCAGCATCCGCAGGGGGTTCGCCAGGGCCCAGGTAAGGGATGAGAAGGCCAGGTACTGGCCGGGGCTTATGCGGCCGTATATCAGGTAGAGGCCCCCCAGGATCAGGGTGATGACGACCAGGAGGTTACTCAGCAATTCCAGAATGGGCTGGTACCGGGCGGCGATAAGGGCGTTGTTGCAGCTTACGTCCCGAAATTCGGTATTGTGCTTTTCAAAATTTTCAATTTCGTAATCTTCCCGGGCAAAAGCCTTGACCACCCGGTTGCCGTCGATGTTTTCCGTCACCGCCGTACCCAGGCTGGTCAGTTTTTGCCGCAGCAGCATGAACCGGGGCCGGATAATTTTGGTAAACCGGTAGCTTACCAGCAGGATAAAGGGGGTAACCGCGGTAAGGCAAAGGGCCAGCTCCCAGTTCACAAAGAGCAGAAAACCAAGGGCAAAGGCAAAGAGGACCACCGAATCCACAAAGGCAAAGGAAACCCAGGCCACGGTGTGGCGGACCCGGTCAAGGTCCTGGGTCATCCGGGTCATTAAGTTTCCCGTGGGGAAGCGGTGCAGAAACCGGTAGTCCTGGCTCTGGACCGTCTCGTACATATCCCGCCTCAGGACCGTCATGGCGGTACTGCTCATGGGTTCCAGAAACACGTTGTGCATGACGTAGCGCAGGGCCAGACGGCTTACCTGGACGACAAACATGGTTACCAGCAGGGGGATAAGGGGCCCGGTATTTCCGGGGGTTATCACCTCGTCAATTAACCGTTGGGATAACATGGGGTTGATGATCATCATCGCCGATGTAACGCCGGAAAGCAGCACCCCCGCGGCAAAACCGGCGCGGCGCCCCTTCATATACTTCCAGAGCCAACTAACCTGGGACATACGGTAAACCTCTTGATAAGCCTGAGCAGTCCATGATTCCTAAGCCGTACATTTTTAGCGCAATGTTTATTAAAACCCTTTTCACATTTTTATTACAAGCCCTGGACATGATTTTTACCATGGCCGGCCAGGGTTTAGACGGGCCATCGGTAACACTATTTGAAAATTCTCCGCTTTCCGGTAAAATAGTTCAGTGACGAGCGGGGGGCCGAGGGTCCGCCGCAGGAGGATACTATGAAGATTCAAAAGGTACGATCAAGGTTTCCGGCGGGCCTAAGGCTTGGTCTTAGCGCCCTGTTGCTGGCTGTCCCCATCCTGGGACCGGGCGCCCAAACCCTCGACATTACAATCCTGGCAACCTCGGACGTACATAACAACTATATGGATTACGATTACTTTACCGACCTGCCCACGGAGCAGACCGGCCTGGTGCGGATCGCCACGGCGATCAAGGAAATCCGCTCACGGGACCCCAACGTGCTGCTCTTTGACAACGGGGACTTTATCCAGGGGGAGGAATTCCTGGCCAGGAATGCCCCCCCCGAGGGGGAGCCGAGCCCCCTCATGACCATCCTTAACACCCTGCGCTACGACGCCATGGTGCTGGGGGACCACGAGTTCAACTTCGGCCTCCCGTACCTTGACAGCGTGATCCAGGGGGCCGATTTTCCGGTCCTGGGGGCCAATGTGGTGACCTACCTTACCAGGGCCCCCTACTACCGGCCCTATACCCTCTTGGTACGGAATTTTACCGACCGGGACGGGAATCTGCAGAGCCTGCGGGTGGGGGTCCTGGGGGTGTTGACCCCCCAGATCGTCACCTGGGACGGCGCCTGGCTCAAGGGCAAGGTACGGACCCTGGACGGCTACGAAACCGCCCTCCGCTACGTGCCCGAGATGAAGGCCGCGGGCGCGGACATCGTGGTAATCCTGGCCCACTCGGGTATCCAGGACAAGCCCCGCCAGAGGGGCGAAGAGCATTTTGCCTATTATTTGACCGAGATCCCCGATGTGGATGTGGTGATCGCCGGCCACGCCCACGAAAAATTCCCCGGCCGGACCTTTGAACAGACCAGGGGCGCGGACATCCGGAAGGGGACGATCAACGGCATCCCCGTGGTCATGCCCGGCAGCTTTGCCGATACCCTGGGCCTTATCAAGCTTACGGTGCGCCGGGGGGAGTACGGCTGGGCCCGGATAGACGGCAGCGGCAGCCTCCTTTCGGTCTACGACAGCGCGGCCGGGAAGGCCAATTTCGCGGCGGATGAGGAACTTACCGCCCTCCTGGCCCCCGCCCACCAGGCGGTCCTGGACTATATCCGCTCCCCCGCGGGTTCCGGCGGGGGGGAGTAAAAGCGCCGGAGGAAACGGGCTTTGCCCTTTACCGGGTAGAGTCTTAGACTTAGGATTTAACCGGAACTATGAATACGTAGGAAGGAACCATGAAATTGATCTTTTTGGGCCCCCCCGGAGCGGGAAAGGGCACCCTGGCGTCCAGGGCGGTGGAGATTCTTAAGCTTAGCCTGGGGGAGGAACACCCCCATATCAGCACCGGGGCCATTTTCCGCTCCGCCATTGCCGCCGGAAGCCCCCTGGGCCTCAAGGTAAAGGCTATCCTGGATTCGGGGAAGCTGGTGGACGACCAGACCACCATCGATCTGGTAAGGGAACGGCTGGCCCAGGCCGATGCCCGGACCGGCTATATCCTGGACGGCTTCCCCCGGACCATTCCCCAGGCCGAGGCTCTGGCGGGTTTTTCCCCAGGACTTACCAGCCCGGTGGACCGGGTGCTGAACTTCGATCTCAGCGATACCGCGGTGCTGGAACGGCTGGGGGGCCGCCGGGTCTGCCGCACATGCGGCCATAACTTCCACGTTGTCTTTGATAAGCCCAAGGCCGAGGGGATCTGCGATCACTGCGGCGGCGAGGTCTACACCAGGGACGACGATAAGCCGGAGGCGGTCCAAAGGCGGCTGGAGGTATACCGGGCCCAGACCGCGCCCCTTATCGACTATTACCGCGCCAGGGGAATCCTGACGGATGTGGACGCCGGCCCGCCGGTTGAACAGGTGGTAGAGAATTTCAAAAGGGCCCTGGGGCTGCGGGGGGCCTAACTGAACGTACTGCCCGGCTAGATTTTTCGAGGATCGTAGCAGTAGGCGCCGTTCATGGTTATCCCCCTCGAATGAGCCGGTCAGCGGGACCGTTGGCCCAGGCGATGGCAAGCTGCTTAAGTTCCTGGGCCGTATTGCAGTGCAGCTTGTCTTTGATATGTTCCTTGTGGGTGTCGATGGTCTTGGCGCTGAGCTTGAGCTTTGCCGCTATCTCCACCGTACCCAGCCCCTTCCCCAGGAGGCTGAAGATCTGGAACTGCCGGTCCGAAAGTTTATCCACCGGGGCGAAAGATCCCTCCTCCCCGCCGGCGCTGCCGGAAAGCCGCTCCTGCTCGGCCTCGCTGAAGTAGGTTTTCCCTGTCAGCACCGTCCTGATTGCCTCCACCACCTTGTTCCCCGCCTCGGTTTTCATGATGTAGCCCCGGCCCCCGGCGTTAAGCACCCGCTCGGCGTAGTAACGCTCGTCGTGCATGGAAAGGACCAGCACGGCGATTTTGGGGAACCGCTTCCGCATTTCCTTGAGCAGGTCCAGGCCGTCCTCGTCCCCCAGGTTGAGGTCCAGAATCGCGAGATCCGGCTCTTCGGCCCCGGCAAGGCGCAGGGCCTCCGCCGAGTCCGCGGCCTCCCCCACCACGGCGTAACCTTCCCGGCTGGCGATGAGGGAACTAAGGCCCTTACTAAAGAGGGGATGATCCTCCACAATCATGACTTTTGCCGCCATGGAGCCAGTATACTTTGCGGAGAATCCCTTAACCATAGTATGATTTACCTATACCCGAGCCGCTGTCCCCGGGGGCAGAGTCATCGCCGGGTTTGGGGCCTGGATGCGTATCGCCTTGTTTCTCAATGATCTGGATGGGGAATACCAGCTTTCCGTGTACCGGGGAGTCCGGGAAGAAGCCCGGGCCCTGCATACCGGCCTCCTCTGTATCCAGGGGGAGGCGCTGCGGGGGAAAGACCGGGCCGGCATCTTCCCTACCTGGGAACTTATCGCCGCGGAGGGCGCCCTCCTCCTGTCCACGGTCTTTGATGACAACCGGCATATCCCTGTTCCCCCCAAGGCGGGATTTCCCCTGGTCTCCATCGGCGTCCGGCTTCCCAACTACCCTTCGATTGTGGTGAAAAACCGGGAATCCATGGAACTGCTGATGGAACACCTTATCCTGGTCCACGGCTACCGGAATTTTATCTACGTGGGGGGACCGGCGGAGCATCCCGACAACCTCATCAGGGAGGATGTGTTCCGCAAGGCCATCAGGGGCGGGAAGCGGAGTTTTCCGGGGCTCCGGGGCCTGGTATATGCGGGGGTCTTTAACGAAATTTCCGGCATGGAGATCATGCGGAACCACCTGGCCGCCCACCGGGAGCCGCCGGATTGCATCGTGGCGGCCAGCGATAATATCGCCATCGGCGTCCAGGAACTGCTCCAAAGCCTGCCAAAGGCAGGCAGCCTGTCGGACCGGTGGCGGAACTGTCCGGTCACGGGCTTTGACGACATCAGTCTGGCCCGGCTGGTAAACCCGCCCCTCACCACGGTGCGCCAGCCCCTGATGGAGCAGGGCAGAATGGCCCTGCGGGTTATCCGGGACCTGGTTCTGGGCCGCCCCGTACCGCCGGTCATCTACGTGGATTCCACCCTGATACTGCGCTCGTCCTGCGGCTGCCCCAGGGCGGGACCGGAACCGGAGGCCCTGCCCCTGACGGACGCCTCATCCTACGACATCGTTAAATCGGAACTTTACTCGATCAACGTGAATGCCCTGGGGCAAAACCTGGCCCTCATCAACTCCCTGCCCGCCATGATCCCCTACCTGCAGTCTTTCCTGAACCACCTGCACGTCCAGCGTTTCTATTTTATCATCTACGAAAAACCCCTGGAAAAGATCGGCGAGGCGGGGTTCCTGGTCTTTTCCCGATCCGGGGAGGGGGACCAGTCCTATGCGGAAAACCCCGGGGCCGTAAATACGGTATCCCTCCTTCGCTCGCTAAAAATCGGGGAGGAATTTCAGGACCTCTGTCTTTTCCACCTCCGCTCCGGCGACGAGTACCTGGGCTTTGTGATCTACGAGGCACCGGATCAGGTGTACCCCCAGGTATCCAGCGGGGTGGTCTTTATCGCCAATGCGGTACGGCGCCTCCGTTCCCTGGATGACGAGAAGGAACGGTCCCGGCGGCTGGAACAGGAAGTGGCCTACCGCACCAGGGATCTGGTGGAGGCAAATTCCAAACTCAAGGAGGAGGCGGACCGCCGCATCGCTGTGGAGGCCGAGGTACTGAGGATCAGCGACCTGGAGCGGCGGCGCTTCAGTGCGGACCTCCATGACGATATCTGTCAGCGTTTGGCGGGAATTTCCATGTTCTGCAAGAGCCTTATAGCCCAAAACACGCCGGAGGTTTTCCTGCCCGAACTTTCGGAGCTTATTGACGAAACCCTGATCCGCACCCGCCGCTACGCCCACGATTCCTTTCCCATGGATCTGGACGCCTTCGGCCTGCGGGAAGCCATCGCAGGGCTCTGCGCCAGCGTCAGCCGGGAAGGGGGCATCCGCTGTACCCTCTCCTGGACCGCCCCCGATCCCCTGCCCCTGAACCGCAACCAGGAACTCAACATCTACCGGATTACCCAGGAGGCCCTGCAGAATGTGCTGAAACACGCGGGCGCGGAGGGGGCCCAGGTAACCTTAAAGGCTAAAGATTCCTTGCTGCATCTGAGCATTAGGGACAACGGCAAGGGCATGGCGAAACGGACCGCCGCGGACCCCAGGGATCAGCGTTCCCTGGGACTCCGTTCCATGGAGTACCGGGCCCACCAACTGGGCGGGGAATACCGCCTCCGTTCCCGCAAGGGCGCCACGGTGGTGACGGTTGTCATCCCCCTGGGGAATGTTGTTAATAATACTGAATAAGAGCGCATCCTCTAGCGTCCATAGAGAATCTCATCAAAAACATTTATTACAAGTGTGATCTTCCCCAAATGAATGAGAGCATGTAATATTAAACCAAGGTACGGGAATGGAGATAATAAAAACCGGAGATTCTGAAGGTATAACCCTCAAGGTAAACGGAAAACTCAGCGCCGCCACGGCGGAGGAATTCGATGCGGCGCTGGATGGCGCGGTGGGAGAAACAAGGGACATGGTTCTGGATTTCGCGGGGCTGAGTTATCTGGCCTCCGCGGGACTCAGGTGCCTTATCGCGGCGCATAAGCGGATCAAGGCGAAAAACGGCCGCCTTTCCATCATCAACGTGTCGGACGCCGTCCGGGAGATTTTTGAGATTACCGCCCTGGAGGATCTCTTTGATCTTGAATAGAGAGATGGTGCTTCCCGCTTCCATGGAGGATCTGGAACGCCTTCAGGCATGGGTGGAAGAAACCCTGGAGGGGGCGGACTGCGACGGGCGTATGGCCAGCCGTATCAAGGTGGCCGCGGAGGAGATCTTTGTCAACATCGTTAAATACGCCTACGACGGCAGGGCCGGGGACGCGACGGTGCGGCTCCGGGTGGAAAAGCCCTGGCTGGTCATGGAATTCGAGGATGGGGGAAAGTCTTTTAACCCCCTGGACTTCCCCACCCCCGATACCTCCGTCCCCGTCGAGGATCGGCCCATTGGGGGGCTGGGGATCTTCCTTACCGTCAAAATGATGGACGAAGTCAGCTACCGGCGGATCGACGGGAAAAATTGCCTGACCTTGCGGAAACGCCTGTCCGGAAAGGCTGAGGGGTGATTGGTTATGGCTGATGTGTCGCAGCGGCGTCAGGGCGAGGATCTTTTCCGCCGGGAAAGCCGGGATCATATTTCCTCTCCCGACCAGCTTTACGATTATATCAGGGTAAACAGCCCTAAGATGTGGACAATCCTCCTGGCCTTTTTTTTTCTGGGGGCCGCAGGCATTTTTTGGGTTTTTACGGCGGTGATCCCGGTTACCTTTCCGCTTACGGCCCGGCAGATAGGCGGCGGCCGCTATCTCGCCTATGTTTCCCCGGAATCGGCGGCCCTGCTCAGGCCGGGAACAGGCGCGCGGATAGGGACGCGGCAGGGGGAGATAGTATCGGTGGCGGAGACCCCCCTGTCCCGGGGAGAAGCCCTGGTATCGCTCCGGGAGGATTACCGTATTTCCGGGGATTACGCCGCCCACGCCCTGGGCCTGGGAGAATGGAATGTAGCGCTGATCCTGTCCGTGCCTGCCGGAGATGGCCCAAACGCCGCGGAGGCCGCTTTTTCCCCACCGGGGGTTTTCGAGCGGGCGGTGATTACTTCCGCCCGGATCCGGCCCCTGGATTTTTTCAGCGGTAACTAAATGGCCCGGAACCCCCTCTCTATCAAAGCGCACCGGCGGCGCCCTTCTTTTGTCCATTGCCCCCAGATCATGCAGATGGAAGCCCTGGAATGCGGGGCCGCCGCCCTTGCCATGGTTATGGCCTACCATGGGAAGTGGATACCCCTGGAACAGGTCCGCACGGCCTGCGGGGTGTCACGGGACGGTTCACAGGCGAATTACATACTCCGGGCCGCCCGTTCCTTCGGCTTTTCCGCCCAGGGCTTCCGGATGGAACTTGAGGACCTTGAAAAGGCCGCCCTGCCCTGTATTATCCACTGGAATTTTAATCACTTTGCGGTTTTTTGCGGGTTTAAAAAGGACAAGGCCAGGATCAACGATCCCGCCCGCGGGTTTACAGAAGTACCCCGGGAGGAATTCAAAAAATCCTTTACCGGTACTGTCCTCAGCTTCGAGCCTAAGGCGGAATTCGTAAAGGAGGGCAAAAGGCGGAGCATTTGGGGCTTTGTCCGCAGCCGCCTCACCGGCATGGCCCTCCCCTTTGTGTTTATGGTTCTTGCCGGGTTTATCACCGTCCTGACGGGGATCATGAACCCCCTGTTCGCCCGGGTGTTTCTGGATCGCATCCTTTCCGGCGGCTCGGCAACGGGACGCTGGCTGCCTGTCCTGCTTGTCCTTATGCTGCTTACCGCCCTGGTTCAGTTTACGGTAAGCCTCCTCCAGTCTCTGTACCTTATCAGGGTGGAGGGGAAATTCGCGGTTATCTCCAACGCCCGTTTTTTGTGGCATGTCCTCAGATTGCCCATGGAATTTTTTTCCCAGCGTATGGCTTCGGACATCACGCTCCGCCAGCGTTCCAACCAGGATGTATCCATGACCCTCTTGCGGATCATGGCGCCGGCGGCCCTGAATTTGGTCATGCTGATCTTCTACCTGGCGGTGATGCTGCGGTACAGCGTCCCCCTTACCCTGGTGGGACTTGTTTCAGTGGGGATCAACATTATCTCCTCCCGGGTGGTTTCCAAAAGGCAGGTGGCCCTGTCCCGTCCCCTGGTTCGGGACAAGGAGAAGCTTGCCGGCCTAAGCCTGGAGGGAATCGACATGATAGAGACTCTCAAGGCTTCCGGCGCGGAAAAGAGTTTCTTTGAGCGCTGGGCGGGGTACCAGGCGCGGATGCACAACACCTGGGTCCGGTACAACGAAACCGACTATGTCCTGGGGGAATTTCCCGGCCTTCTGCGCCGGCTTTCCGAGGCGGCCCTCCTGGGACTGGGGGCCTTCCTGATCATGAACGGCCGTTTTACCGCCGGTATGGTCCTGGCCTTTCAGGGATTCCTCGCCTCCCTGATGCAGCCGGTCGATTCCCTGGTGGCCGCCGGGCAGAGCATAGGGAATATGCGCATAGACATGGAGCGGATAGACGATGTGATGCGGTACCCCGAGGAGCCCCGCGCGGCCGCGCTCCCCAAAGACGGGGAATACCGGAAGCTCTCCGGCGCCCTGAGCATACGGGATCTTTCTTTTGGCTATTCCCGTTTCGACCCGCCCCTTATCGAAGGCTTTAACCTGGACCTTAAGCCTGGTTCCTGCGTGGCCCTGGTGGGGCCTTCGGGCTGCGGCAAATCCACCATCGCCAAATTGATTACCGGGCTGTACCGCCCCTGGAGCGGGGAGATCCGCTTTGACGGCAAACGCCTACAGGAGATACCCCGGGAACTGCTTACCGCTTCTCTGGCGGTGGTCGATCAGGATCTGACGATATTTAGGGACACCATAGCCCACAATATCAAGATGTGGGACCAATCCATCGAGGATTTTGAGATGATTCTTGCGGCCCGGGACGCCCGGATTCACGAGGATGTGATGCTCAGGGCCGGAGGCTACAACTATCCCATGGCAGAGGGCGGCAAAGACTTCTCCGGGGGGCAGCGGCAGCGTTTCGAGATTGCCCGGGTTTTGGCCCAGGATCCTACCATCGTTATCCTTGACGAGGCCACTTCCGCCCTGGATTCCCAAACCGAATTTGAGGTTTCCCAGGCCGTCAGGCGGCGGGATATTACCACGATACTGATCGCCCACCGGCTTTCCACTATCCGGGACTGCGACGAGATCATCGTCATGAACAAGGGGCGCATTGTCGAACGGGGGGTCCATGAGGAACTCCTGGCCCGCGGCGAACTGTACCGTCAGCTTGTGATTACGGGGTAGGGTATGGGTTGGTTTCAGGAACTTATCAGCGCCAGACTGGAAAACGACGGGAAACTGCTGGAGCGGGCCTTTGAGGATCTTTCCGACCCGGTGGGCGGCCTCCCGCCGGAGGCCCTCCTCCCGGGAAGCCGTTCTTCGGGCGTTTCCCCTGCCGGCCAGGAGGGCGAAGCCGCCCCTTGCCGGGAAAGGAAGGGGCTTTACCGGGCCCTCTGTGAAATTCTCCGCTGGTACGGATTTCCCCCGGCGGAAGAGCCGGAGGACGAGCAGCTTGAGGGCGGCTTCGAAGAGGAACTGGAATTACTCCTCCGTCCCTCGGGGCTTTCCAAGCGCGATATAAAGCTTTCCGCCTCCTGGTACCGGAACGCCATCGGCCCCCTGCTGGGGGAACTGAACGGGCGCCCGGTCGCGCTGATTCCCCGGTTTTTTGCAGGTTACGGTTACCGTGATCCCCAAACCGGGCTGAAACGGCGGGTAACAAAGGACCGGGCCGCCGGTTTCGGCGGGAATGCGATGTGTTTTTATACCCCCCTGCCCCAAAGGGCCCTGAAATCCGGAGATCTCCTTGCCTACCTGTTTCGTTCCTTCAGGGCGCCGGATCTGTTTTTTCTTACCCTCGCCGCCGTGATCGTCAGCGCCCTGGGCCTCCTCCTCCCGGCCGTAACCGACCTGATCTTTAACCGGGTAATTCCCTCCGGGGAACCGGAGCTGCTGTTTTCCGCCATGGGGATGCTCTTAGGGATCGTCCTGGGGGTTTTCTGTATCTCGATCTGCAAAAACACCCTGATCAAACGTATCAAACTTGGACTCTACGGCTCCCTGCAGGCGGCCTTTATGGCCAGGGTTCTTTCCCTGCCGGCGGATTTTTTCCGCTCATTCGGCGCCGGGGATATGGCGGAACGGCTGCGCATGGCCGATGAATTCTGCCAACTGTTTTCCGGGACCCTTCTTCCCCTCGCCCTGGATCTGCTTTTTTCCTGCTTCTTCCTGTTTCAGATCTCCCATTATTCCCCCTCCCTGCTGCTCCCTGCCCTGGGCGCCCTTGGCTTTACCCTTGTTTTTTCCGTGCTGGCGATCCTGAAACAGGCGGCGCTCAACCGGGATAAGCTGAAAAGCCACGCCCTGGTAAGGGGTTTTGAGTTCCAGCTTTTCAGCGGTGTCAAGAAGATCAGGCTCCAGGGGGCGGAGAACCGGGCCTTTGCCCAATGGGCCCGCCGCTACAGGCCCGCCGCTGCGTTTGATTATAACCCTTCCCTGTTCCATAGCTCCTCCCTGTTCCTGAAGGCCGCTCAGGCGGCCTCCTCCCTTGTCATACTTATAGGGAATATCCTCATCTACTACACCGCCGCCGGAAGCGGGATCGCCGCCGGAACCTTTATGACTTTTTCCGCGTCCTACGGCATACTCAGCGCGGCCCTTGCCTCCCTGGGCGCGGCGGGTCCCTTCCTGGCCCAGATGGGGCCCATGCTGGGGCTTCTGGAACCTGTCATGCGGGCGGTCCCGGAACACGTCCAAAAAACCGGGGAAGGGCGGAAAAAGGAGGGCGGCTTCCATCTGTCCGGTAATGTAGAACTTAACAACGTGTCCTTCCGTTACGGCAAGGACAGCCCGCTGATACTGGACAACCTTTCCCTTAAAATACGGAAAGGCCAGTATGCGGCCATAGTGGGAAAGACCGGCTGCGGTAAATCCACCCTACTCAGGCTCCTCCTAGGTTTTGAAAAACCCGTCCTGGGCTCGATCTACTACGATTCACGGGATCTGGAAAAGATGGACATTGCCCGGCTGCGCAGGAATATCGGGGTGGTGCTCCAGGACGGCAAGCTCTTCCAGGGGAGCCTGTACGAAAACATCTCCATTTCCGCCCCTGCCATGAACCTTGACGAAGCCTGGGACGCGGCGGAGCGGGCGGGGCTTGCGGAGGATATCGAGGCCATGCCCATGGGAATGTTCACCATGGTAAGCGAGGGAGGCGGCGGCCTGTCCGGGGGCCAGCGTCAGCGGCTTATGATAGCCAGAGCCATCGCATCCAAGCCCAGAATACTCATGCTGGACGAGGCTACCTCGGCCCTGGATAATATCACCCAGAAACGGGTAGTCCAGGCCCTGGACAGCCTCCGTATTACCCGCATTGTGGTGGCCCACCGCCTCAGTACCATCCGTTCCTGCGACCGGATCATCCTCCTGGACAGGGGCCGGATCGCGGGAGAAGGGACCTACGACGAGCTTCTCGCCCGTTCCGCTCTATTTGATGAACTGGTATCCCGCCAGCGGCTGGACGGCCTTGTTTCGGGGCCCCCGGCGCAATTATAGGAGAAGGCGCTATGCCCACGGTATACAACAAAGAGGGCGCCGCTCTGGAAGTAAATCTGCGCCCCGCCCTGCCCGGCGACGCTCCCGGCATAATCCGCCTGATCCGCGGCCAGTACGGTGAAAACTACATGCCCAGCTTCTACGACAGGGACTGGCTGGCCGGGAGCATCGCAAGGGGCGCCCTCCGTTTTTCCGTGGCGGAACTGCCCGGCGGCGATCTGGGGGGAATGGCGGGGCTTGACGCGGAGGGACACTTTCCCGGAAGCCTGATCCTGGTTCTCCTCCTGGTAGATAAAGCCCTGCGGGGTTACGGGCTGGGGAAGCTGATCTCCCCCTCTGTTTTGGAAATGGCCTCCCGAATTCCCTGCACCTGTGAATACGCCCACTGCCTGACCGTGGAGCCCATAAGCCAGAGCTTCCTTGAGATGAGCGGATTCAAGATGACCGGGCTCCTCCTGAACCGCTATCTCCTGGACCCCGCCGCATACTACGCGAGCGTTGCGGATCTTCCCCCTAAAACCAGCCACCTGATCGCCTGCAAAATGCGGGACAAGAGGGACGCCGGGCTCCTCTATGTTCCCGAGCCCTATCGATCCTTCGCCGGCCGGATATACCAGGCTTTGGGCGCGGCTTATACCCTTGCCCCTCCCCAAGACCGGGACACCGCCGCCGGGCCCGCGGAATTTTCCCATAGCCAGACCAAGGCCGACAGGCACTGCGAGCTTATCATCCGGAAAACCGGGCCGGGCCTTACCGAGGCCCTGGCTGAACTGATTGAGGCCTACGCCGCCCTTCCCCGGCAGAGCTTTAATGTCTTTATCAACATGAACGATCCCGGCTGCCCCCCCTTATGCGCCTTTCTGGAGGAACAGGGATTTTTCTTTACCGGCCTTCAGCCCCTGTCCGGGGCAAACGAGTACCTTCTCTACCACTATGCCCCCGGTCCGGACGATCCCTTCTACAAAGTCGCCGTAGTCCCCGGCTTTCGCGCCCATCTGGACTGGATGCGCTCCCTTTACCGGAAGAGCCTTTCATAGCGGATTGCATGGATTAAAGATTGTTTAAGCGCCAAATATATGCGCCGCTCTTGCGGCGGCGGTATTTACTTTGCCGGGCTGAGACTCCGCGAAGCCAGCATTTTTTCTATCTGTTCCACCGTATATCCCTGCTTGAGGAGATCTAATATGTTTTTTTGCCCTTCTTCCCGGCCCTTTTCCCGACCGTTTTCTTCCCACCTCGGTATGTAACCGGCTTCCCAGAGTACATCCTCTATGGTTAATGCTCCCTCTGTCATCGCCAATACCTCCTGAATCGTCTGCGGGTTCGCCCGCAGTACCACGTCAAGAAAGGCTCCCATAGAAGCCCTCTTCTTACGGCTGCTCTCTTCAAGTATACGTTTCGCCGTGGAAACTTCCAAGTCCCGTACCAGTCCCTTCAGCCACAGATTTTCCGGCTCGGCAAGCTTCTTCGTCTCCAGTATCTGAATCGGCAAAAAATCCCCTGTTACCCGGTATATCCCCGCCTGCTCCTCTTCCACCACGTACCCGCGGAGCTCCCGCAGGTGTTTGATCAGTTCCCGGGGGTATCGGTTCCCCACAAAGCTTATGGTCAGGTCGCCGATGTCCGCGTCTTTGGTCAGGGCCGCGTATTGGCAGGCGTACCCGTAAACCTTGTAAAAATCCCTGACGGAAAGGTAATCGCCGGGGCTTTTAAACTCCATCAGATTGTCCGCCCGGAAAATGCGGGCAAAGTTCTTCTCCACCATCGCGTCTTTGGGTTTTTTGATGATAAGCACATCTATACGCAGAGCACTAGGGCGGCTTGCTTTTACATCCCGGCGTTTTCGGCTAAAATGTACCCAGGAGGCTCCCTTGTTCAGGCGGATAAAAAGCAAAGTCCTTATGGTTATCCTTTGTACTTCCCTGGGGGCCCTGCTGCTTTTAAGCCTTACCGGCATCGTGAGTATCGTTTTCCTGCGGAACGCGATTCCCCGCCAGGGCCGGGAGATGGGGAACCTCGCCGCCCGGGACAGCGAGACGGCCATGCGGGATCAGGTTCACCTGCAGCTTATGCAGCTTGCCCAGGACCGGGCGGCCCTGACGGATGAAAGGCTCAGGGTCATACAGACGCAGACCGAGTCGGTGGCCAATATTGCCTCCCGTATCTACACCTATAAAAGCCGTTACCGG
>JAISQJ010000120.1 GCA_031274285.1 Treponema sp. | reverse complement strand
AAACCTGCCGCCAGGGCCGGGGAACCACAAAGCGGGCGTTCGGGTTGGCCTCCGCCAGGGGGAGGAGGGTTTCCAGGTTCAGGTGATCCGCGTGGTTGTGGGTACACAGCACATAGTCCGCCCGCCTGACCATACCGGGGTCGAAGGGCGCCGGATACTCCCGGCGGCTTTTCCCCTCCCGGTCCGTCAGATCGTTGAGGATCACATCAATATAGAAAACCAGCCCACCCAGACTGATGACAAAACCGTGCTGCCCCAGATACCAGAGCCAGGCTTCCCCCTTGCCGGGTTCGGATCTTTCAATCTCTTCCAGCAGGGCGCCGCCCTGTTTGTACCAGCGTGTTTGGCTTTCCATGGAACGCAGTATACGCCGAAACCGGTAAGGATGTCAGTTGTCCGCCGGGGACTCAAGCGCGATCCTCCCTAATCGGAAGTTTTTTGGGGATTTACACGCTGGTTCTGTAAAATACACCTTGATTGATAAAAACGTTATTTTTGTGATTTTTCCGTAAAAATCACTGTTTTCCATTGCGTTTTTTGTCGATATTAAGTATGGTATCAAGGAGGGACAATGTGGTCGTTGAATTCAGCGTAGAAAATTTCAAGTCTTTCAAGGACAAACAAACATTTTCGCTTTTGTCGGGCAAAAACAAGGAATTGATGGCCGAAAACACCTTTGAAGTTACTCAAAGTGTGCGCCTTTTACGGAGCGCGGTGATTTATGGCGCGAATGCCAGCGGTAAATCCAATTTTTTTACGGCATTGGCCTTTTTTTTGGATTTTGCGGTCAATTCGGGGCCTTCGCAACAAGTAGGCGATACCATAGATGTCCACCCATTCGCGTTTTCAAAACAAACTGAGGGTGAGCCGTCTTCTTTTGAATTGCTGTTTTTCATGAAAAATGGAGAGGACAAGCCAATCCGATACCGGTATGGGTTTACGGTTAATCCGGACAAAGTGTTTAAAGAATACCTTTTCGCTGTCTTGAATGTACAAGAAGTTGAACTTTTTACCCGGGAAGGACAGACGATTAAATGTAACTCGAAATATTTCAGCGAAGGTGAACCAGCGGTAAAGATAACCAGAGAAAACGCATCGTTTCTCTCTGTTTGTGCTCTCATTAATGGTAATCGCGCAAAGACTATGGTACTTTTTTTTCAAACTCTTTCTACGGGCTTAGATAATAAAGGGGCGCAAACACTCTCTAAACTCGCCGACTCAAGATACCGCGAGCGTATTGTTGATTTTCTTCGATGCGCCGACATCCAAATTCTTGATGTAAATGGCAGAGATGTTCCTTATTCATATCGTGTTCGTACTCCAAATGGCGCTATTGAAACAAGGCAGCGTATGCAAAAAAAAGTTTCCTACAGCCATGCATATTATAATCAGGAAGAACCTGTCTCAAGCGTTGATTTTGATGAGGAAGATGAATCCTTGGGAACAAGAAAACTCTTTCAGTTTGCCGCTTTACTTCTTGAATCACTGGACAACGGATTCCCCGTGTTCATTGATGAGTTTGATTCTTCCCTGCATCCGCTTATTGTGGAATCAATTTTAAAATTTTTTAATTCATCTAAAACCAATACCGGGAACGGGCAGCTTGTTATTTCCTGCCATGCAGTACATGTTATGCGAAAAGACCTTCTTCGCCGCGACCAAATTTGGTTTTGTGAAAAAGACCCATACGGTGCAACTCAACTCTACTCACTTGTTGAATATGCGCCGGATACCCATGAATCGGTCAGAAACGACGCCGCTTTCAATAAAAATTACCTGAAAGGAAAATACGGCGGCATACCATATATTAATGAGATCAATATGCAACTGGCGGACGACAGCGATGAGGCATGACAAGCTATTTCAAAAAAGGGCAGCCGAGTTACGCCGAGCGGAAGGTACTCGTCAACTCCGTATAATTCTTATTGTCTGTGAGGGAAGTAAAACTGAACCAAACTATTTTAAGGCGTTTCCAAAAAATCAACGTGTTTATGATGAAATTGATATACAGGGGACGGGATATAACACCGTCTCCTTGGTAAAAAAAGCGATACAGTTAAGAAACGAGGCGTGGAAAAATCGCAGACCCTATCAGGAAGTGTGGTGTGTATTCGATCGCGATTCTTTTTCGCTGGAGTCTTTTAATGAAGCTCTTGCATTGGCAAAACGCGAAAAAATCCGTTGCGCATATTCAATTGAGGCGTTTGAAATATGGTATTTACTTCATTTTTATTACTGTGACGCCGCGCTTTCCCGTACCCAATACAGCGAAAAACTAACAGCCACATTAGATACAGAATATTTAAAAAACGACACAAAAATGTACGAACGGCTAAAAGGCAGAACAAGAAAGGCTATACAGAACGCAAAAAAACTTTACGCTTTTCAATGCAGCAAAGCAATACAAGATCAAAATCCGGTAACAACAATTTTTAAATTGGTTGAAAGGCTGCAGAACTAATCGCCGTTGGCCCCGGCGTCTCAACGGCGGCGGTGTCTTTGTGCCACTACCGCCGTTGGGATTTTTTACTTGAAATACCGGGCCAAAAGACCTCTGAACCCTGCGCAGTGCCGGGCCTCGTCCCGGGCCATCTCGTGGACCGTGTCGTGGATGGCGTCGTAACCCCGCTCCTTGGCCCGCTTGGCGATGTCGGTCTTTCCGGCGCAGGCGCCGTGTTCCGCCTCAACCCGCAGCTCCAGGTTCTTTTTGGTGCTGTCGGTCACCACCTCGCCTAAGAGTTCGGCGAACTTGGCCGCATGCTCCGCTTCCTCAAAGGCGTAACGCTTGTAGGCTTCCGCTACCTCAGGGTAGCCTTCCCGTTCCGCCACCCGGCTCATGGCCAGGTACATACCGACCTCGGAACATTCGCCGTTAAAGTGGGCCCGCAGGTCTTCCAGGATGTCCTGCTCCGCGCCTTTGGCCGCTCCCAGCACGTGTTCCGCGGCAAAGCCGCCCCCGGCGGTCTGCTCCTTAAACTTGGAAGCCGGCGCCTTACACTGGGGACAGGCCTCCGGGGGCTCCGCCCCGGTGTGAACGTAACCGCAAACCTGGCATACCCATTTCTTCATCGTACTACCCTCCATTCCCGGCGCCTTTGACGCCGGATTCAAAATTTTCACGGCAAAAGCCGTGTTGTTGGCAAAAACTCTAACTCCCGCCGGTCTCCCGCCTCTCAACGGTCTTCCGGCAGTCCCCGCAGAGGCCGTAAAACACGGTCCGCCGGGCATCGATCCGCAGGTCAGGCAGGCTCTCCGCCATTCCCAGGGCCGCTATATGCTCTAAAGTTTCGTTTGAAAGCCCGTCCATATCAATAATCCGGCCGCAGCGGGAACAGATAAAATGGGGATGGGCCTCGGTCCTGCCGTCAAAACGTTCCTCCCCCTTGAGCACCCCCACGGAGGCAAGCTCCCCTTCCTCCCGGAAAAGGCTGATGTTCCGGTACACTGTGGCCAGGGAAAGGCCGGGGATCGCCGGCCTAAGCTGCTCATAGACCCATTGGGCGCTGGGATGGGAGCCGGTGGAGCGGATAACCCTGAGTATGGCGTCCCGTTTACCGCTGTGTTTTCTTTCCCTTCCTGGCATATAACAATAATAATAATTATTATTGAAATTGTCAAGAGTCAAAGCCTTTTTTGGGCGCATTTTTCGGGCTGCGCCCGAAAAACCGGGCTATACGGGGCTCCGCTTCGCTCCGGCCCCTCCCCGCGAACCGGTGAGCCGGTTCTTTGCATCGGGGCTGCCCTTCGGGCACCCCTTCTATCCCTTGCGCGGCTCCGTAAAACCGCCTTACGGCGCATCGTACAACCATATTCCTTACAACACAGCCTCAAAGAGGCTGATTACACGGATTAAGAGGATTTTTGTTCATTGTTTTGAGTTAATCCGTGGACTTTATGCTTTTAAAAAGGGCATGACCGGGTGGAAAGCCTTGAATCCTTGGAAAAAGTGGTATATCTTTAGATCAGTCTGACCATCCCTGGGGGCATGGTACATGGAAACTCGTCGGTATCTTTCTTCACCCACCATTTTTGCGGACGCAACCCCTACGCACCCGGATTGGGCCGGTAAGTGAATGGCCGCTACCCCCCCCCGATAGCAATACTAGGATATAAGCCAGTCCAGGTCCCCGGATCATCTGTTCATAATTCATATTACCCATCTCTTTTTTTAATGCCCCAAGTTCTCTGGTCCGTATGGGCGGGAAAATTTATGCTCCGCAGCGAACGTAAACTAGGAAAGGAGTTATCATGACAAGAACGATATGGTTTAAGGCAGCATTTGCGGCGGCCCTCGTGACGGTTTTTACGGCCTGTCCCCATTCTTCGGGCGGCGGCGGATACACCTTTAGCACCAGTGAACAGGTGACCATCGTGGGCGATGATACGTATGCCTATGATCTGTCTAACGACGATTATAAGGGTGTATTTATAGCCGGGCGCACGGTAACCTTGAGCCCTTTCACCATTGCCAAGTACGAGACCACCTACGAACTGTGGAAGGAAGTATACGACTGGGCAACCGATAGCGCTGGTAGAGGCGGTAATGTATATACCTTTGCCAATGCGGGGCGGCAGGGTGGAAATAGTTCAACCGGGCCGGTAGGAGACAACAAGCATCCGGTAACGGAGATCAATTGGCGGGATGCAATAGTCTGGTGTAATGCATACAGCGAAAAGAGCGGGAAAGAGCCGGTGTATTACACGGATACGGGTTACGGTACGGTATTGAGGGAATCGACAAATACCAGCGGAACCAGTACTGTGGCGGACTTGGCAGTGATGAAGCCCGGAGCCAACGGCTACCGTTTACCCACGGAGGCGGAGTGGGAATATGCGGCCCGGGGAGGCGGGGTCCCTGCAGCCAACGGATCATTTACGAACAAGTGGGCGGGGACCAATGATGAGAACAGCCTGGGGACCTATGCCTGGTACAACGGTAACGCAGGCAGCGACACCCATCCGGTAGGGACCAGGGAAGTGAATGCATTTGACGGACCCTATGACATGAGCGGGAACGTATGGGAGTGGTGCTGGGACCGATACGAAAGTCCTCTTGCTACCGGGGCGGTAACTAATCCAGTCGGTCCTAGCACGGGCTCGGACCGGATTGTACGGGGTGGTAGCTGGAACAGCCCTGCCTCGTACTGCACGGTGGCTGGCCGGGGCGACATCAGCCCCGACGATCGGGACAGTAATATTGGTTTCCGTGTTGTTTCCCTCTGAGGTGGTAAGTAAAAAGTAAGAGATAAGGTGATAGGATTTCTTATTTCCAACTTCTTACCCATCTTCCCTTTGTGCGCCTTCTGCACCACCTTTGTGATCGAAAATCTTTAAGAATTTTTGGTGCCCCTATATTCTGTGGGTCAAGTTTAGCCGAACCGAAGGCTCGATCTCTGCGGTGGGGTATCGTCATTGATTTATCCGCCATCTTGCTGCCCGCTGGAGCCCCCGCCTTCTATTGTTTCTCATTTTAGTATAGTATTAGGGATGGTCCCCGGGTAACATAAGCATTTTTCGGGGCTAACAAAGATTTGCCGATCTTGAGGGGTACTATGCAATCACTGGGAATCAATATCGGGTCCACGAGCCTTAAAATGGCCCTGGTGGACGACGGAAAACCTGTATGGAGCGCCGCGGCGCCCCACGAGGGGGACTTTGCCGCCGCGGTCCGGGCCCTCCTGGGTCAGGGGAAGATACCTCTGGGTACCCCAACCCTGGTTACCGGGAACGAGGGCCGCTTCATGTTCGACGCCGCCGGTACCCTGGAGCCCCTCTGCGTGGAGGCGGCGCTCCGGGCCCTGGACTTAAAGGCCGATGCGGTGGTGAGCATGGGGGGGGAGGACCTGGTGGTCTACTCCCTGGACGGCTCCGGCAAGATTATCAATAACTTTTCCGGAAACAAGTGCGCCAGCGGCACCGGGGAATTCCTCAAACAGCAGCTTGCCCGCATGGATATGACCCTGGAGGACATCGACAAGGTGCCCGACGACGCCAAGGTCTACCCCCTTTCCACCCGCTGCTCGGTGTTTATGAAAAGCGACTGCACCCACCGGCTGAACAAGCGGGAGGCCACCAAGAACGACATCGTCCTTTCCCTTTCCGATGTAATGGCGGTCAAGGTTATCGACTTCCTCAAGCGGGCGCGAATCAGCTCCGGGAAGGTGGTGCTTACCGGGGGAATCACCCTGAACCGGCACATCATCCGGTTTATCCGGGAAAAGGCCCCCCAGATCGAGTTCATCATCCCCGCCGCGGCCCCGGTGTTCGAGGCCCTGGGCGCGGCGGTGCTGGCCCCCCAAAGCGGGAGCCCCCTGCCCGCGGCGGATAAGCTCCTGAAGCCCAACGAGATCCGCTTTGGAACTCTGGAGGCCCTGAAGAACTGGACCGGCAAGGTAAAGAGCTTTGAGAAGCCCGGCGGCAAGGTGGTACGGGGCCGTTCCTATATCCTGGGGGTAGATGGCGGCTCCACCACTACCAAGGCATGCCTGGTGGACGCCGAGACCGACGAGATTGCGGCCAGCCACTACGGCCGCACCCACGGGGACCCGGTAAAGGCCCTGAAGGAATGTCTGTCGATCATCAGGGACAAGGTGATTGCCGATACCGGGGACCGGAAGGTCGATATCCGCCTGGTCTCCACCACCGGGTCCAGCCGGGAGATCCTGGGGGTCTTTCTGGAAACTCCCGGGGTCTACAACGAGATTATCGCCCATGCGGTGGGGACCACCTACTTTGATCCGGGGGTGGAAACGATCTTCGAAATCGGGGGCCAGGACGCCAAATACGTGCTCTTAAAGAACGGGGTCCCCATCGACTACGCCATGAACGAGGCCTGCTCCGCGGGGACCGGCTCGTTTCTGGAGGAATCCGCCTCCGGGGACCTGTCCATCCACTCGGCCAAGGATATCGGGCCCATCGCCATCCAGGCGGACGCCCCCTGTAAATTCGGGGAACACTGCTCCGCCTTTATCAATTCCGACATCCGCAAGGCCGTGCAGCAGGGGGCCAGCCGGGAGAATATTACCGCGGGGATCGCCTGTTCCATCGTATCGAATTACCTCAACCGGGTGGTGGGAAACCGGACCATCGGGGGAAAGGTCTTCCTCCAGGGCGGGGTCGCCAAGAATCCCGCGGTGCCCCTGGCCTTTGCCATGCTCCTGGACAAGGAGATCCTGGTACCCCCCTCGCCGGAGCTGATGGGCTGCTTTGGGGTTGCCCTGCTGGCCAAGCGGAAAAAGGCCGACGGGCTCCTGGAAGAAAAGGCCGTGGATATGGACGAGCTTATCAACCGGGAGATCGGGTACGAGAGGGTTTTTACCTGCAAAAGCTGCGAGAATCTCTGCCCCATCCAGGTTTTGAATGTGGGGGGCCGCAAGTACAATTTCGGGGGCCGCTGCAACAAGTACACCAATGTCCGCAAGGCCCTCAAGGACGTGCCGGTCTTTGACTATGTGGAGAAGCGGCAGAAGATGCTCTTTGAGGACTTTGCCGCGTCCAAACCCGCGGCGCCTGCGGCAAACTTGCCGGCGGCCTATAAAAGGGATTTCGTGGTGGGCATACCCCGGGCCTTCTCCGTCCATACGCTCTATCCCCTCTACTCCTGGTTCTTCCATGAACTGGGGATCAGGACCTTCCTTTCCACCGAGGTGGCCCATGCGGGGGTGGCCCGCGCGGAATCCACCTACTGTTTCCCCGCGGAGATTGCCCACGGCGCGGTACAGGACTGCCTGGACAAGGGGGCGGACTACGTGCTGCTTCCCCATTTCCGGGACATGCCCAGCTACGAGGAAAAGGTCCACGCCAACTTTTGCCCCATCACCCAGAGTCTTCCCTATTACATTGAAAAGGCCTTTCCCGATGTGGATAAGAAAAAGTGGCTCCCCCTGGTGGTAAGCTTTAAGTTTGGGGAGGGCAAGGCCCTGGAACTTTTCACCCAAACCGCGGCCCTGCTGGGGATTGGACCGGAGGAAACCGGGGCCGCCTTCGGGAAGGCCCTGGCAAAGCAGCAGGCCTACTTTACGGCCGTGGAAACCATGGGCCGGGAGGCCCTGGAGGAGGCCCGCAGGGCAAAGCGTCCGGTCATTGCCGTCCTGGGCCGGCCCTACAACGCGTTTACCCAGGAGGCGAACATGGGAATCCCCCGGAAATTTACTACCAGGGGTTATTCCATCGTGCCCTTCGACATTCTGCCCTTCCACGAGGAGGGAATCTTCCCCAATATGTACTGGTACTACGGCCAGCAGGACGTAAAGGCGGCGAATCTCCTCAAGAAAGAGGACAATATCTACCTGACCTATGTGACCAACTTCTCCTGCGCCCCGGATTCCTTCATCCTCCACTACATCAAATGGGCCATGGGGCAGAAACCCTTCCTGGTGCTGGAACTGGATTCCCACTCCGCCGACGCGGGGGTGGATACCAGGGTGGAGGCCTTCCTGGACATCATCGACGGCTACCGGGCCAAGAAGGGGGATATCGAGGGGGAACGCTACGACAACGGCTGGCGCTTTGTCAGCGAAAAAACGACGGCCGGTTCCTTTGATCTGCGGATAGACAACGTGCGGACCGGGGAGCGGGTACCCATCGCCGGGAACAAACGGGTAAGGGTGCTGCTTTCCAACATGGGGGCCATCAGTACCGAATACATGGGGGCCGCGATACGGCAGCTTGGGATCAACGGGGATGCCCTGCCGGTGGCCACCGCCAAGACCGTTCAACTGGCCAGGGCCCACGCCTCCGGCAAGGAGTGCGTCCCCAGCCACCTGGTCCTGGGCAGCGCGCTGCAGTTCTTCTTCAGCGGGAAGTACCGCAAGGACGAACTCTACCTCCTCTTTGTGCCTATTACCACCGGTCCCTGCCGTACCGGCCAGTATTACGTGTACTACGAGAACCTTTTCCGGGACATGCGGCTGGAAAACGTGGTGGTCTTTATCCTCTCCGCGGACAATTCCTACACCGAATTGGGGCCCAGCTTCGCCAAAGAGATGTGGAAGGGCCTGGTGCTCTCCGATTACCTCAAGGACATTCAGACCAGCCTCAAGGCCCTGGCCAGGGACCCGGTGCAAGCCCTGGCGGACTATGAAAAGTCCTGGCGCCGGGTGATGCATGCGGTGGAGTTCAAGCCTAAGGATATTTGGAAGGAACTAAGGCAGGTGGCCCTGGATGTTAAGCAGATACCCCTCAAGCGCCGGCTTATCGACTGTCCCAAGGTCCTGGTGGTGGGGGAGATCTACGTGCGGCGGGATGATTTTGCCGTGGGGGAACTGACGGACCTGATGAGCGAGCGGGGGATCGTGGTCAAGGTGGCGGGCATATCCGAGTGGATTCACTACCTGGACTTTGTCCGGGAATACGCGCTCAAAAAACTCATCAGGCTGGAGAAGGGCGGGATCCTGCCGGGAATCTTCTCCAAGCCCTGGTTCGATCTTAACAAGCTGCGTATCGAGGAATGGTGGAAACATTCGGTGGAGAAGAAGGTTATTTCCATCCTCATGCCCACGGGCCTGGTCCCCGAGACCCCCCACGACATGCGGGAGATCATGAAGTATACCCAGGAGCATTTTGTCAACCTGGAACTGAATTCGGAGATCGCCGTATCCTCCGGTTCCGCGGCCGCGGCCATGGCCCACGGCTATTCGGGAATCGTAAACATCAGTCCCTTTGCCTGTCTTATCGGCCGGGTTATCGAGGGACTCTTTACCCCCTGGGCCAGGGAGCGGAACTATCCCACCCTGTCGGTGGAGGTAGACGGCAACCTTCTCCCCCCCAATATCGTGAATAAGCTCAACATCTTCATGGTGAACGTGCTCCGTTTTAGGGGTTCCGGCGATCTTTCCGGCCTGGTGGATCAGGCCGGACGCCGTTCCCGGCGCTTCAGCCCCACCGGGGCCGAGGGGCCGGGAAAAGCCGCGGCCGGGGAGTAGCCGAACTATGCAGCGTCTACAGAAAAGCATCGAAGCCCTGATCGATTCTTACAATTCCTTCGGCCTGGTGAACCATTCCGGCGGGGCAAACATCCCCAGCCGGGGCAGTGTCGAAGATATCCTGCAGGGGCTGGATGAACTCATCTTCCCCGGCTTCCGGGAAAACCAGGTGCTGGATCACGACAATCTAAGCCTTATCACCGGGGAAAAGGTCAACCATCTGGCCCGGGAGCTTATCCGGGAGGTGGAAAAGAGCCTTGCCTTCGCCGCCAGGAACGGCGGGGATACGGAGCCTGCCCCCTGCGGCAGCGAAGGCTGCCATGCGGCTGCGGAGCTGATAGTGGAGGCCTTCTTCGAGGAACTACCCGCCATCCGGGAGGCCCTGAACCTGGACATGAAGGCCGCCTTCCGGGGGGACCCGGCGGCCAAAAGCTTTGAGGAGGTGATTCTTTCCTATCCGGGATTTTCCGCCATCACGGTACACCGGATGGCCCACTTCTTCTGGCAGGCCGGGGTGCCCCTGATCCCCCGGATGATGAGCGAACTGGTCCACGGCCTCACGGGCATCGACATACACCCCGGCGCCTGCATCGGAGAGTCCTTTTTCATCGACCACGGTACCGGGGTGGTGATAGGGGAAACCACGATCATCGGCAAGAATGTGAAGCTCTACCAGGGCGTCACCCTGGGGGCCCTGTCGGTAAAAAAAGAGGAAGGAAACCGCAAGCGGCACCCCACCATCGAGGACAATGTGACCATCTACTCCAACGCCACCATCCTGGGCGGCGAGACGGTGATCGGCCGGGGCTGTACCATCGGCGGTAACGTGTGGCTGGTCACCTCGGTGCCGGCGGACACCACGGTGTACACCAAGGCCGGAGACCAGTTGGTAAAGGCGAAGCAGGGGTGAGCGCGGAAGCAGGACCGGGCGCCGAAGCAGGGCCGAAGAAGTCCGCGTTTGTCGCGGTGGTGGGCCGGCCTTCGGTGGGAAAGTCCACCCTGGTCAACGCGATCTGCGGCGGCAAGGTGGCCATCGTGAGCCCTGTGCCCCAGACCACCCGGAACGCCATCCGGGGGATCTGCCATGCGGACCGGGGGCAGCTTGTCTTTGTGGATACCCCCGGCAGGCACCGGTCGGATAAAAAGCTCAACCGGAAACTTACGTCCGTCTCCGACCGTTCCATGGGGGAGTCGGACCTTATCCTCTACGTCCTGGATGCGGCCAGACCCCCCGGTCCCGAGGAGGAAGCCGTTGCTGCGGCCCTGGCCCCCTTTGCCGGGAAGATCGTCGCGGCCATAAACAAGATTGACAGCAAGGGGGCGGATGTCGAGGGGATCAGGGTTTTCCTGCGGGATCACCTGTCTCCCGCCGGTAATACCGCCATAGATAATGCCGCCGTCAGCCCCGCCCCGGCCCTTCTTGCCCCGCCCCCGGTGGAAATTTCCGCGCTTAAACAACAGGGTTTAGCAACACTGTTGTCCCTGCTCTTCGACCTGGCCCCCGAGGGGGAGCCCTTTTACCCGGCGGATTTCTACACCGACCAGGAAGTATCCTTCCGCATCGCCGAGATAATCCGGGAAAAGGCCATCGCCCGCCTGCGGGAGGAGCTTCCCCATGCGATCTACGTTGAGGTGGCGGACATGGAGTTCCGGGATCCGCCCGCCGGTAATACGGTTGACGCATCCGCTTCCGCGTCCGGCAATGCGGTCCCCCGGCGGCTCTGGGTGCGGGCCTTTATCATTACCGAGCGGGAGTCCCAAAAGGGCATGGTGGTGGGGAAGGGGGGCGCCATGATCAAGGCCATCCGCCAGGCGGCCCAAAGGGACCTGGATAGAATCTTCGAATGGAAGATCAACCTGGACCTGCGGGTTAAAACTTCGGGGGACTGGCGGCACAACGATAATCTGCTCAAGCGCCTCATCGACCGCTAGTACCCTGTTAAGGAAAGCTGCCGGGTTAAGATAAGGATCCGGTACTAATTTTTTTCCAGGAATCGCTCGATTTCGGCCAGGAGTTCATCGTAACTGTCCACGCAGGGGATATGGGCATAATCCCGGCGGATCCGCTCCGGGGCCCGGAAAAGACAGCCCCCGTCCGCTTCGTTAATCATCTTAAGATCGTTAAAGGAATCTCCCGCGGCAAAGACCTTGATGTTCATGGACTTAAAGGCGGTAACCGCGTGTTTCTTGCCCTCCTGCCGGCGCAGCCGGTAGCCGGTGATGGTCCCGTCCGGAGCCGTAACAACACGGTTGCAAAAGAGGGTAGGGTAGCCCAACTTGGCCATAAGGGGTTTGGCGAATTGCTCGAAGGTATCGGACAGGATGACCAGTTGGGTCCGCTCCTTCAGGGCCCCGGTAAAGGCCGCCGCCCCCTCCAGGGGCTCCATACCGGCGATGACCCGTTGAATGTCCGGGAGTCTAAGGCCGTGTTTTTTCAGGAGTTCCAGGCGGAAGCCCATGAGCTTATCGTAGTCCGGCTCGTCACGGGTAGTCCGGCGGAATTCGGGAATCCCCACCGCCTCCGAAAAGGCTATCCAGATTTCGGGAATCAGCACTCCCTCAAGATCAAGGCAAACCAGGGGCATGACCGTACTGTACCACAGTGCGGGCTTTTTTTATATACTGCCCCGGTATGGAGCGGCTTGCATTAAAGAATCCCTTTGGAGCCCCGGTGTACCGCATGGCCCGCTGTTCCAGTACCATGGACGAGGCCCGGAATCTGGCCGCCCGCGGGGCCCCCCACGGCACGGCGCTTACCGCGGATTTCCAGGAGGCCGGGCGGGGGAGAATCAGGGGCCGCCCCTGGCTGGGCCGGGCCGGGGAAAATCTTTTTGCCACCGTCCTGCTCCGTTACCCTGGCGCCATTCCCGAAGCCCTGACCCTCAAGGCCGGCCTTGCCGCGGCCGGGGCCATAGAGGACTTTGCCCCGGCCCTGACCGGCTCCGTGGAGGTCAAATGGCCCAACGATATTATGCTTTGTTCCGGCCCGGACGCCGGCCCCGGCCGGACCGCCTGCAAGGCCGCCGGTATCCTTACCGAAAGCGACGGGGAAACCGTCTATATCGGCATGGGGGTGAATCTAGGCCAGACCGAATTTCCCCCGGAACTGCGGGCCAAGGCGGGGAGCATTGCCCTGGCCCTGCAAAGCATCGCGGCCCCCGCCGGGGTCCCGCCCCGGCCGGCTGTTCCGGGGGCGGAACCGGCGCCCCCCGGCCCTTCCGGGCCGTTGTCCCCGGAAAGCCGCTTTGTGCTTTTGGAAAAAATCCTCGCCCGGCTGTTTCAGGAACTGGAAGGGCCGGAGCAGGCCGAAACCTGGCGGTCCCGGCTTGAACAGCGGCTCTTCCGCCGGGGAACGCAGGTCCTGTTTATCGAGGGGGCTGCGGACTCCGGAAAGGAAGTAAGGGGCGTCCTCAGCGGCATCGGTGCCGGCGGGGAACTCCTTATCATCCCCCAGGGGGAGCGCTGCCCCCGGAGTTTTGTCACCGGGGAACTGGACGTTTACGGGGAAGAAAAGCCCGCCGGATGATAAACTCCCCAGTTTTGCGTATAATATCATTTATACCTGCCTTTTGCCCGCCTTGGCAAAAGAATCTGTACGAGGGATCCAGTTCAGGAATTTTTCCACCTGGAGGTCCCAAAACCGCCATTCGTGGCTGTAAGCGGGGACGGAATCCCAGGTTACATCTCCCCCCAGGGCGATAAGCTCGTCCTTGAATTTGACACTTGCTTCGTGAATGTGGTCATCCTGGCCGCAGGCTATGTAAATTTTGGGCAGTTTACGGCCCTCCTCTTTCCGTTTTTTCGCGTTTGCCAGAGGATCATAGGCTTTGCCCTGTTCCTTGAACGAATCCGGTAAGCCGGTAAGGTCCAGGGAGGATACCGCGGAAAACGCGCCGATAGCGGCGTATTTTTCCGGGTTGGAAAAGGCATGGGCTAAGGCGCCGAAGCCCCCCATGGAAAGCCCCGCTATAAACGTGTCCTCCGCCCGGGCGGAAACGGGGAACATGCCTTTAACAAAATCGGGCAGTTCGTTTTGAATAAAATCATAGTACTTATCATCATCCCTATGGTTCAGGTAGAATTTGTTTTCCGCGCTGAGCATAACCACCGCGATATTCTGTTCCTCCGCGAAAAGCCCAATCCGGGTATAGTCATTCCAGGTAGCGTGGTTATTACCATAACCATGCAGAAGGTACAACACCGGGTATTTATCATTTTTTGTGTGACTGCAGCTAACCGGATTATCGGGTTTGTTGCCGTGCATACCAAGGGCCATGATAGATTCGGGGATAGTAACGCTGGGAATAATGACGGTGATATCCACCGTTCGCTGTAATGTGTAGGAAATAAAATTACATGAAAACCGTGCCATAAAAATCCTCCGTAGTAAAATTATTACGCCCTACGGCGTAAATATCAACACTAACCTTTAACCGCCCCCAGCATGATGCCGCTTTCAAAATACTTCTGTAAAAACGGGTAGGCAATTAAAATGGGAAAGACCGCCACAAAGGCAATGGCCATCCTGATAGAAACCTGGGGTATCTGCATTAAGGCCCCGGAATCGGCGGTGGAATTGGCCAGGAGGGCCTGAATGTCCTGGATCATCCGGTTTAACAGGGCCTGGATGCTCAACATTCTTGAATCGGAAATGTAGTAAAGGCCGTTGGTCCAGTCGTTCCAATAGGTGAGGCCGGCAAACAGGCTGATCGTAACCAGAATAGGCTTCCCCAGGGGCAGTACCACCTTCCAGTAAATGGTAAGGTACCCCGCCCCGTCTATCTTGGCGGCGTTGTAAATATCCACCGGGATACTGGCCTGAAAATAGGTCCGTACCAGGATAATATTAAAGGCGCTGAGGAGGAAATTGGGGAAGATATAGGCCCAGACGGTGTTTTTTATGTGAAAAATCGTGGTCCACATGATGTAGGAGGGAACCAGTCCGCCGTTAAAGAGCATGGTAAAAAACACAAAAAAACTGATGATGTTCCTCCCCGGCAGATCCCTTAAGGAAAGGGGAAAGGCCATAAGGGAGGTTAAAAGCAGCGTTGCCGTGGTCCCCAGGGCGGTGGCAAAGATCGTAATGCCGTAGGCCCTGAACACCGAGGAGGAGTTGGTAATAATGTACCGGTACGCCGCGGGGCTGAACTTTTTGGGGAAGAAAGAATAGCCGTTGACGATGAGGCTTTTTTCTTCGGTGATAGAAGACATAAAGAGGAGTACCATGGGAAGTACCATACACAGGGTTACGATAAGCAGTACCGCATTGATACTTATCTGGTATACCTTTCTGCCGCCGGAAAGAATCATAGTTTCCCCCTTAAAATAGCGCGTTGTCGGAACTGATTTTCCGTACAATGGTGTTGGAACTAAACACCAGGGTAAAGCCGACAATGGACTGGAAGACACCGGCGGCGGCGGATCGCCCGATACCGCCGGAGGAGATAAGGGCCCGGTACACGTAGGTATCGATAGTGTTGGTCACCGCAAAGAGGGACCCCGAATTTTGGGGCACCTGGTAAAACAGGCCAAAGTCCGAATAGAAGATCCGGCCAATGGAGACCAGCAAAATGGTGATGATTGACGGTACCAGGCAGGGAATGGTAATTTTGCATATCTGCTGCCATTTTCCCGCGCCGTCAATTTCCGCCGCCTCGTAAAAGGCCTTGTCAATTCCCGCGATACCGGCGATGTAGATCAGGGTGCCGTAGCCCACGGTCTTCCAGCAGTTAACCAGAATCAAAATAAAGGGCCAGTATTTTGTTTCGGTATACCACTGTACGGTATCCAGCCCCAGGGCGGGGAGGACGCTCTTGTTCAGCATACCGTTTTCGTGGCTTAGGAAGGCGAACACGATATAACTAACCACCACGATAGAAATAAGAAAGGGAAACAAAATGGCGCTTTGGTAAATTTTCCGCAGGGGTGTGCTTATCACATCGGAAATGATAATCGCCAGGGTGATAGCGACGATGGTGTTCACGATGATAAAGGCGATATTATACAGCAGGGTATTACGGATGATGATAAAAGCCTGGGCGGTTCCAAAAAGATATTTAAAGTTCTGGAGCCCGTACCAGGGGCTGCCGTATATGCCGGCGTTGACGTTGTAGCGCTTAAAGGCTATTACGATCCCAAACATGGGGATATAGTTGTTGATAATGAAGTACACGATCCCCGGGATCATCATGAGGTAGAGCAGGCCGAACTGTAGAAACTTAGGACGGCGGCCCGGCAAAGCGGGGGCGCCGGGCAGGGCCCGGCCGGTACGATTACCCATTACCCAGCCCCTATTTATTGGCCAGCCAGGCGTCCAACTGTTTTTGTTTTTCGTCCATGACCCGCTGTAAACCGGCGTCGTAGAGGGCTTTGTTGAATTCCCGCAGTGCGGAATCAATGTCCACCACCCCAAAGGCAGTGTCGTAGGAATATTGTTCAAAGACCGAATTCAACTGGGCTTCCTCATTTGCCACCGGGGTGGAATCAAAGGTAAAACCAAAGGCCCTGGAAACCAGCAGGCCCGCGTTGTATGTGCGGTACTGGTCCCAAATATCCGGGGGGTTGCCCGCCCAGGGGTGCCCGGCAAACTGGTTAGGATAGGCCCATCCAAAATCGTTGTGGTACTTCACATTTTGGGCATCAATACCTTCGGGGTAAGCGGCCATACCGTCGGGGGTTTCTATCCAGTCTTCGCCCTTAATACCCCAGTTAATAAGGTCCTTAAATTCCTGGCTTACATAGGTCCAGTTTAATAACTCCATGGCCTTGGCGGGGTTTTTGGAGGCGTTGGCGATTGAGTATAATATGGCATTTACCACATTGGTAGCTTTCATAGCTTTACCAAGCGGGATAACCGCCACTTCGTAGGTGGTTTGAGCCAGCTTTTCAACATGGGTATTTGGTTTAACATTGTCAACAAAAGAAAAACAATTTCCCGACCGCATTTTAAGTTGACCGGAATCCCGGTTCACCGCGATATCCCGGGAGGAATAACCCTTTTGGTACCAGTCCCGGGCGATAAGGCAGAACCTTTGGTACTGTTCGGATTCAAACCAGTTGGTAACGGTGGTGGTCTGGCCGTAATTTTCCAGGACGCCAAAGTTGCTCCCCATGTTGTCAAAGTAGGAACCGGTCTGCCTGCCCATGATCGATGTGCCGTCCAGGGCGATCATGTTGGGGTACTTTTGTTTGACCTTTGCGAATAATTCGCCAATCCGGTTAAAGCTGTCGTAATTATCGGTGGTAACCGAAAAATCCGAAACCTGGTAACCCAGCTCCTCAAAGATGTCTTTACGGACCACCAGGCCCGCGGGATAGGCCCGTTCCTTCATCTGGCCAAAGCCGATAAGGAAGTCCCCGATATAACCGACAAAGGCGTCATCCCCCAAAACCCGTATGGCATCCGGGGCGTAGTCCAGGTAATCGGCCATATTCACCACATACTGGGAATCAATATAGGTTGAAAAGTTGTTGGAAGCTGCGACGAAAAGATCCAACGGTTCATTGGCCGCCAGCATCATGGGAATCTGGGAAGCCCAGGTCCCAAGGGTCATGGGGATAAGTTTAACCCTCATGTTCAGTTCCTTGAGGGCCAGGGCGTTAACCGCCTCCGCCACCTTTGCCTGATTGGCCCCCTCTGCGGCAACAAGGTATTGGAAGCTTAACTCATAGGGGGCTTCGTTAGTTCCCCCGGATGTCTGCGCAGCCTTACCGACGGTTCCCCTGCCGCAGCCGGCCAAAACCATTACCGCCAGGGCAATGCCTAAAAACCATTTTCCCGCTGTTTGTAACCGTTTCATTTTTTGCTCCTTACCGCAGCCCGCAGGCAGCGTCCAATAAAATACGGCCGGAGACAAAGCCCCGGTCGGTAATTACTAATACAGCCAGGCCCTTCCCTCATCTTCGCCTTCTTCGGCGGGGGGCTGTTCGCCGGGGCTAAAGGAGGGCAGCGCCTTCTTGGCCAGCGCGATTAGGGCAGAGTCATAGTCGATCCCCACCCGGCTCTGCCGGTCAAAGATCATGGTTGTCTTTTTCGCGCCGGTAAAGGCCGGCCAGTCGGGAAGCGAGGGGTGGCCGGGGTTCCCGGTCTTGGCGAAGTTGATATAGGCGCCGCAAACCTGCTCCTCCAGTTTTTCTGTTACCCCCTGGATATTACAGACAGCGACCTTGTCGGTGTTGTGGAACACAAAGGGAATATCCGCGCAGTGCCAGGCGGGTTTCCCGTCGTCGTAATCGAACTCCAGGGCAAAGAGATACGAATAGACCGGCGCGGTGGATTCGGCCGATTTTTTCTCCACATATTCAAGCACCCCGGGCCGGAACACCGTATCCAGGGCCAGAAGGTCCGTCTCGTTCTTGCCGGGGTAGGCTTTTTTGAAAAGCTCGATAGCCTGGTCGGTATGCTCGCCGTATCTTTCCGCCACCTTGGCCCGGCGTTCCTCGGGGGAAAGTTTATTTTTCCCGGCGGTGCTTACCCCAAAACTAAACTCCGCGATGCAGGAGCCCACCATGGTGGGGACCTTTTTGGCGAATTCCGTAAAGCCCGCCGCGAGGGGGTCCCCTACATAATAGTCGTTGGGAACCGGGGCCCAGCGCATACCCAGGTTGATTCCCTGCTTGTACAGTTTGCGGCCCACCCGCGCTAGTGCCCGGGAGAGGACGACAAAGGGAAGGGTCTCCAGTTTTTCCACTTCGCTTTCTTTAAGGCTTAGTTCTTCCAGTATGCCCCGGATAACGGGCCGGTCGTCCCGGGTTTCGGTAATAAGGCCGGTCAAGACGCCGCTCATAACCACGGCCCGGTGGTAAAGCCCCGCCGCCTCGGGGATCTGCCCCAGGGTGGTAACTTTGCCGCCGCCCCCGGACTGCCCGAATATCGTCACCTTATCCGGGTCCCCTCCAAAGGCGGCGATGTTGTCCTTTACCCATTTAAGGGCCTCCACAATGTCGGCCATCCCGGCGTTGCCGGAATTTTTGTACTTATCCCCAAAGGATGAAAGGTCGCAGTAGCCCAGGATGTTGAGCCGGTGGTTCAGGGTAACGACCACCACATCGCCGTGTTGGGCCAGGTTATCCCCGATGTAGGCCACCTGTTCTATCGAAGAACCGGCGGAGTAGCCGCCGCCGTGGAGCCAGACCATAACCGGGAGTTTCGCGGCCTTGTCCAGGCTTTTTGACCAAATATTGAGGTACTGGCAGTTTTCGTTCTCCGGCCAGAAGAGGTGAGGGATCATGATCTCCCCCTGGGGCGAGGGGGTATCCAACAGGGGGGAAATGGGGCCGTAGCTGAGGGCGTCCTTAACCCCCTCCCAGGGGCTTACCGGGCTGGGCGGCAAAAAGCGTTTTGCCTGGGCGTAACGTATGCCCTGGAAGGTATAGATTCCATCCAACCGGAATCCCCGTAATTTACCGGCCCTGGTTTGAACCACCGGTTCCGTGCTGGTGCAGAGAAATTGACGCGCCATAGCATCCTCCTGAAAAAGTTTGATACTTCGTACCTTGAGAATCGGAGCAGAATCCGCAAAAGATGAGCCGGCGGGAAAGCGGAGGCGGGCTATATCCCCGTAAACTTGCCGTGTGTGTATGGGGGGGGGGGGGGGGTAGCAACGTTTCCCTTGCGGAACATGAACTTCATAGGTGATATGGTAGGGGGGAATTTTAAGATTGTCAAGCGAAATTCATTACCCATAGGCCCTCTGTCCATTTTACCCCTAACGTAGTCCGCATAAACGGGTACCGTTCAATCGAAAAGGATCTAACGGATCCCAATTCTCTTGCTTTGATGCGGAAACAAAGATTTGAGCCACTGTGTGCACAGGGGTACCCACATTCCAACACTTGGATCAATTCCCTCACCCGTTGGATTGGTAAGAGCATTATTTACTGACATCCCATGCTGACCACTCTGGAAAATATGCATTTCAAATGGCAGATTATGTTTACTCATGGCATCGGCCATTAGAATGGGGTTGATAACCGGCACGAGATTATCATACCGATTATGCCAGAAAAACATGGGGGCAGTATTGGGACCCACATAATTCACCACATCCAGCTCCGGGGTTCGGTCGGCTGATATTTTCCCCGGCGCCGACACAATAAGATCTTTATCCTGGGAATCAAAAATGGTGGAGAGCAGGCTTGCGCCATATCCAATTACCGCCGCATTCGGTTTAACACCATATTCCGGTGCGCCGATGCTGACGGCGAGGCCGGGTGTGTTCCATTGCGTAGCCGACATGGCGGCAATACAGGCACCGGCGGACTTCCCAGATAGCCTTTGACACCTCGTCAAGGGGATTGGGAAATGCTGAATAATCGCCAACGGAATAACTGAGTACAAAGGTGTGAAAGCCCTCTTTTGCAAAAGTAAGCGCCACCGGTTCCGCCTCGCGCTCTGATAAAAAGGTGAAAGCGCCGCCAGGCAATATAATAATTGCCGGCCGCTTTGGGCAGGGACGGTTATCATAAGAAGGGGGTAAAACATAGGTTTTTATGTTTACCCGCCCGTCCGCCGTAAAGTTAATTGTTTTATTGAGCATGGGAATTTACCCCCAATTTGTTTATCCCGCTGTTGTAAGGACATTCTTGCAATGATTATACGTATTTGAATGACACCCTGTCTAATACTTTCTATCTATAAACCTATAGAAAAAAACTATAGATTGCGGTATACTGGAGTTGTTCAAAAACTTCGGTTTTTGAACAACTCCTACCGATGGAGGAAGGAACCATGGAACTGACCCAGCTTGCCCAATTTAAGGCTATTGCCGAATGTGAATCGCTCTCGCGGGCGGCGGAAAAAATTTATATTTCCCAGCCTTCGTTAAGCGCAAGCCTTCATAAATTGGAAGAAGAACTGAATGTCCGGCTTTTTGAGCGGAAAAAGGGCAGAATTATACTCAATGATGCCGGAAAAATGGCTTTGCGGCGGGTAAACACTATTTTTGGCCAAGTTGAAAAAATGAAGGCGGAAATGGAGCAATATAAACGAAAAGAAAACACGATTTCCATTGCTTTCTGCGACCCCGGGCCGTTGCGCTATTGTATTCCAAAATTCTCTTTTGCTTTTCCTGATATTGAGCTCCATTACAACCGTTTTGAAGAAACCGGAAATGAAACTGAGCTGCTTCTTAATGGTATTAACGACATTATCTTTACTTCCAAAGCCATTGAACATGACACCGTTACTTGCGTCCATTTTATTCGAAGGGGGGTTGAATACCCCGCCCCTTGGGCTAAACTTGACCCATAAAATCGAACATTTCCCTATAGTCGTAGAGGGTGTAGAATTTCTGTAGACCACGCCAAACTGTTTTGACACCGGGCGGACCGTCACTGGGCGCGCGCCGG
>JAISQJ010000051.1 GCA_031274285.1 Treponema sp. | reverse complement strand
TGGGAAAGTCCACTATTTTTTCCGCCCTCAGCGGGGCGGCGGCGGAAGCGGCGAATTATCCCTTCTGTACCATCAACCCCAATGTGGGCATAGTGAATGTCCCCGACGAGCGGCTGCTGAAGCTGGCGGAGCTATTTCATCCCCAAAGGACCATCCCCGCCGCGGTGGAATTTGTGGATATCGCGGGCCTGGTAAAGGGCGCCTCCAAGGGGGAGGGGCTGGGGAACCAGTTCCTCTCCCATATCCGGGAGGTGGGGATGATTGCCCAGGTGGTCCGCTGTTTTGACGACCCCGATATTATCCATGTGAACACCAAGGTGGACCCCGATTCGGACATGGAGACCGTAAATATCGAACTGGCTCTGGCGGACCTGGACACCCTGGCAAAGCGCCGGGAGCGGGCCGATCGGGCCCTCAAGGTGCAGGCCAAGGCCGAACAGAAGGCCGCGGAAACATCGCTGGCCGCGCTGGACAAAATTGGCCCCGTCCTGGAAAAGGGCGGCCCGGTTCGTTCCGTGGAACTGAGTGACGATGAAAAAGCCGCCGTCTATGACTGCCACTTTATCACCGCCAAGCCCCAGCTTTACGTGTGCAATGTGGACGAACAAACCATGCGATCCCTGGCGGAGGGTCCCTCCGGGGGCGGGACGGACGGGGCGGCCTATGTGGAAACGGTCCGCCGGCGGGCCCAGGCGGAACAGGCCGCCATGGTGGCCATCTGCGGCAAATTCGAGGCGGAACTGGGGGATATAGCGGACCCGGAGGAAAAAAGGGCCTTTCTGGAGGAACTGGGCTTACAAGAATCGGGGCTCTCTGCCCTTATCCATGCGGCCTACGGACTGTTGGGACTGCGGACCTTCTTTACCGCGGGGACCGACGAGTGCCGGGCCTGGACCATCCGCGCCGGGGACACCGCGCCCAAGGCCGCGGGGGTTATCCACACGGACTTTGAGAAGGGCTTCATCAAGGCGGAGGTCTACTCCTACGCGGATATGGCCGTATACGGCACGGAGGCCAAAATTAAAGAGGCCGGCAAATACCGGATAGAAGGCCGGGAATACCTGGTCCAGGACGGGGATGTCATGTTTTTCAAGTTTAACGTGTAGGCGCCGCCGGTAGTCCCTTACCCCTGACTTCGGGGGATCACGATCATGCTGGGGCGGCGCAGGGCCCTAAGCAGTTCCGCCGAAGAATAATAGCGGTTCCTGCCCACCATGCTGATCTCATCCTGGTACCGGAAGTTGTTGACCCCCCAGTCGCTGGGGATGGGATCGTGGATGATGAAGTATTCCCCGTTGAGGGAGTAGCCCTTGATAACGATGTAATGGCCCACCGTATCGTCGTAGTATTTGCCGAAAAGGTCGTTCGCCGGGTTGGAACGGGAGGTTCGTACCCCATCGGTGCGGAAAACCACGATGGCCACGGCCCCCGAGTCGATCACGTCCCGGATATTCTGAACCGTCCGCAGGGCCTGGATGGATGCGTTGATCCCCTCGCCCTTGATGACCGTCAGCAGGTCCTCAAAACTGGTTCCCCCATCGCCCTGCCAGCCCACCGCCTGCCGGACGGTGGAAACGGGGAAGTACCTGCCGGTACCCCAGCTTATGGCCATGGCCGCTGAAGCGGGGCCGCAGTTGGAGGTTGTTCCCGTGTTGTATTGGGTGCGGTACCAGTTGAACCGGGTCAGATTGGCGTCGGCGTGCATGGACGGGATGGGGCTCACGAATACCGAGTAGTAGTGTTCACCCCGGTCCGGTTCCATCACCGTAAGGCCGTAGTAGCCGGTCCTCTTAAACCGGACCTTGGTAAAAAATTCATCGGATTCGCTTAAATCCAGGGGGGCCTCCTCCACCGAGGCATAGCGGGCCACCCTGGTTATTTCCCCCTGAACCACGAACAGCTCGTCCGGCGAGGAAAGGGTCACAAACCGGGTGGTACTCTGATCCGCCACCGAACCGGGATGGGGAATATCAATGTAGAGGGGGTTGGACCGGTAGATGGCCCCGGCGTTATCCTGGGCCGTAAGGCGGACCACGTAGGTCTTGGGATTCGAATACTCGTAACTGGGACTGGGCCTGAAACTCCGTTTGCCGTCCCCCAGGTCCCATTCAAAGGACTTGAAGCCGCCGGCCGGGGGGTTAAGGACGGAAAACTGCACCGAAATTTCCGATCCGCCGGAGTTTCTGCTCTCAAAACCGATGGTTACGCTCCTGGTACTTGGTACGGGCCGGGCCGGGGCCTTGCGGGGCTCCCGGACCATCCGCTCCTCCGCGGATTTGGCGTTATCCCAGGAGGGGATGATAATGATGGTTCCCACCCGGATACGGTTGGCATTGGAGATATTGTTGTACCAGGCCAGGAGTTCGTAGGAAAGGTTGTGGTCGTAGGCGATTTCCGACAGGGTTTCTCCGGGACGGACCCGGTACTCAATGTCCTGCTCCCTGTTCGTCTGGGTACCGGACCCGGTTATCTCCTCTTCATCCTGGAAGGTGGAAACAGATACCCAATTCGTCTCTTCCGGGGGAAGCACCAGCCGGGAGACAGGCCAATCGGAGTCCTGGTTGTACGCGGCTATGTCCTGTATGGTGGAAACAAGATTTTCCGGCGGCAGTTCCGGCGCGCTTATGGCAAAGGAAACAAGGACCGCGGCCCCGGCAAGCAGGCCCGCGGCGCAGGTCAAGGCGGCTATCCGCGGAACCAGGGGATGATACCGCAAAAACCTGCAGATTCGAGCAACGACGCTATTTTTCATAAAATCAATCATTTTCACCCCTCTCTTTCCAATTTATCGGAAAAAGGGGGCCTGTTTTTTATACAAAACAGCTTTTTTACCCGGAGCCTGTCACTTTTTTCAAAAATAAACACTATCATAAAAATTTCCCTCCATATCTTATACGATTCCCACAAATCTGTCCAGTCTTCCAAATGACAGTCTTCCAAATGAAACCCTTTTCCCCCATAGGAATTCCATATTTTTGCCATCTCCCCCCATCCCGCCCTTGGAGTTTTTTTTGAAAAATTGCATTGAATCACGAATCAAGAACGTATATGATTCCTCCCAATGAAAGGGGGAAGCCATGGATAAGGGGCATTTGGAACTGGCCGTGGCGCTGCGTCACGAACTCCACCGGCATCCTGAACTGGCGTGCCGGGAAGCATGGACCAAAGGGCACTTGATCGACTTTTTACAGCGTTACACCTCCCTGGAGATCGTGGACCGGGGCCGCTGGTTTTACGCCCTCTACCGCGCCGGTAAGGACCGGCCGAATATTGCCTTCCGGGCGGATTTTGACGCTTTGCCCATGGACGAGACCATCGATCTGCCCTACGGTTCCAAGACCCCCGGTGTGGCCCACAAATGCGGCCACGACGGCCACAGCGCCTGTCTGGCCGGCCTTGCCCTGGAGATCAACAGCCGGGGGGCGGACAAAAACGTGTATTTGCTGTTCCAGCATGCGGAGGAGACCGTGGAAGGGGCCATGGAATGCGCCCCCCTCATGGATGAAAAGGGCATTACCGAAATATTCAGCTACCACAACGTGCCGGGGCTGCCGAAAAACAGCATCGCCGTGATGGACGGTACCGCGGCCTGCGGCTCCAGCGGCATGATCATCTACCTGAAGGGCCTCCCCTCCCACGCCAGCCAGCCTGAAGACGGGCGGAACCCCTCCTTCGCCTTTGCGGAGATTATCCGGAGCATTCCCGGCATGATAGACCCCGCCCGGTATAAGGGCCTGGTCCTCTGTACCGTCATCTGCATCGACGTGGGAAAGGAAGCCTTCGGCATGTCGGCCAGCGAGGGCCGCCTTATGCTGACCATCCGGGGTCAATTTGACGACGAACTGGATGCGCTGCGGCAGGAAATCGAGGAAAAAACCAGGGAACAGGCCGCCCGCTGGGGGCTGGAATACGATTTTTCCTTCTGCGACAGCGTCCCCGCCGCGGTTAACCACCGGGAAAGCGCCGAAAAGGTACGCCGGGCCGCCAGGGGCCTGGGCCTTACCGTGCTGGAGCTGGACAGCCCCAGCCGGGGCTCCGAGGATTTCGCCTGGTTTACCAAGCGGACCCGGGGGGCCATATTTTGGGTCGGCGCCGGCGAGGGCCGGGCCCCCATTCACAGCGCCCAGTTCGATTTTAACGACGAGATCATCCCCACGGTGGTGGATCTCTTTAAGGCCCTGGCGGACGAGCCGCCGGCCTATTCGTCCGGTGTTTAGGGGCCCTGGGGCCCTTACCATAAGGTGTCTGTCACGCGTCCGCGGGCGGACAAATTTTCGATAAGGAGCGTGCGGTATGGAAAGTTTTCTTGGGGTGGTCGGCGCTATTTCCGGGTTTTTCTGGAACTATCTCTTTTTGGCTGTGCTGGTGGGCGGGGGGATCTTCCTCACCATCAGACTAAAGGTCTTTCAAGTCCGGCATCTGCCCTACATCATCAAGCAGACCTTTGGCAAGATTCTTGACCGGGGCAGGGGCGAGGGCACGGTGTCCCCCTTCCAGGCCACCGCGACCGCCCTGGCCTCTACCATCGGCGCGTCCAACATCATCGGGGTCCCGGTGGCCATCGCCTGGGGCGGCCCCGGCGCGCTTTTCTGGATGTGGGTGATCTTCCTGGTGGGGGGCGCTACCAAATTCAGCGAGGTGGTCCTGGGGGTGTATTACCGGGAAAAGAACGCCGACGGCCACTATGTGGGCGGCCCCGGCTACTACATGAGCAAGGGTTTTCCCATCAAGTCCGTGGGCAGGGTCATGGCCAAGGTGGGGGTTTTCGTCGCCATGGTCTATTACTTCCCCTCCATCGCCATGCAGTCCGTTTCCCTGGTGCAAAACGCCGAGGCCCTGGGGGTTAACAAATATGTGGGCGGGATCATCCTGATGGTGCTGGTGGGCGCCGTGGTCTTAGGCGGCCTTATCCGGGTTGTCAAGGTGGCCGACAAGATGGTGCCGGTCATGTGCGTCCTCTATATGGGCGGCGCCCTCATCGTGCTGTTTGCCAATATTACCAATGTGCTGCCCAGCCTGGCCCTGGTGTTTCAGTCCGCCTTTACCGGCACCGCCGCCGCGGGGGGCTTTATCGGCGCCGGGGTTTCTATGGCCATCCGCATGGGCATGGCCCGGGCCACCTACTCCTGCGAAGCGGGCATGGGATCGGCCCCCATCGCCCACGCCGCCGCTATCACCGATCACCCGGTACGCCAGGGCCTTTGGGGTGTTTTTGAAGTGCTCCTGGACGGCACGGTCTGCACCATATCCGGCATCATCGTATTGGCCAGCGGCGTTTGGAAAGAAGTGGACCCCACGGTGGCCACCACCATGCCCGCCGCCGCCTTCCAAAAGATACTGGGGCCGGCGGGCGGCTACATCGTTACCATCAGTATTTTCCTTTTCGCCCTGTCCAGCATCATCGCCGTCATCTGGTACGCGGAAAAGGTGGTGGAATTCGGCCTTAACACCCAGGTCTCCAAGGTTGCCCGGGTGGTGTATACCCTCTCTATCATGCTGGGCGCGGTGAGCGGCCTGGAAGTAATCTACGCCGTGCTGGACCTGGCCAACGCCTTTATCATTCTCCCCAACATGGTTACGGTTTTGGTCCTTAGCCCCCTGGTGGTTAAACTGAGCCGGGAGTATTTCTCCGATGATCGGTACTACCTAAAGGATATTAAAAAATAGGGTGACATAGGGGCCGTCCCCGCGGCCCCTTAACTTTTTCAGGGCCCGACGATGCCCAGGGACACCAGCCCGTTGTAGATAAGCTGAACCGCAAAACCCGACAGGATAAGGCCCATTATTTTTTCCATCACAAAGATACCCATAACCCCCAGGATCCGGTGGATAAAAGTACTTGCCCGGAGGACCGCAAACATACACGCCAGCCCGATGATCAGGGCGGGGAGCAGGAGGAGAACCGAATAGAGCCAGGAATCGCCGCTGGACACATAGGTCATGATCACCGTCAGGAGGCCGGGGCCCGCAATCATGGGGATAGCCAGGGGGAAAAGGGCGACAAAGGTACCGGGACTCTCCTCTTCCGCCGAAGGGGGTACCCGGGTGGTCCGGGGCTTGGAGTAGATCATTTCAAAGGCGATAAGAAAAAAGAGGACTCCCCCGGATATGTAGAAGGCGCCGGGCTTAATGGCGAAAAAATCGAGGATAAATTTTCCGCCCACCAGGAACACCCCCAACACCAGAGCGGCGAAGAGGATCGATTTTACAATAACGCTGTTCCGGGCTTTTTTATCCATGGAGTCCGTCAGGGCCAGAAAGTAGGGGATGATCCCGATGGGGTCCATGACGATGAGGACGGTGAGGAGGATCTGTAAAAACCCATGGTCCATAAACTACCCGTAGACCCGGCCGATGTACCGCGAGGTAAAGAGCCGCAGCAGGGCGGTATAATTCGGCACAAAGCGGAGGACGCCGCCCACGGCCCAGCGCTGTTCCGACCGGCTCACATTCAGAATAAGGTGATCGGAGCTGGCGCCCAGAATCTCCACCCCCTGGTCCAGGGGCAGTATACCCGAAAGGTCCAGGTCCTGTCTCCCAACCGCGCATATTGCCCGTTTCACCATGCCCTGGTCCCTGAAAGACGGCCTTTCCCCAAAGGCGTCAACGCCCCGTTCCCCCAGGGGAAAAGAAGGTTTTGTCTGCAGTTCGATAATCTGGGCCTCCAGCGTTACCGCGTCATCAAAGGTGTCTTTAATTCTCGTCTTATAGGCCGCTTCCCGGCCCGCGATAAAGGCTTCCCCCAGCCGCAGGTTGTTGATGCCCTGGGGCAATTCGCCCTTTTCGATCAAATAAAAGGAACTGGAATTGCCGCCGGAGACCAGCGGCAGGTCTATGCCGCAGTGGGCCCTAAGACGGTCCGCCCAGGATGCCAGGGCGGAAAGATTTTCTTTTTTCGGGATGACCGCCCCGTAGCAGGTAAGGTTGACCCCCAGGCCGTACAGTAGTAAATGGGGCATCCGGGCCGCTTCTTCCGCGGTTTTAAGAATCTTTTCCTCCTCCCTGAAATAGAGCCCCTCCCGCAGATCCCCCACGTCGATCATCAGGAGCACCTTATGTTTTTTACCCTGGCGCCCCGATTCCCTGTTCAGGAGGCGCAGGGTATCCAGTTCCGAATTCAGGCTTATATCGGCATAGGAAACCACCTCCTCGATTTCGCAGGCCTGGGGGAGCCGCAGCAGCATGGTTGGTTTTCCCCGCCCCGCACAGGTTTTGATATTTTGCATGCGGGAATCGGCAAGATAATCAACCAGTTCCGAAGCGGCCAGCATTTCGACAATTTTTTCATCGGCGCAGAAACACTTGGTGACCAGCGCCAGGGAGCAGTTGGCCCCCCTTAATGCGGCGCCGAGGGCCGCCAGGTTGGATTTGAGTTTTTGCATATCAATGCGCAAAAGCGGATAAGGAATCCCCCCGGCGGACACGATCCTACTCTTCTGCCGGCGCCGCGCTGTAGGAGGACCCCACCTCGTTTCGGAAGGGAATAAATTTAACCCGCAGGCCGTTGTAAACATCCCGCCGGTTCAAGGTTATGGTCCCGTCTTCGGCCACTTCTTTTTTCACTTCCATGATGTACTGCCGCTGGGGGGGGCCCAGGGGCAGGACCATGATCCCGCCGGTTTTAAGCTGTTTGAGCAGGGGAGGGGGGATATGATCGATGGCGCAGGTGACGATGATCTTGTCAAAGGGGGCGTATTTTTCCCAGCCGTAGTAGCCGTCCCCCAGCTTCCGGCTTATGCCGCCGTAGGAGGGGTAGGATTTTTCCAGGTCCCGGTAGAGTTTGTCGGTCTCGATGTACAGGGGCTTTATTATCTCGATGGTGTACACATCCTGGGAGAGGAAGGAGAGGATGGCCGACTGGTACCCCGAGCCGGTGCCTATTTCCAGCACCCGGTCCCCGCTCTTAATATCCAGGCTGGTGGTCATCATGGCTACCACATCGGGATCGGTGATGGTGGCCCCGTAGCCTATGGAGA
Organism: Treponema sp.; assembly: GCA_031274285.1. Taxonomy (GTDB): domain Bacteria; phylum Spirochaetota; class Spirochaetia; order Treponematales; family Breznakiellaceae; genus JAISFT01. Next base: position 941 of record JAISQJ010000051.1, on the reverse strand, counting down.
GCCAGGTATCGGCGTATTCAAAACCCCTGTTTTGACTGCGGACAAAATGTTCGCGGGGGGCCAGGAGGAAGGCCCGCACATCCTCGGGACGCTTGAGTTCTGAGGAGAGGACAAAATCCTGGGCCAGGGCCCAGCGCTTTTCCAGAAAGGCGGGGTTGTCGTTCCGGTTGTTCCGCATCCAGGAAAGCCAGGCTTCCTTGGTTTCTATGGGCATGGACCGGGCCAATGCGGGGCCGTCGTACCGTTTCGCGCCGGGTAAGACCTCAAAGGTAAGGCCGTACTCGGGATCCCCCTCCATGGCCGCCGCTTCTTCGGGATTCCCCGCGGCAAAGAGGGCGGCGGCCTCTTCATAGCTGACCACCTGTTCGGATTTGGCGGAAATGAGCATGGGCAGGAAGATGCCGAAAACAAGGCCCGCGGTAAAGCCGCCTGCCAGGGCAATGATAATATTAGCGCGAATAGCCTTCATGGTAGCACTCACTAGCAATTAGTCTATTTTATCCCCGTCGCCGTGTCAATTGACTATCCTGCCCTTGCCGCAGCTTCACTCATTGAAGAAGATTGATCTTTTGACTATAATTGATATTCATGAAGCATGCTAGGCTTATTGCCCTGTTTTTTATTTCCGTGGCCGGTATATCCTACGAACTTTTTGTGATGAGGATCTTTTCCGTGGGCGGCTGGTCAAATTTTGGTTCCCTGGTCATTTCCACCGCCCTTTTGGGGGTTGGCCTTTCGGGGATCATCATCACCTTTCTGGATGAATGGGTTTTCTCCCATGCGGGCCCCATTATGTCGGTCTGCGCCGTCAGCCTTCCCCTGCTGATGGCGGGGGCCACCATCGCGGCCCAGCTTGTGCCCTTCAATCCGGTTTTCCTGGCCTCCGATTCCCGGCAGCTCTGGTTTATCGGCGCGTACTACATTATTTACGGGGTTCCCTT
>JAISQJ010000015.1 GCA_031274285.1 Treponema sp. | reverse complement strand
ACCCTCTCCTACCTGGGCCTTGGAATCACCGACCCGGCCGTCAGTTGGGGTTCCCTGATCAAGCGGGATATCAGCACCCTGGCAAACCTGCAGAGCTACCCCTGGCTCCTCTGGCCGGTATGGTTCCTCCTGGCGGTAACCCTGGCCTTTAATTTCCTGGGCGATGTCCTGCGGGACTACTACGACCCCTACCACACGGTCTTCCCCCTATTCGGCCTAAGAAGAAAAGGCAGGGGGGGCAGGGAACCTAAAAAAGTTTCCTAAGCAGCTAGAGTTTTTTCGGATCGTAACAGAATCCCAGCATGCTCTTATGTTTAAGGGCAAGAAATTCCATGTGGAGATCGCCGTAATCAACGGACTGATCCTCCCCCTGCTCCCTGCCGGAAAGGATGAGTTCCAAGGTTTCAAGGACATCCGCCGCATATTCCAGAGTCAATGGTTTAGGCGACTGTTTCCGGTGGCCGCAAAAAATTTTAAGGTCCCCGTACTGTTTAAGGTCTTCGTAAACCGTTTTAAGGTTATCCCTAAATTCATGGAGGGGCAGGCTGTGGGAAAGCTGCATCCAAATGGGGCCCGATCCGATGCTGTCGGAAGAAAAAAGCCGCCTATTTGCCCTGTCCAAAAGCATGACACTGCCGGGTGTATGGCCGGGCAGGGGAATTACTTCCAGGGTAATACCGCCTAAATCAAAGCGGTTAATTCCTTCAAGGGCGGTAAAAAAATCAGGAGGGAATGGGCCTGCCCCCATTTCCTCCAATACCGGCTCATCCCGCTTATCCATGTAGACGGTACAGCCGGCGGCGGCGAATTCCCGAACCGCCGGCCCGCAGTGATCCCCGTGACCGTGGGCGATAACAACGCTGATAGGAAGGCCGGTTAATTCCCGCGCCTTCCCGTACAAGCCCTCCACCGACTGGAGGGCGTCAATCATCAGGGCCCCCTTTTCCCCTATCACCAAATAGGCATCCACACAGTTGCCGCTTACCTCTTCAAACAGGTAAAGGTTCGTGTCCAATTTTTCAACGGAAAGGGTACTCATGGGGCTTCCTCCTAAAAAAATAGGCTGAACAGGGACTCTGTCCAGCCCGATACTACCCTATCGCTTGGCGTTAAGCTCGTCCAGAACCGGCTGGATGAGGGGCATTTTTTCGTTAACCCAGGTACGCCAGGCGGCCTCAATATCCCCGGACTTTATCACCAGGGCGGCGTATTCGTCGGCCATAACCATGCTGGCCAGGTTCAAGGCCCGGGAACTGTGGAGCACCACATTCCAATCCGGTTCGGAGGGGAATGATTTTTCTGTGGAGCTTTGCGCCCGCAGGATATACATTTCCCTGGTCTTGTTTCGGAACACCTGCTTGTAGTTAGGATCCCGGAACTGGAAGTCGTCGGAAAGGATCAGCATGTTTACATAAACCGGGAGCAGGGCATATTTATCCCACAGGGATTCTCCGGGGTTAAGGTGTGAAACAATCTCCGTACCGTTCAGTTCCCAGTCCACCCCTTTGATGCCGCAGCGGATCTCAAGCTGTCCCTCTTCCGTACAGGAATAATCCAGCATCTGAAGCAGCCGGTCCAGTTTTTCATCGGAAATATTCGGGGAAAAGGCGACGGCGCCCCAGTAATTGGTCAGCGGGGCCGCGTGATAATAGCCGTCCTCGCCAAGAACCGTGACGATTTCTACCACCTCGTCAAAATTCAAACCCAGGTCAGCCTTGAAGTGCTGTTCCATTTCGGTCATTTTCCAGGCCATGCCGTCAGCCAGGATCGCCGCCGAGCGGCCGGTGGTATAAAAAGCTCCCAGGTCATCGGGATCCTGGATGGTGTAGAATTCCCGGTCGATAAGCCCTTCCCGGTAGGCGTTTGCCAGGAGCTTGAGGGTATCAAGGGTGGAAGCGTCCGCGCCGGCCCAACGGTAGCTGCCGTCATCCCCCCGGTAATACACCGGGCCGTTGATCCCGGCAAAGCCGTTGTTGTAGTGGAAAAAATAGCCAAAATTTCCGGTACGAACCACAATGGGAGAAAAATTCGCTACCCTGCCGGGATTGGCGGCCTTAACCTTCCGGGCATAGTCAACAATTTCGCTGATCTTCATGGCCGGCTTTAGGGTTACGCCCGCGGCCCTGGCCCAATCCTTGCGGAGATAGGCGGAAAAATGGGGCGAAAGCTTGTTTGTAGGCCGGTTATTTGAGTAGATGGGCCGGAACAGGTAGTAGGTTCCGCCAAAGGATTCTTCGGCCATGGCGCCCAGGGGGGAATCGTTAGCCGCCTTGGCAAGATTAGGATATTTGGCCTTCCAGCCGTCGGGGAGTCTTTTTACCAATCCCTGTTCGGCGTAATTCCGGGCCTCCCCGTGGTTGTAATCATAAACGAACATTTCCGGCGCATCCCCGGAGTTGATCCAGATTCTCAGCCGTTCGCCCCAGTTTTCCCAGGTAAAGGGGGTGATATTAAAGGTAATGTTGAATTCCCTGGTCCATTTCTTTACCCATTCGTCACCGTTGTTGTAATCCTTGCCCTCGTCTATGCCGGGGCCGGGAGAAGCAAATTCAATATCCAGATGCCTGCTGAAATTCCTTCCGGCGAACCAGCCCTCGCCGCCTGTAGTCGGAGCGCCCGTTGTCCTCCCGCCGTCATTGCGTCCGCCTGCAAAGGCCGAGGCCACGGCCATTACCAGACAGACCGCGAGTACCATTAGTTTTTTCATTCTTGTCTCCTCTGAATAAAATAAGCTGCCGCTTAACAAGCGGATTTAAGCTTTAATTGCTCCAACCATCATGCCCTTGGCAAAATGCTTTTGTAAAAAAGGATAGATGCACATGATAGGCAGCATGGTAAGCATAACCGCCGCCATTTTTATGCCGATGGGGAAGGGCCTTTCCAACAGCGTGATGGTAGTGGCGGTCTGACTTGCCGTTACCGAATCGAGGACTATGGAACGGAGTACCAACTGCAGGGGCTGTATGTCGGAACGCCTGATAAAAATCATGGCGTTAAACCATTCATTCCACTTGTCAACGGTATAAAACAGGGTCATGGTGGCCACGATAGGCATGGAAAGGGGGATAATGATACGGAAAAGGATGATCCAATCCCCGGCGCCGTCAAGCCGGGCGGATTCTACCAGGGATTCCGGCAGGGTCTGGAAAAAGTTATAAATAAGGATCATGTAAAAGGTGTTGATCCCCCCGGTTAAGATTACCGACCAAATGGAATTGGTTAGCCGCAGGCTGCGGACCACCAGATAGAGGGGCACAATGCCGCCCTGAAAAATCATGGTAAAAAGGATAAAGAAGAAAAAGAATCTCCTGCCGGGCCAGCCCTTCCGGCTTAAGGCGAACCCCATGGAGGCGGAAAGAAAAAGGCTTAGGGGTACGCCGATCAGAATGATGACAAGGGTTGTGCGGTAGCCGTAGAGGAGGCGGTTATCCTTAAAAAGCTCCCGGTATGCCTTGAATTCCGGCGCCTTGGGGAAAAGCAGCAGGGGACTTTCCAAATATTCCCTATAGCTGGTAAAGGAAATGGCCAGGGCATTGATAAAGGGTATGGCGATAATAAGCCCCCAGGCGGTAAGCAGCACAAAAAGCACAACATCCATGGCGTCAACCCTGCCGCCCGGTCCCCTTCTAAACACCATGCTTACCCCCATAAATTACCCCATAAGTCCGCCGCCGCCCATCATCTTGGACAGCTTATTTGCCCCAAGCAGCAGCAGCATATTCACTATTGAACGGAAAAGGCTTACGGCGGTGGAAAAAGAAAAGTCCGCGGCGGACTGGAAGGTTATCCGGTAAATGTACATATCCAGGACCTCCACAGAATCTTTTACCGCCGCATTGGACATATTAAAAATCTGATCAAAACCTATGGTCATAAGGGATCCCGACACAAGGATAAACATGATCACGATGGTGGGCATTATGCTGGGCAGGGTTATGCGGATAAGCTTGCTCCAGCGACCGGCCCCGTCAATATCGGCAGCCTCATAAAGCCCGGTATCAATGCCGGATATGGCCGCCAGATAAATAATTGAACCGTAGCCCGCATATTTCCAAATATCCGTAAAGTAAAGCATGGGGATAAAGATGCGTGATTCTCCCAGGAAGTTGACGGGCTCCATGCCGAAAAATAGTATAATCTGATTCACAAAGCCCGAGAGGGAAAGGATATTGGTTGCCATGCTTGCCACGATAACCCAGGAGAAAAAATGGGGAAACGTGTATATCGTTTGAAGGACCTTTTTATATTTTTTTGAGTGAAATTCATTTAAAAGCAGCGCCAGGATAATAGGGGCGGGAAACTGGAAAATCATGCGTCCCAGATTGATATAAACCGTTTTCCAGAGGGCCTTCCAAAAGGCCGCATCCCGGAATAAATAAGAAAAATTTTCTAATCCTATCCAGGGGCTGCGCCATATACCCAGATTCGCCTTGAAGGTTTTGAAGGCTAACGAGAGGCCCCCCATGGGCAGATAGGCAAAGGTGATGTACCAGAGGACGCCCGGAAGCAGCAGGGTATAGACAACCCGGTATTTCCATATCCTGGCGGCCAAATACCGGAACGTTGAAGGAGGAACACTTTCTCTATGCGTCACGATAAGAGCCGTTTTAACCGCAATCCCCGGAATTGCCTAGTTACAAAACAAGGTTTTTATGGTATTATTTCCGGATCATGACCTTAAGACTGTACGATCATTGGTATTCCCTTAACGGACGGCTTAAACTCTGCGGCTTCGTTGCCGTCCTTGGGATCGCCGGGGTTACTATCTTTTCTTTTGCCGCTTCCTGGCGTTCCGCCTACCGGGATGCTTATGATTTTTTCCGCCAGGCGGAGGCCGAAATGGATTCCCGGCTCAATACCGCCTTGGATGAAATCCAAACCATCGCCCGGAATGTGGGATATTCCATCCCGGTACAGCGGTTCCT
>JAISQJ010000169.1 GCA_031274285.1 Treponema sp. | reverse complement strand
TGATCTTTAAACACGCCCTCAGAAACGCCCTTATCCCGGTGGTTACCTACCTGGGGCCCATCACCGCGGCCATATTGACCGGCGGTTTTGTGGTGGAAACGGTGTTTAACATCCCCGGCCTGGGGCGGTATTTTATCCAGAGCATCAGCAACCGGGACTATCCCCTGATCATGGGGACCACCATCTTTTTTGCCGCCCTGGTGATCATCATGAGTTTCGCGGTGGATGTGCTCTACAAGTTTATCGATCCCCGGATACAGCTTTCCAACGAGGAGGTGTGATGATGGCAGCGGAAGCGTCCTTCCCGCCGGATGCCTTTGAGGAAGCCTCGGCGGAGGAAAAACTCTCTTTTATTCCCCAACATAGGAGTATTTCCTATTGGAAAGACGCGTGGCGGCGGCTCAAAAAGAACTATGTCGCCATGGTCTCCGCCTGGGTGATCCTGTTCCTCATCCTCTTTGCCTATGCGGGGCCCCTCTTTATCCCCTACGCCTACGATGAACAGGTCCGGGGCAGTTCCAACCTGGCGCCCCTGCGTTACGCCGAGACCGAGCTGGCGCGGATCGCCGGGGGAGAGAAGGTCTTTCCCCATATCTTTGGGACCGATACCCACGGCAGGGACACCCTTGTCCGGGTGATGTACGGAACACGGGTTTCCATGCTGATCGGCATTGTGGCCGCGGTGTTAACCCTGGTCATCGGGGTGCTCTACGGCTCCGTATCGGGCTACCTGGGGGGCCGGGTGGACCTGGTGATGATGCGGATCGTGGATGTTATCTACTCGGTTCCCGATGTCCTGGTGGTGCTCCTCCTGGCGGTAACCCTCAAGCCCCTCCTTTCGTCCTTCGCCGACGCCAACCAGACCAATACCGCGGGAAAACTCGTCATCGTGCTGGGGCCCAGCATTATCGCCATATTTATCTCCTTCGCCCTGCTCTACTGGACCACCCTGGCCCGGATTATCCGGGGGCAGATCCTCCAATTGAAACAGCAGGAATACGTGATCGCCGCCCGGGCCCTGGGGGCGTCTAACCGGCGGATCATCCTGAAACACCTGCTCCCCAACTGTGTGGGCCCCCTGGTGGCCGCCACCTGCCTGCAAATCCCCATCGCCATCTTCCTGGAGTCCTTCCTTTCCTTCCTGGGGGTAGGGGTCAACGCCCCCATGACGAGCCTGGGCTCCCTGGCCTCGGACGCCCTGGGAGGTATGTATACCTACACCTACCGGTTGATCATCCCGGCGGCCGTTCTGAGTATCATGATCCTGTCCTTTAATCTTTTTGGAGACGGCCTGCGGGACGCGCTAGACCCGCGGCTCAAGAAATAGAGGGGAAACGTGGCGGAAGAAAAATTGCTGGAAGTACGGGATCTGCGGGTCTCCTTTTTTACCCCCGTGGGGGAGGTGAAGGCCGTGGACGGCATTTCCTACGACCTTGCCTACGGCGAGGTGATGGGGATCGTCGGGGAATCCGGCTCGGGGAAAAGCGTGGAGGCCTATTCGATCATGGGGATCCTGGAATCCCCCGGACGGGTAGTGGGGGGCTCGGTTTCCTTCGAGGGCCGGGACCTCTTTGCCTTCGGCCCCCGGGAGATGGAAACAATACGGGGGAACCGGATGAGCATGATCTTCCAGAACCCCATGGAGAGCCTTAACCCGGTATACACCATCGGCAACCAGCTTACGGGGGTACTCCGGGAGCACAAGCGGGAGGTTTCGGCTGCCCAGGCCCGGGAGCGGGCCCTGGAGATGCTGCGCCTGGTGGGGATCACCAACCCCGAGCGGCGGATGCGGCAGTACCCCCACGAGCTTTCCGGGGGGATGCGCCAGCGGGTGATGATCGCCATGGGGCTCATCTGCGAGCCCCAACTGCTCATCGCCGACGAGCCCACCACCGCCCTGGACGTAACCATCCAGGCCCAAATTTTGGAACTTATGAAGGCTATCCGGGAAAAGACCCGGATGGCGATCATCTTTATCACCCATAACCTGGCGGTGATCGCCGAAATCTGCGACACTGTTTCGGTGATGTACGGAGGGCATATCGTGGAACAGGGAACCGTGGCGGACATCTTTTACCGTTCCGTTCACCCCTATACCCAGGGATTGCTCCGCTCCATGCCCCGGATCGACGCGGAACGGAGCGAGCGGCTTATCCCCATCGAGGGGACGCCCATCAATATGCTGGATCCCAATCCGGGCTGCCCTTTCGCCCCCCGGTGTAACCGCTGCATGAAGATCTGCGTTACCCGGCTTCCCCCTCAAAGCCTGGTAAACGGGAACCACCGGGTATACTGCTGGCTTAGGTATGCGCCGCCGGTTTTACCGCCGACAGGCCCAGGGGGTCCGCCGTGAGCAGCGTCCCCCTTTTGCATCTGGAGAACCTCAAAAAATACTTCCGGGTCAAGGAAAGCTGGGGAAGGACCCGCTACATCCACGCTGTTGAATCCGCACCGCTGGACATAGAAGGGGGGGAGACCCTGGGCCTGGTGGGGGAATCGGGCTGCGGGAAGACCACCCTGGGGCGGACGATCCTGCGGCTCTATGAGCCCACCGCGGGGCGGATCTTCTTTAAGGGGGAGGACATCACCAAAGTTGATATGCTCCCCTATAGGCGGAAGATGCAGATCATCTTTCAGGACCCCTCCTCGTCCCTGAACCCCCGGATGACTGTGGGGGAAATCGTGGGAGAGCCCCTGGATATTCACCGGCTGGCCGCCTCCCGGAGCGAACGGAAGGAGCGGATCAACGCGCTTCTGGAACGGGTGGGGCTGAACAGCGAACACGCCAACCGCTATCCTCACGAATTTTCCGGGGGACAGCAGCAGCGGATCGGCATTGCCCGGGCCCTGGCGGTGGAACCGAAATTTATCGTCTGCGACGAACCGGTTTCGGCCCTGGACGTATCGATTCAATCCCAAATCGTGAACATGCTGGAGGATATGCAGGCCGAACTGGGGCTCACCTACCTGTTTATCGCCCACGACATATCAGTGGTACGCCACATCTCCCGCCGTATCGGGGTGATGTACTTAGGCTTCCTGGTGGAGCTGGCGGAGAGCTACGAGCTCTACAAAAACCCCCTCCACCCCTACACGAAATCCCTTTTACAGGCGGTTCCCATTCCGGACCCGGACCTTACCCGGTCCCGGAAGCGGACCATCCTGGAGGGGGAAATCCCGAGCCCCATGGAAAGCCCGCCGGGCTGCCGGTTTAACACCCTTTGCCCCATGGCACGGAAGGAATGTACCGAGGCCGTTCCGGAGCTGCGGGAAGTATCCCCGGGCCATTGGGCGGCCTGCCACTTATTTGGTTAATAATGAGGCTATTCCAAAACTGAAGCTTTGGAATAGCCTCTAATATTTCAGTAATACATGAAATATTATATTATTTTTTCAGGAGGTCTTAGTATGGCAAAAAAATCAGTTTTTCTATTTCTGGGGCTTTCCCTCATTGTTATGGGGGTCAGCGCCGGAGGAAGCAAACAGCAGAGTACCGCAGGTACCAGCATTACCATGGTATTCGGCTCGGAACCGAATACCATCGATCCCGCCCTTAACTCGGCGGTAGACGGGGCTATCTATTTAAGCCACGCCTTTGAGGGGCTCTACAAGTATGTGGACAACGGCCGGGGACGCGCAGTGGCCGCCCCCGGTCAGGCGGCGGGCGCCCCACGGAAGACGGTAAACCCCGACGGAACCGTGGTGTATGTCTATACCCTGCGGGATAACCTCAAATGGTCCGACGGCAAGGCCCTGACCGCGGGAGACTTTGTTTACACCTGGCGGCGCCTGGTGGACCCCTCTACCGCCGCGGATTACAGCTATATGATCGATATGGTCAAAAACGCTAACGAGATCATGGCGGGGGAAAAGGACAAGAATGAACTGGGCATCCGGGCGATTAACGACAAGACCCTGGAGATCACCCTGACCTACGACTGCCCCTTTTTTGAGGAGATAGCCTGTTTCCCCGCCACCTTCCCGGTACGGCAGGACATAATCGAAAAAGCCGGGGATCAGTGGACTTTCAGCCCCTCCACCTATATCAGCAACGGTCCCTACCGCTTAAAACAATGGGTCCATAACAGCTACCTGCTTTTTGAAAAAAACCCCAATTACTACGCCCCCGCCTCCGGCCCAGACAATCTCCGCTTTGCCCTGATGGACGACGACAACGCCCTCCTGGCGGGCTTTAGAAGCGGGGAGCTTGATTTTATCGAAACCGTTCCGGTGGATGAAATTCCCACCCTGCTTGCTTCGGGGGAACTCAAGATCGCCGACTACCTGGGAACCTATTATGTGAGCATCAACACCCAAAGGGCTCCCTTTACCGATCCCCGGGTGCGGAAGGCCTTCTCCCTGGCCATAGACCGGGACTATATCATCAACCAGATCACCCGGACCGGACAGAAACCGGCCGGCGGTTTTGTTCCCGCAGGGATGTCCGACGCGGCGGCAGGCAGCGATTTCCGTCAAACCGGCGGGGATTACTACAGTATCAAACCGGCTGATTATGAGAAGAACGTGACCGAGGCAAAACGGCTTCTGGCCGAAGCGGGCTACCCCAACGGGGCGGGCTTCCCGGTGGTGGAGTACATCTACAACACCAACGACGCCCACCGGGCAATCGCCGAAGCCCTCCAGAATATGTGGAGTACTACCCTGGGGGTAACGGTTACCCTGGGCAACCAGGACTGGGCGGTATTCCTGGACACCCGCAAGAACGGCGACTACAGCCTCGCCCGGGACGGCTGGATCGGGGACTACAACGATCCCATCAACTTCCTGGATATGTTCCTCACCGGCGGGGGCAACAACAACCCCCAGTACAAGAACAGCGAGTTTGACCGGCTTATCGCCGCCGCCAAAGGGACCGCGGTTCAGGCCGACCGGATGCGCTACCTCCACCATGCGGAGGACCTCCTGGTGGGAACCGATCACGCCATGGCGCCCATCTATTTCTACACCCAGACCTATATGATGAACTCCGCCCTGAGCGGCATGTACTACACCCCCCTGGGGTACTTCTTCTTCACCAACGTAAAGGGAGCGAAATAGCCCGCCCAATGCTGTAGAGGATACACCCGATGGAAAAGCGGGTGTATCCTTTTATAAAAAGCAAACGCTGTTGCCCTGGAAACAGAGACTTGTACTTTTTTTCAAAAAACGGTATTGTTTTTAGAAATATACCCGCATACAAGGAGATGAACCATGGACGGCAGAAATACCGGACCGGACAGGATGTTGCCGTATACCGCAAACGCCGCTGTTTCCGCGATTCGTATGCGGCGGTACACACCGGCGTGTATCGAACATCCCGCCCGCGCCGGCCTTGAGCGGACTGCGGCCGGGATCCGGCAATGCTTTTCCGGGCCGATGTATGTATCGCCGCGTAAAATCCGCAACACGCGGAACGGCATACCGCGGGGAAAGTTCCACGATATGCTGTTTCATCCTATAATTCACTTCCTGCTCCATGTGTTTAATTTTTTTTTTTACCCCCCCCCCCCCCCCCCGATAGTTTTACTAGGATATAAAGCGTTCCAATTTTACATATATTTTTTCTCCGGAACACACGCTGCGGTCGTATACCATTCCCGAAATTACGACCTTTATGTCCTGTCCACCGTTTTGCGGGAATTTATTCGAAGGGAGAACCGGCGTGGAGAAAAAAGGACCGTAGATCGATGCTTTAAGTGGAGAATTTACACTCTCAACTTACTATAATAATGGAGTTCAATTATGGCATTGAAAATAATATTATCATTTACCGGACTGTTTTTAGCAGGAGTTTTTATAAAATATTTTGTTACCACAATAAAAGCATATAACAAATTTGACAATCTTGATGTAACCATTCAATTGAAAATAGCAAAGATAGCTCGTATAAAAAATTTTAAAAATCTTATCCGTATTTTCTCAGAAGAAGAATTAATTAAATGTGGTAAATTAACGGATGAAGAAATACTATATTATAGTACAATAGAGGATAGAGATATGCTCATACAAAAAATTAGAGAAAAAATAAATGGATAGGTAACACTTATTTTGCGGGTGAATTTGCAATGTATTTAGGCAAACCCATGCCTTTTGTGCGGAGTTTTATTTTAGGTCAATAAACTTTAAGCAAAATAATTTTGCATAGCAGACGTATGATTCCATAATGGTTAAGAATAGTATTCTAATTTAGAAAAACGAAGACAGCATTCCACGCCCTGCGACATCCTTGACGCAGGGCGGTCGGATGGCGGGGGTAAAAAAACATCGTTTAACAGGTCTGTATATGTCTGCCGCCCAGCGGTGTTTCGGGCTACGAAAAACCCCGATCAGCGCTACACCCTCTTTCCGGCTAAATTTGACCCATAATTCAGAGCGTAATTACATATCGCCAGAAATTTTTAACCGCAAAGGCGCATCGAACCTTTGGTTCGCAGGCGCATAAGGGGGCTTGATGCTGAGATTCTTTTGCATATTTCGGCCAAACTTGAACAATAAATACGGAACACTTGAACATCAAAACGGAAATACTTGAACAGTAAATACGGGCAACTTGAACATCAAATACGGGATATTTGAACAG
>JAISQJ010000133.1 GCA_031274285.1 Treponema sp. | reverse complement strand
TATACGGTTCCTGTTCGTCGGTTCGGGATTTTGCCTCCAGCTTCCTTCAGATTCCACCTCGCGATGGACACCCTTGCTCTTGGCTAATGCTTCCTGCTACCGAGCGCATAGCGGACTTTCACCGCCGAGTTACCGCCCATGCTGGGCACACCCTAAAAAAACCGCCGGCCCGGTTTAGGGCCGGTGGGTTTATGCATCTTCCTCCAGGGAACGGAGGTACTGATCCAACAGTACCAGGGCTCCCGTATCTTCCATGTCCCCCAGGGCCTCCGCCAACTCCGTCTTACGGATTTCGTAGCTGTTCTGCCCTCCCCGGGACCGGGTGATATGTATCTCCCGGGGCCCCTGAAACATCAGGATGGAACGAAACATGCCGGGGATGTCCCCCACCGGGGGCATATCCACATTGCCCGCGTCAAACCAGGCGCTTACCGTGGTGCCCTTCCCTTTTTCTGACTTGATATCCCAGCCCCCGCCGGACTGCTCCGCGGTCTGGATGAGGAAGGGAAGCCCCAGCCCAACCTTGCGGTGGGGATGCTTGACCCCGTCGGTGACAAAGGGGTCCACCGCCCGCTTTAGTTCCTCCGGGCTCATGCCCTTGCCGTTATCCCGCACGGTAAAGCGGAATTCCCCGGACCCGCCGGGATTGAGGGCCTGGGAAACCTCTAGTTCCACCAGCGCGGCCCCGGACTCGGCGCCGTTCTGGGTGATATCGGTAACCAGATCGGCCAGGGTAAAGTGCAAAATTCCATCCTAGGCATTTTGATACTTGGCGATGATCTCCGGGAGCTGGTCCTTGGTAAGCTTGCCGTAGGTATCGGGCCCCACGGTCATGACCGGAGCCAGGCCGCAGCAGCCCACACAGCGGACCGGATCGATAGAGAAAAGCCCATCTTCGGTCACCCCCCCCTCGCCGATGCCCAGGATACTCCGGGCCTCCTCAATCAGGTCCTGGCCGCCCTTGAGGTAGCAGGCGGTTCCCAGACACACGGAAATCTTGTATTTACCCGGTTTAGTGGTCTTAAAGAAGTGGTAAAAGGTGATGACTCCGTAGATCCGCGCCAGGGGGATACCCGTAAGCCGGGCCAGCCGTTCGGCGGCCTGCCGGGAAATGTACCCGAATGTTTCCTGGGTCTTATGCAAGATCATGATAAGACTGCCGGGTTTTTCCTTCCACTCGTCGATGAAAGAAACCAGTTCCTGGGGAAATGTCATATCCCCCGCTTCAGCCGCTGCCATGAAAACCCCCCATGCACCATATAAACTTGAGCCGGGTCAAAACCACCCTGATTTTGGCCCGGCCCCGGGAAAAAACAGCCCATAATCTGCTTTTTCCTTAATTTTCAAGGCGGCGATCCCAAGATTCGGCGTTTTAGAACCGTCTCCCCTCAAATAAGTATACTGCCATTTTATATCCTGGGGCGATTTTAAGCAATCGGGACGTGAAAAAACTAAGGGCCGGAGGCATATCCGGCCCTTTTGGGCCATAGCCTTTTACCGCCACACTGCCTCATAACTTAGGGGCTGCTCCAGCACCAAAAGATCCGCCAGGGGAATGATAAATTCCGCCCTGCTGCCGGAAAAAGTCCCCCCCCTGACCGAGACCAGGGGGCCGGGAAATTCCACCTGCGAGCGGACGCTGGCCCGGGAAATCTCCCCCGCCACCGCCGGGCCGTGAAACAGGTTTACCTGGATGAGGTATTCTTCCTTGCTGAGTTCATCCCCGGTGGCGATGGGGGCAAAGAGGGCCATGAGGTAATAGGTCACATCCGGGGAGATGAGGCTGAGCATGTCCGGCGCGGCCTCCCGGTTTAGGGTAATGGCCACCCGGCCGCCGCCGCCGGGGTTCTCCTGAAAGCTGATGAACCCCGCCTTGCCGGAGGGGGCAAGAAAGTCCCCGATATTGGCGATTTTTACCAGCCCTTCCAGGGCGGCGGAGCCGGTGTTGCGGAAGTTTACCTGGGCCACCCCCGGCGCATTGCTCATGGAACGGGCAATGGCCGGCGCGTTGATTAACAGTTCCCCGCCGCCCGGATTCCCCTGGGAAAAGGCAAGAAAGTCCCGAATCTTAGCGGCGGCCCCCGGCTCCAGGGCGGCGGAAACGTTAAAGTCCCCCACCCCGCCCCGCTCCAGCTTGCCGGAAATAGAAGCCCCACAGGAAGCAAGGCCCAAAACAAGGGCCCCCAAGCCTGGCAGCCGGCGGAAAAATCCCCTTCGTGTAAGCATCATACCAGGTTAACAATTTCCTTTGATTATGGTAACGATTTAGCCCCTAGGGGAGTTGAACCCCTCTTTTGAGATTGAGAATCTCACGTCCTAACCGATAGACGAAGGGGCCGTGAAAACTAAAAAATTCCGGGTTAACGTTTTCCCCAGGGAGGATTTGAACCCCCACAAGCAGATCCAGAGTCTGCCGTGCTACCATTACACAACCGGGGAAAGCTTCCCGGCAGCTAGCAGCCTGTTGCAAACTCCTAAGCCGGGATTCATAGCAACAAAATTTAACCAAAAACGCCCGTACTTGTCAAGGGAATTACCCAGGCGGCCTTACTCGCCGTGGTACTGGATAAGGGTGAAGACGGGCGTGGGGGCCAGGGCCTTTTCGTACCGGAGGAAGGGAAGGCCGATGACGCCGAATATCTCGGGAACCGAGGCGC
>JAISQJ010000022.1 GCA_031274285.1 Treponema sp. | reverse complement strand
CCAAGGCGGAGAGCGCCGAGGCTGCCCCCGCCAAGCAGGCGGCGGCAAATGCCGCAGAAGACGCCAAAAAAGCCGGGAAAGAGGCGGGCTCCATTCTGCGGGTGGATTCCAAGCGTATCGACGATCTCCTCAACCTGGTGTCCGAAACAGTCATCACCAAGGCAACCTTCAACCAGATCAGCAACCAGTTTAACGACATGCTGGCCGAACTCCACGATCTGGAGAACAAATACCGGGAAAAAATCAAAAGCCTCTTTGACAAGCTCCCCGATTACCTGGACAGCATCCAGGGGGGACGTTCCGTCAAGGATATCCGCAAGGAAATAGGCGAAGAATACGGGGATATGTTTACCCTCTTTGACGGTTTCGAAGCCTCCGTCAAGGTCAATATGGGTAAATTCCGCTCCACCTCCCAAAACCTGGGACGGATTACCGGGGAACTCCAGGAAGGGGTCATGCGGATCCGCATGGTGCCCATCAGCCAGATCTTCAGCCGGTTCCCCCGGCTGGTTCGGGACCTCTCCAAGTCCCTGAACAAGAAGATCAACCTGGTCATAGAGGGGGAAGAGACCGAGCTGGACAAGTCGGTTATCGAGGACCTCCTGGACCCCATCATGCACTCGGTACGGAATTCCATCGACCATGGGATCGAATCCCAGGAAGACCGGAAAGCCGCGGGTAAACCCGAAGAGGGCATGGTCATCCTCAAGGCCGCCAACGAAGGCAACATGATCGTCATTGAGATTATCGACGACGGTAAGGGCATCGATGTGGAGGCGGTTAAGACTAAGGCGGTCGAGCGGGGACTTATCAGCCCCAACAAACTCCTTACCGATGTGGAAGCCTTTAATCTGATCTTTGAGCCCGGTTTCTCTACCGCCAAGCAGATCACCAGTATTTCCGGCCGGGGCGTGGGTCTGGACGTGGTGCGTCGGCAGATCGATAAGCTTAACGGCACCGTGACGGTCAGTTCCGAACGGGGTAAGGGTACCAAATTCACCATCAAACTGCCCCTTACCCTGGCAATTATCCAGGGCCTCCTGGTACGGGTGGGCACGGAAATCTACTCCATCCCCATTACCAGCGTTATCGAAAGCCTGCGGATCAGGCCCGCGGACATCAAGATGATCGACAACTACGAGGTCTTCAATATCCGTAACGATGTTATTTCCCTGCTCAGGCTGAACCGGCTTTTCGGTATTAAAACCGAGGAGCAGCAGGAATACAACTTTATTGTTATCGTGGGTACCGCGGAAAAGAAGATGGGTTTCATGGTGGACAGCCTTATCGGTGAGGAAGATGTGGTTATTAAACCGCTACGGGATCAATTTACCAACTCCCCGGGTATCGCTGGGGCTTCGATACTGGGCGATGGTTCGGTTTCCCTGATCATCGATGTGGGTCAGCTTTTGGAATTGGGACTCCGCCGGGAGATGGAGAACCGGCGTATCCGCGAATCCTCAATACGGTGACGGAGATAAACCATGGCGGTGATTAGAGATCTGGCGCAGGTAAACGCCGAACTCCAGGAACAGAAAGACCGGGCAGACGCGGTCGATTACAAGATGATCACCTTTTCCCTGGGGGGAAAGGATTACGGCGTTGACATCATGAATGTCAAGGAAATTGCCAAGGCGGATAAATTTACCTATGTGCCTAACGCCGCTTCCTTTGTGAAGGGCGTGTACAACCTCCGGGGGGACATCATCCCCATCATCGACCTGCGATCTTTTTTTCATCTGCCCCTGGATCGAAAGGCCGACGGTCAGGAGAATATGCTGATCCTCCGTATTGACGACCGGGTCTACGGGACTATCGTGGACAAGATTGACAAGGTGGTGGGGATCAATTCCGAAACTATCCAGCCCCCTCACCCCATCTTTGGGGATATCAACATCAAGTTCATCAGCGGCGTGGTGGAAAAGCAGGGGGACCTTTACATCATCCTCGACGTGGTCCGCATTTTCTCCCAGAGCAAAGAGGAAGAAAAGCCCCGCGTCACGGAAACGGCGGGGGCCGGGGTACTATACCAGGCTCCGCAGAAGGCGGAGACTCCCACGGCCCCGGCGGTTGTGCCCGATACGGCCATCGGTTTTATCCGGGAAAGCCTGGATGCCCTGCGGCATTTCCATGCGTCCCTGGTGAACGAGGCCTGGCTGGACAAACGTTTTACCGAATGGGCCGCTACCCATTCCGATGCCGATATTCAGCTTAAAAATTCCACCGATGCGGATGATTTTCTTGCTTCCTTCGGTTCCCCCAGTACGGGGGTATTCTGGGACGATGATTACGCCGGTTTGGTCCGCAATGCCCTGCCGGACCTTCCCTCCAACAGCATCCAGGTCTGGAATCTTGGATGCGGCAAGGGCTATGAAACCTTCTCCTTTGCCTGTATACTTAAACAGCGGTATCCCAGCGGGCATATCAAGATATGGGCCAACGACAGCGATATTATGGCCATATCCCAGGCCCCCAATCTGGTCTTTGATCTGGAGGATTTGCCGGAGTATTGTCGGCCCTTCGTGGTCAACGGAAGAAACGGGCACAGCTTTAACCAGGAGATCAAAGATTCGATAGTCTTTGAATACCACGATATTCTGAATGACAACCCCCTGCCGGCTTTAGATTTTATCCTGGCCCGGGATATTTTATCTTTCCTTACGGAGCAGGAGCAGGAAAAGGTGGTTGCCACCTTTACCGAAAAATTAAAAGACCGGGGCATGGTTATTCTGGGACGCAACGAGCAGCTCCAGGGCGGCGAATGGCTTCGGGTGGCGACAGATCCGGTTTCCGCCTATCTGCGTAATTCATAGTTGTTTGTAGAAAGGAGTTTTTTATGAGGGTAGAATACATTAATCCCTTTGTCGAGGCGGCCTTTAATGTGCTCAAGGAAGTGCTCAACACCGATGTAAAGCGGGGGGATCTGTTTCTCAAGTCCACCAATATGGCTATTCAGGGTGTGGCGGCCCTGGTCGGCCTTGCCGGGGATGTGGAAGGCCGGGTCCTCTTTGACATGACTAAGGATTCCGCGCTTTTTGTGGTAAGCGCCATGAACGGTGAGGAATTCAAGGCCATGGACGATATGGCCAAGGCCACCATCCAGGAACTTGCCAACATGATCACCGCCCAGGCGGTGACCAAGCTCCACGATTTGGGTTTCAAATTCGATCTTACCCCCCCGGCCCTTTTTACCGGCGACAACATGGAAGTCTCCAGCAACCTGGGCAAGGACGTGGAAGCCCTTATCGTTCCCATGCAGCTTGGTCCCGGCGGCAAGAACGGTAAAATTGAGATTAACGTGGTTATTCGGGAACGGAACTGAGGCCCAAACCCCCGGCGGGGCGGGTCCGCATAAGACGGGAACGGCGCCGGCGGCGTCCGGCCCTGCGGTATGAATATACGCCGTTACACGGCGCTGTTAATTAAGGTATTCTACTGTATTTTAACGTAGGTTTCCGGGCGGTTAGCTCAGTTGGTTAGAGCACCAGTATGACACGCTGGGGGTCACAAGTTCGACTCTTGTATCGCCCAAACCGTAATTCTTTGTGATGCAAGGAATTACGGTTTTTTTGTTTAGGACTAAGGGGGTCCGAATGATAAAAAAAAGCCTTGCCGCGGTCTGGTGCGTGTTCCTTGCCCTCCCCCTGGCCGCCCAAAATTTGAACATAACGGTGGAAGAGTTTGACGGCGCCTTAACGATCACCGGGTCTAAGGGCAGGGCCAGGGAGCTGGTGATCCCGGAATCTATCAACGACCTTCCGGTTACCCGCATCGGACCGGGGGCCTTTGCCAACCGGGGCCTGGAGCGGCTTACCCTCCCTGATTCGGTGACGGACATCGGGGATGGGGCCTTTGCCGGTAACCGGCTTAGCAGTCTAATTTTGGGCGATAACGTGTCCGTCATTGGCCGGGGCGCCTTCGCGGGGAACCGGCTTATCGAAATTACCCTGGGCACGGGGCTGGATTCCATCGGGAAAGGGGTCTTTTCCCGGAACCGCCTTGCCGCCGTCACCCTGTCCGAGAATATTACCAGCATCGGTGATTACGCTTTTTTCTCGAATAATATTAAAACCCTTTCAATCCCCGGCAGCGTTAAGGCTATCGGGGCCGGGGCTTTTTCGGGGAACAAAATTTCCCAGGTGGAGATCGGCTCGGGGGTAACCGATATAGGCGGCGGGGCTTTTTATAACAATCAGATTAAAGTCGTGACGATCCCCGACAGTATTACTACCATGGGGAGGCGGGCTTTTGATGTCCGCACCGCCGCCGCCGGCGGCCTGGTGGAATACCGGGATACCGACGGGAATCTGCTCCTCTCCCCTTCAAAAAATTTTGATAATTACTATACCGTAAATGGGAAACGGGCCGGTACCTACACCTTAACCCAGGAAGGCTGGAAATACGGAGAATGATAAAGAAAACCCTTAAGCGCCTTGCCCTGATCCTGGCCGGGGCGGTGCTTATGGCCTTTACCATCAATACCTTCGTAAAGGCCGGAGGGCTTATTCCGGGGGGATTTACCGGGCTTACCCTGCTCATACAGGAAGCGGGTCTGCGTTTTGGCAATGTCCGGCTGCCCTTTAGCATTATCTACTACATCCTGAATGCGGCGCCGGCGATCATCTGTTTCAAATTTATCGGGAAACGGTTCACCCTGTATTCCTGCCTTATGGTTCTGGTCAGCGGCTTCCTTACCGACTGGATGCCCGGCGCCGAGATCGGGGGTATCAATGTGGCGGTGGTATTCACCGAATTTCTGCAGCTCCACGATACCCTGCTCTCGGCGGTCTTCGGGGGCCTCTTGAACGCGGTCTCCACCTGCCTCTGTCTCTATGCGGACGCCACCGGCGGCGGGACTGATTTTATCGCCATATTTATTTCCGAACGATACCGGAAAGATGCGTGGAACTATATCCTGGCGGGGAACTGCGTTATCTTAGTGCTGGCCGCCTATCTCTTTACCCTGAATCAGGCCCTGTATTCAATCATTTTTCAGTTCACCACCACCGTGGCCCTGTCGTCCCTCTACCGGGGATACCAGCAGAGAACCCTGCTCATCATCACCGGGAAGCCGGAGGAGATCTACGCCCTTATCCGGGAAAAGACCGGCCACGGTGCCACATCCTTCATCGGGTTAGGGCATTACCAAAAGGTCCAGCGGGTGCTGCTCTATTCGGTGGTATCCGCCAATGAGGTGGCCTGTCTTATGGCGGGCATAAAGAAAATAGACGAAAAGGCCTTTGTCAACGTGTTGAAAACCGAGCAGATCAACGGTCAGTTCTATCAGCGGTCGAAAGACTGAAATCTTTAATTTCCACCGCCCGGCCGGTACGGAGGTAGTAGAGCCAGACCCGGCAGGGCTTTCCCCTGAGTTCCCTGGCCGCCCGCTCATAGCAGCTCATCTGGGCCAGGTGTTCTTCGGGCCTTTCCACGCCGTCGGTTTTAAAATCCACCACCCGGACCCCGTCTTCCCATTCGTAGAGGAGATCGATGACCCCGTTGATGAAAAACTCCTGTCCTGCCGTCCCTTCCCCCGCTCCTTCCCGCCAGAGGCTGCGGAAGGGGTATTCGCTCCAGCGGCGGGCCGCCCCCCTTGCCTCGATCCCCAGAGGGGAGGCCAGGAAGCGCTCCGCCACGGCCTTTCCCGCCTCCAGCAGGGTTTCCGCCTCGGCGGCCCCAAGCCGGCCCGCCAGGGCCGGGGGCAGACGTTCCACCGTCCCCGTCAGCCGGGCTTCCACGCAGAGGTGGGCTATGGTCCCGAATTCGGCGTGAAAGGCAAGCCGCGCAAGGATGGGATCGATGCGGGTAAAGAGATCCGCGGCGCCCCGGCCGGACAGGGCGGGGCTGTGGAGGAATGCGGGACCGGGTATGGCCGTATGATCGTGGTCGTATTGGGAGCCGGCTATGCGTTCCTTTGCCCCGCTGGGGCTCAGGTGATCCTGGGCCAGGACCGGGGTATCCACGACCCGGGCCCTGGCGTAAAGGGGGGCGGCGTCCCGGAGAAAACGGCTAAGGCCGGCCCTGGTATTCGGATAGTCCCGCCTCTCCGCGGCCGGGGGCTCCGGGGCAGGGATAGCCTCCAGTTTGAGGTAGGGGGGCAGTTCCCCGCTTTGCGGGAGGCCCCCCTCAAGATAGGGTCTTGATTCGGCAAGGGCCGGCAGCAGGAGGCCGAAGAAGGTTCCGTCATCCAGGATACGGTCGCCCTCCAGGGCCCGGAATCCCTGGTCTTCGTTTTTCTTGGCTCCGGCCGCCTTTTTTTCGTCCAGCCGCGCCCTAAGGGCGCTCAGGAGTTCCCTGTCCCGGGCCTCAAGGGGAAAGGCGCCGGTCAGGAAGAGCCGCTGCCGGGCCCTGGTCATGGCCACGTAGAGGAGCCGCCTGAGTTCTGCGGTCTCTTTCCGCCGTTCCTCCAGGCGATCCTGTTCGTAGAAAAAATTCCGTTTGACCCCCTCGATCCCCGCACATTCGGGGGGCAGGGGAGGGTTAAAGGAGAGGGCGCGGTTGGAAGCTGAATAGTAGATCTCCCGGTCGTTCCGCCTGCCGCCGCTCCGGTTGCCGCAGCAGACGATGAAGACCGCCTTGAATTCCAGGCCCTTGCTCTTGTGTATGGTGAGGAGTCTCACCGCGCCGGGCCGTTCCAGGGGGATTTCCATATCGGCCAGCGGTTCCTCCCGCTCCCGCATAGCCTCCAGCCGGTCGCTAAAGGCCGCCAGGCTTAGGCCCTCATCATCGGCCTTTACGGCCTGGCCGTAGAGGTAGTCAAAGAGTTCCCGGTGGGCCCCGGTCCGGGGATTCCAGGCCGTTTCGTAGCGGTAGCCTTCGTCGTACCAGAGCCGGTTTAACAGTTGGCTGATCGAAAGCCCCGCGGCCTGCTCCCGGATCCGTCGGTAGAGTTCCCCCCCCAATTCGTAGGCCCGGCGGTCGGCCTCGTCCGGCGGAGGCGGCCCGGAAAAGGGCAGGGCCGTGGGTTCGGCCCCGTTAAAGGCGTCGATGCAGAAGGCCAGGCCCCGGAGGGAAAGGCCCGCCAGGGGGGAGCGCAGACTTATGGCGTAGGCTTCCGTGTCCAGGGGGTAGGCCGTCAGCCGGAGGAAGGCGGCCAGATCGTTCACCGGGCCGTCGGCAAAAAAGCTGCCCAGCCCTTCCCCCGCATAGGGAATATCCAGAAGCCTTAAATGCTTTTCAAAGAGCCGCTGGGCCTTGCGGCTGCGAAACAGAATGGCCACATCATCGGGACTGTAGCGGGGAAGGCCGGACTCATCTTTTTCCTCCAGCAGCTTTTTTATGGCGGCGGCGGTAAAGACGGCTTCGCTCTCATTGGTCCCCATATCGTCCTCACCGTCATCTTCATCGCCCCTGGAATCCAGCACACAGACCCGCACTTCGCCGCCTTCGGTTATCCCCGCCCTCAGGGGGCTGTAGTCCGCCTCGTAGGGGGGGAGTCCCTTGGGAGGGGCAAAGACGGCGGCGTACTGAAACAGGGGGGAAGCGCCGGAGGGATCGTACAGGCTGCCCCCAAAAAGGGCGTTGAAACAGGCGATAAGCTGGGGGGAGGACCGGTAATTGACCGCCAGGTGCAGATCTTCGGCGGCAAGCTCGTTCTTCAGTTCCCGGAAGACCGAAACATCGGCCCCCCGGAACCGGTAGACCGACTGCTTCTCATCCCCCACAAAGAAAAGTTTTTCCCCCTCAAGGCCGGCGGCCTCCGGTATGGTCAGGGCATGGCAATCCTGCCTTTCCGCCAGTAAAAAGAGGAGTTCCTTTTGCAGGGAATTGTTGTCCTGGAATTCATCGATCATGACGGCCTTAAACGCGGCCTTTTCGTTGTCCCGTATATCCCTTTGATCCCGCAGTATGGTCCGGGCCAGATGGGCCACATCGGTAAAGGTAAGGATTCCCTGGGCCCGCTTTTTTTCCACGTAGCTATCCTGGAATTCCTCCAGCAGGGCCATGACCGAAAGGATGATTCCCCCCTGGAGGACAAAGACCAGAATCGACGAAAAGCCGGCGTAGAGCCTGCGAAGCTCCCTGGCAATTTCCTTGGCCCTGGAATTCCGCTTGCCCCTAGCCGCATTGGCAAAGGCCAGATCGTGGATAATCCTCAGCCAGCCGGTGATCCGCCCCCGCAGGGGGTGGTCCTCGGCCGCGGCAACGGGGTTCCCCTTCGAATCCTCCAAGGTCAGGAGGCCGTCGAAATATGTTTTTAGCTCCGTCCCCGTTATAAAATGGGCGGCCCGGCACTGCTGTGCCGGGGCTTTTAACTGGAGGAGGAAGGAATCTTCCTGTTCTTCCAGGGCCAGGGAGACCAGTTCATCGACGAGGGGCTGCAGTTCTTCGGCGGCCTGGTCCCAGCGGGCGCGGATAAGATCGAATTGGGCCGCGGTCCCCCGGGTATAGGACGGCCTTTCATCGACGCAGCCGTACTCAAAGGCCGAGGCCGCGAAAAGCCCGTGGGCAATATCCGCCGGCCGCTTTCCCCGGTAGAGCCGTTCCAGGGCCGGATGATGCCGGCGGGAGATGAGGAAGGGGAGGCTCTCCCGGTCCGCCAGTTCCCGGGCCCCCTGGTCGTCAATGGTGAAATCCGGACGGATACCGTAACGGGAGGCCCCCTGCCTTACGATGTAGGCGCAGTAGGAATCCAGGGTCTGGATATGGGCATGAAAAAAATCGGCCAGGGCCGCCCCCGCCGGGTCCCCCTTCCCGGCGGCCAGGGATTCGGCACTCAGGGCGCCGTGAATCCGCTGGTACATCTCCGCCGCCGCCTTCCGGGTAAAGGTAAGGGTAAGGATCTGATCGGGGCGGAGATGGGCGCCGGTGATAAGCCTGACGTAGCGGCCCGCCAGCACCGAGGTCTTCCCCGACCCCGCGCCCGCGGCCACCACGGCGTTCCGGTCACAGTCAAGGGCCCGCCGCTGTTCATCGTTCAGGGAGACGGCCCGGTTCGCTTCCCCCGCGGGTTTTGCCCTAGCCATGGAGATGCTCCTCCCCGGAGAAGAAGCTCCGGTCCCCGCCCACCGTGTAGAGGGTCCTGCAGACCCGCCGGTACGGGCACCCTTCGCATTGAGCCTCCCCGGCGCCGGAGACCGAAAGGCGGCCGTCCTTGAAGTCAGCGGCGTAGCCTTCGGCCTTGGTCTCGAATTCCGCCATGATGGCGCCGAATTTATCTTCCTCTCCTACGCCCCGCAGAATCGCCTGCCTTCCCGGTTTCTGCTTTCCGCTTACCTGGTCCCGGATGCTGCCGATGATCACCGCAGCATCGTTTTTGAGGATGCTGAAAAAAAGGGCGGTGCGGACCGGGGGCGCGCCGGAGGCTTCCGCCAGGGTGATGTACATGGGAAGCTGGAAATTCTCCAGCCCCCGTTCCCCCTCCCCGATGCAGGGTCCGCGCTTGGGAATTTTACTCAGCTTAAAATCCACGATAACCCCGCCTGAGTTTTCCGAATCCTCCCGCTCGTCGGCCAGGAGGAGATCGATCTTTCCGGTAAGATAGTAATCCTGTTTTTCCAGCCGGCAGCTTAATTCGCTCCCTGCAACACGGCAGCCCCCAAAGCAGGCCAAAAGCGAGGCCAGGAGCAGTTCCAGTTGACGCGTTACCGCCTGTTCCTGGGCCCGGAGCAGCCGGGCCGTCAGGGCGCTCAGGGCTGTCTTTTCGCCGGGCAGCAGGGGAAGGCCCCCAAAGACCTCCCGGACCGCCGAAGAGAGAATCGCGGAGTAGGCCGGGGGCAGGGGAGGGGCCCCTCCCTGTTTGGGCGCCGGCCTTTCCAGGGGCTCCCCCGCCAGAGACTTGAAAAATTTATCCAGTACCGCATGGTAAAGGCTTCCGGTCACATTTTCCGCCATCAGGGCGGTCTCCATGCGCCGGCTTTCCAGCCTCAGGACCCGCTCGTAGAGCCACTTGGCGGAACAGTAATAGTACGGTTCCAGGGCGCTGGCGGAGACGGGAATCTTTCCCCCGCCGCAGGTTTTCTTGAGGAGTTCCGCAATCCCCGGATCCGGAAACCTCCGGAGTCCCTCGGCGCTTAACAGGGAACGCCGTTCCATCCAGGCCCGGAATCCCAGGGCCTGAACCTGGTGCAGTTCCGGAAGCTCCTTTTTATCAGAACGCAAAGCCGCTTCCTCCCCGGCGAAAAGATCGGGGGCAAAGAACTGCCCCTCCTCTTCCGCCCAGCGGAGCCGGGGCTCCCCGCGTATCCCCAGGCCGCTGTGGGGTATGGCAAAACCCGCAAAGCCCTGACGGGAGCAGAAAAAGGCTGCGGGCAGGGCGGAATTAAGACTGTGCATGGCGATAAAGTCCTGTGAAGCGTCAATATCCCGAAGCCCCAGCCTTTCCTTTTTCATCCGGGGCAGAAAGGCCAGCCGGGAAAAAACGATGGAAAGATTATCCTGGCTGGCGCCCAGGGTAATATGGCAGTCAAAGGGGGCGCTGGCTGCGGTGCGGTAGGGAAGAACCGAGATACCCTGTTTTTTTTCCTGGGCCAGGTAAGTGGTTTCCTTGAGGTGTTCAATAAAAAATCCGTAGGGGTCCGGGGCCTTCAGGTCAGGAAAGGAATCTTCAATTTCCGCCAGGGAGAGGAGTTCTGAAACGCAGCGGGAAAGTACCGCGTCCGCCTCTTCCGAACATTGGGAGACATCCAGAAACCGGTCCCGAAAGGCAAAGTAGGCCCGGATAATGTCCCTAAAACTCCGCCCCCCCGCCGTCTTTTCCAGGGCGGCCTTGAATTCCCGGTAGTAGCCCTGGGCCCGCTGTTCCCGGCTCCCCGCCAGGGAATTAAAGGCGTCCAGCCAGGGGTCTTCCCGCCGGCCGCCTTCGGTCCAGGAGCATAGGCAGTTATTCTTAATGCCAAAGTCGATAAGCTGATCGATGACTTCCCGGTTCCTCCAGGGGAGATGGGAATTGAGGAGCAGATTGGAAACCTGCTCAAAGGCAAAACCCTGGGCGCAGCAATCCTGTATGCCGGTAAAGAGCTTTCCCGCAGGATACGAACTAAGGGGCTTCCCGGCGCGGCGTACCGCCGGAATATTACGGTTGGCAAATTCCCGCATCAGGTAGGGCTC
Organism: Treponema sp.; assembly: GCA_031274285.1. Classification (GTDB taxonomy): domain Bacteria; phylum Spirochaetota; class Spirochaetia; order Treponematales; family Breznakiellaceae; genus JAISFT01. The sequence continues at coordinate 11,266 of JAISQJ010000022.1, read as the reverse complement.
GTAATTTTCCCCCTCCGGGATGCCTACCACAATATCTTCCCAGCGTACCTTTTCCTTTTCTACAAGATTCCTGATGTACAGGGCCGCCTCGGTAATTTCACTGCGGGCGTTGGTATAGAAAAAGCTGCGGTAGTTTTTTTTCCCGGCGGTCATGGCTTCCAGCCGTATAATCCTTACCTGGGGGGCTGCCTCCAGCAGGTCCTGGTATTCGGAAAAATCGCTGAGGGATTCGGGGAAGAAGATAAAACATTCCCGGCCATTATCCTCAAAGGGAGGCTTTTCCCAGGCCGGCTCAAAGAGCCTGTATTTTTTCAGGAATTCCCCGTAACGCAGGGTAAGGGAAAAGAGGTCCTGATCCTCTTCCCTGTCAAAGCCGCCGCTTGCCGCATCCCCGGCGCCGATCTCCGCGGCATCTTTGCCCGCGGCCTTTTTGAACCAGCTTCCCAACTGGGGGAGCACCGACGCAAGCCAGGGGGCAAAGGAAGCGGCGTCCCGGGCGTAGCGGGGGGGAATAAGGAATTTAAAAATAGCCTCCCCTTCCCCCCGGTCCCTGACCAGGGCGGCGTTTTCCTCAAGCAGGCGGCAGACAAAGATCTTCCGCAAGATGGGGGGAATACTCTGCCTGTCCTGCATCCGGGAGCGGATAGAGGCGTTCTTAAAGCGGTCCCAGGGGATAAACTGTTCCATGGCCAGGCTCCCCCCGCCCCGGAGCCTTAACAACCGGTCCACCCAGCGGTTCAGGGCAATATCCGTGGGGAACACAAAAAGGACCTGGGGGTCTCCGGCATGGTCCAGGAGTATCCTGTCAAGGTCGGCGCTTTCCATAAAAGGATTATAGGGTATAATGGCCCCCATGATCATCGATTTCCATGCCCACATCTATCCTGATAAGATAGCTTCCCGGGCGGTGGCCAATATATGCGCCTTCTACGCCATACCCATGGGCTGCGACGGCACGGCAACGGGACTCCTGCGCTACGCGCCGGGAGGGGAGAGCCCCGGCAGCATCCCGCCTTGGCAGGGAATAGACCGGTTTGTGGTTTTTTCCGCGGCCGCGGCGCCGGGCCAGGTGATGAGCATCAACGATTTTATTGCCCGGACGGTGAAGGAGCATCCCCAGCTTACCGGCTTCGGCACCCTGCACCCGGACTTTGAGGACAGCGGCGCCGAGATTGAGCGGCTCATGGGTCTGGGATTGCGGGGCCTGAAATTCCACCCGGACATGCAGCAGTTCAACATCGACGATGAAAGGATGATGAAAATTTATGCCCTGGCGGAAGGGAGGCTCCCCATCGTGTTCCACACCGGGGATTACCGTTACCCCTATTCCCATCCCGCCCGCCTCGCCCGGGTGCTGGACGCCTTCCCCCGGCTTATTGCCGTGGCCGCCCACTTCGGCGGCTGGTCCCTCTTCGACCTGGCCCTGGAATACCTCAAGGATCGTTTTTGCTACTTCGATGTTTCCAGTTCCATCCCCTACCTGGGGAAGAAGCGGTCCGCGGAACTGATCCGAATCTACGGGGCCGAACGTTTTCTCTTCGGTTCCGATTACCCCATGTGGGATCCCCGCCGCTGCCTGGAAGATTTCTATGAACTGGACCTGGACGACGATGAGCGGACCTTAATCCTGCACCAAAACGCGGAGCGGCTGCTGGGAAGTAAGAAGTAAGAAGGGCAAAAGTCTTTTACTTATTATCTCTTGCTTATCAGGCCCCGCAGCAGTGTTTGTATTTTTTCCCGCTGCCGCAGGGGCAGGGGTCGTTGCGGCCGACCTTGGGCTGGGCCCGGTGGACGGGCTGTTCCGGCCCGGATTCGTCTTCTTCGTCAACGATGCCCGCTTCCCGTTTATACCGGTTAATCTTTTTCGCACGTTGGTACAGCATCTTTTCAGGGTTGCGGGTACGCAGGACTTCATTAAAAAAAGAACTGTGCAGGGCGTAAAGCTGGGGGAACTCCCCTTTCAACCGCCTTAGCTGTGGATCAAAGGCTGGTTTATCATCGAGGATGAGATATTCCATCGACAGTATAGTAAGTTCGTCCCCTTCCTCTTCATAGCCGGCGTTCAAGGCCTTGAAAAGATCCTGGAAAATTTCATGGAAACCCTTTGCCGCCAGGCCCTCAATCTGGAAGCTCAGCTCGATGTCATCAAACTTTGCACGGGTTTTTTTGTCATCGGCGCCGGAAACCAGGTCCGCCAATTCCTTTAGCCCCGGGTAATGGGTTCCAAGCGCTTCACCGGGAACAGCGGCCAATATTTCTTTAAAGGCATGCCGGCCTTCTTCCTGCCCGTACCGACCGCCTTCGCGGGCCAGGCGGATGATCTCCCGCAGATGTTTCCTGGCCTCCCCGGTTTCTTTAAGGCCTGTGGTAACAAACGCGCAGGTATGGAGATGGATTTTTTTCCACTCGTCGGTTTTGACGTTCCTGACCGTTTCAAGGGCCTTGCGGGAAAGCTTCTTTAATTCATCCCAGGACTCCTGGCCGACATTGAGTACGGCGATGGTACAGGTAATAAGCGATGACCAGGTATCCGTGGAGAAAGGGTCCAGCGCAAGGGCCCGCTGCGTTTCGGTCAGGGCCTTCTTGTTCCAGCCGCGCTCAAGGTAACTGTTTCCCAGTTCCCGTGCGTAATGGCTCTTATCGGGATGTCTCCGGCAGAGTTCCTCCCAAACTTCAACGGCCTTACCTGTTTTGCTATCCGCCGACAGGGACCGGGCGTATTGTTCCCTGACCTTGTCCAGCTCAGGGTGGCCTTTCAGAATCATTTCGTAAAATTCCGCGGCCTTGCTGCGCCTGCCCAAACGGTCGAACCACTGGGCCTCACGGTAAAGGGGGACCACGGAATTGGGCAGATTACCAATGGCATCGTATTCGGAGCGTTTCTCCCGGTCCATAAGGGTTTCGTAGGCGGCGCGGATTTTTTTGAATTCTTCGGGAAAACGGTCGGGTTGATATTGGCGGACCAGGCTGAAATAGGCCCGCTTTATCTCCGCCTCTTCCGCGTTTTTTGCGACCCCCAGGGTTTCGTAGTAGCTTTTTTTCACTTCATCAAAGAGAGTCAAAAAAACCTCCAAAAACAAGTCCGCCGCCGGCCAAGATCGGCCAGGGCTTCCGCGGCAAGCCGGTTCCCCCGGTCCTTTGCCAGGACTCCGGCAAAGCAATCCGCTGCGGAGGCATAACGTTTCGCCAGGGCCCAGAGGCAGCCCTGGGTGTTAAGGAGCCGCACGCTTTGATGGGGAACGTTTTTCAGCGCCCTGGCCGCGGCCTTCCACTTCTTTTGCTGCACGAGGAGGCCGGCTTGCTCAAGAACAGGTTCCCCCTCCCCAAGCTCATGGCGGCAAAGTTCCGCCAGCCGGGCTGCGCCGCCGTGTAACGGGTCAAGCATGGAGGCAAAGGACGCATAGCGGAGGGCGGCGCTTAAATCCCGCCCCTTCGCGGCCCCAAGACCCAGCCGGTAGTAACGCTCCCCCATCTCAGATGCGTTCATGGTACCAGCTTACCCACCTTTTCCATTACCTCAAGCATGGCCAGCAGTTCCTCCCGGAGATCGTCGGCCTGCTCCCTGTTTTGCAGCAGCAGCGATTCCTTAAGCCGGTCCACCAGGAGCTTAATATCATCGCCCATATCCCTGCCGGAGGCGATAAGCTTTTCGGCCTTGCGGATCAGGGGGCGGAACTGCCGGGCTCCCTCGGCCTTTTCCCAGGTGGACAGATCCAAAACGGGCTTGGCCCTTACCCCGGTGGTACTGATTTCTGCGGAAACTTGCTTGCCGGTGGAAACCACCCCGGCCTTTACCTGGAGGATGCCGTTCATATCGTAGCCGAAGGTTACCTCAATCTGTTCCTTGCCCTGCCGGTCGGGGGGGATTCCGGTAAGGCGCAGCTCGCCGAGGCGCTCGTTATGCTCCGGGTCCGAGGATTCCCCCTGGTATACGTCGATGACCACGCTGGTCTGAAAATCTGAGGCGGTGGTGTAGATCATCGCCTTTTCGGCGGGGATCGTGGTATTCCGGGGAATAAGGGGATCGAAGACCAGTCGTTTGCCGAAGACGCCGTACTTGAGGGGCGCCGTTCCCAGGGTGTAGGGGCAGACATCGGTGAGCACCAGGTCTTCGTTGTTGATGCTGCCCTCGATAAGCCCCGCCTGAATCGCCGCGCCCCTGGCCACCGTCAGATCCGGGTCCACCAGGGAACGTGGAACCGCGCCCAGGGTATGCTCCACCAGGCTTCTTATGCAGGGGATCCGGGTAGAGCCCCCCACCAGGAGCACGACCTGCAGATCCTCGGGTTTTAACTTCGCATCTCCCAGGGCGCTCAGCATGGGCTCCTTGGTGGAAGCAACCTTCTCCCGCACCCATTCCTCAAAGTTCAGGCGGCTGACGGTCTTTTCCACCGAAACCGGTTTTCCGTCCTTGCCGGTTAGGAGGAAGGGGAGGGACACTTTATACTCATCTTGGGCGCTCAGGGCTATCTTGCATTCCTCCGCCGCCTTTTTCAGCCGCATCAGGGCCCGCTCATCCTTCTCCGGGTCCGCCAGACGGGCCATGATGATTTCGTCAAAATCCTTGCCCCCCAGGTGGTTGTTGCCGCTGCTTGCCTTTACGTCGATGACCCCTTCAAAAAGCTCCAGCACCGTGACATCCAGGGTACCGCCGCCCAGGTCGTAGACCAGCACGTTCTTACAATCCTTGAGGTTTGAAAGGCCGTAGTCCAGGGCCGCCGCGGTGGGCTCGTTGATGATCCGTTCCACCTGCAGGCCCGCAAGCTCCCCAGCCTTGGCCGTCGCCCGGCGCTGCACATCGGTAAAGTAGGCCGGCACGGTGATCACCGCCCGCTTGATCTTTTCTTTTAGGGCGGCTTCCGCGCAGCGGACCAGGTAGCCCAGGAGCATGGCCTGAATCTCCTCCGGGGCATACTCCTTGCCGTGGGCCTTGAGGGTCTCGCCGCTGCCGGTGAGCCGCTTGACTTCCATAAAGGTACAGTCCGGCCGGGTAAAAAGATATTCCGCCGCTTCTTCGCCCACCAGGATCGTTCCGTCCTGGCCGATATGCACCACCGAAGGGGTAATCAGCTTACCCTGCCGGTTGGGGAGCAGCTTAGGCGTACCCTCCACAATACAGGCGATTTCCGAGGTGGACGTTCCCAAATCTATGCCGACTATCCTACTCATCGCACGGTTCTCCTTCATTGTCTTGGTCCTGGGTATCTTGATTCTGGGTCCCGTTGTCCGTCGTACCGTACTCCGGCCCCCGGCTTACCACCACCGCAGCCTTGCGTATAAGGGCATTCTGATATGCGTAACCGCTCTGCAACGCCTCGACGATACACTCCCGCGGGAGGGACGATTCGGCGCTTGCCTTGACCGTGTGAATCCTCGGATCCAGGAACTGCCCGCTCTCCCCAAAGCGGGTTATGCCCAGGCCCGCCAGAATGCCGCCGGCCTGTTCCCACAGGAGCCCCGCCTGATGCTTCAGCGCTTCATCGCCGCTCCGCCGGGCGTAGACGTAAAAATCCTCAAGAAGGTCGCCGAGTCCTATGGCCGCCTGGATCAGTTGATTTGCCCGGTTCCTTTCGGCCTTCGCCGTGTCCTGCAAAAGCTCCTGCTCCTTGACCAGATCGTAGATTTCCTCAACCTGCAAGGATACATCGGTTTGCTTTTTGTTGAATTCCGCCAACAGCGTCTGTCCCGCGGCCGCAAGCTCCGCAAATTCGTATTGGGGAAGATCCTGAATTTCACGGGAAAGCAATTTATCAAGTTCGGCTTCGAAATTCAGCATGATAGGGACATGGTATACCGGGGGAGGGACGATTCACAAGAGGGACGCACCACTGTTTCCGTGCTATACTGTACCCATGGCCGGAATCTTCGACTATATCGCGTGGTGGGGGGATCTGGATTTTCACGCCTCCCCCTTTAACCCGGTGGACAACATCATCCTTACCCACCTTGCCTATTTTCCCTTTGACCGTATCGTTGGCGGGCCGGATGAAAAAAAGGGCCTAACTATTGCGGCGGCTGCGAAAAAAGCCGCGGTCATCCTGAAAAGAAATCCCTGCGCCTTTAAGGATGTCCTGGTATTTCGGGACGATCCGGCCCTGCTGGCGGACCTGGGCCGGAGCCGCCGCTTTGGGGGCCTGGAACTCCGGGGCTACGTTAACCAGATTGATCCGGAGGCGCAGAAACAATTTTCTGCCGTCACCATTACGGGCTGCGAGGGCACGGCCCTGTTGAGCTACCGGGGGACCGACAACACCATCGTCGGCTGGAAAGAGGACTTTAACATGAGTTTTACCGAGGTGGTCCCCGCCCAGCTTGAGGCGGTCTCCTACCTGGAAAAGACGGCCTCCCGAATCCCCGGTCCCCTCCGCCTGGGGGGACACTCCAAGGGGGGAAACCTGGCGGTCTATGCCGCCGCCTTCTGTCAAAAGAATATCCGCCGCCGTATCCGCGCGGTCTACAGTAACGATGCCCCCGGCTTTAACCGGAGGGTGCTGGAAAGCCCCGGCTACCTGGAGGTAAAGGACCGGATCCATTCCTTTGTGCCCCAATCGGCGATAGTGGGCATGCTCTTTGAACACGGAGAAAACTATACGGTGGTCAAGAGCAATCAAACCGCCTTCATGCAGCACGATGTTTTTTCCTGGGAGGTAGGCAGGGACGATGTGGTCAGGGTGCAGGAGATAAGCCAGGGCGGCGACTTTGTAAACCATACCCTTAGGGAGTGGATTGACGGGATGGACGGCGAACACCGGCGGCGTTTTGCCGACGCCCTCTACGAAATTCTTTCCTCCGCGGAAACCGGCACCCTGCGAAAGCTGGGAGACGACTGGCTTAAAAGCGCCTCCCTGATGATTAAAGGCTACCAGGGCATTGACGGCCCCACCAAAAAACTTATCGCAAAAACCGTTTCCGCCTTTTTCAAGGCCGCCCGGAACAACCTTAACCTGTTGTTCCCCGCCCCCAGGCAGGGCCCTGCGCCGAATCCCGTGTCGAAGCAGGCGCCCGGACAGCGCAGGGGGTCAAGGGCCGGGATGTTATGATAGCACCCTGGGTTTTTTTCTTTCCGCCAGCCGGGCCAGGAGTTTTCCGGGATCCTTGAATTTGCCAAGGAGGATCATGGCGGCGATGATGTAGGGTTTGTAGCCGGCCTGCCGGTAGAGGGAAGACCGGAAGCGGTTGAATACCGGGGCGGCTACCTCTCCCTGCCGGCAGCTTATCCCGGAAATGTCGGCGGGGAGGCAGTGCAGGTACAGGGCGTCCCTGGTGCGCCTCATCAGGTCTTCCGTACATTCCCAATCCTGGTGAAGGGCGTTCTGGGCCAACAGTTCCCCTTCCAGGGTCTTGATTCCCTCAACATCATTGCGGTCATACAGGGCGGTCCGCTTCTCCATGGCCGCATAGGGGGCCCAGCTCTTGGGGTAGACCAGGTGGGCGCCGTCAAAGGCCTCCTCCATGGATTGGACCTTGTTAAAGCTCCCGCCGCTTTTGGCCGCATGCTCGGCCGCTATTTTTTCCACTTCGGGCATAAGTCCATAGCCTTCGGGGTGGGCCAGAGTCACCTCCATGCCGAAGCGGGTCGCCAGGGCGATAATCCCCTGGGGTACGGACAGCGGTTTCCCGTAGGAGGGGGAGTAGGCCCAGGTCATGGCGATCTTCTTCCCCCGCAGTTTTTCTATGCCCCCAAAGTGGTGGATGATGTGGGCCAGGTCCGCCATGGTCTGGGTGGGATGATCGATGTCGCACTGCAGGTTTATTACCATGGGCCGCTGCTCCAATACTCCCTCCCGGCGCCCCTCCCGTACCGCCCGGGACACCTCCCGCATGTACGCATTCCCCTTGCCGATAAACATATCGTCCCGAATGCCGATCAACTCCGCCATAAAGGACACCATGTTCGCCGTCTCCCTGACCGTTTCACCGTGGGCAATCTGGGCCTTGCCCTCGTCCAGGTCCTGTACCGTCAGGCCCAGAAGGTTGCAGGCGCTCGCAAAGCTAAAGCGGGTCCTGGTGGAATTATCCCGGAACAACGAGACGGCCAGGCCGCTTCGGAACAGCCTGGTAGCGATGTTACGCTCCCGGAGGAAACGCAGGGCGTCTGCCGCAGTAAAAAGGGCGGCCAGTTCACCGGCGCTTTTTTCCCAGGTAAGCAAGAAGTCATCCCCGTACAGGCCGCCGAAATCCAGCCCCTCAAGTTTTTTGTTACATTTGGCAATATCCTTCATACCGGCTCCTTGTGTTTCGTATAGATCGAAGGCAGGGCCGCATAGACCGCAGCGCATTTCACCAGGTCCTGCTTCCAGGTAAGCTCGTTGGGGGCGTGGGCCTGCGCCTCCTTGCCGGGCCCCAGCCCTATGCAGGGAATTCCCTCCCGGCCCATAATGGACACCGCATTGGTAGAGAAGGTCCATTTGGCAATTTCCGGTTCCCCCCAGAGACCCCGGTAAGCCTCCGCCATGGCCCTAGTCACCGGATGGTCTTCGCTTATCAGCCAGGTTGGGAAAAAACAATCCGTGGGATAGCGCAGGCCCGTATAGCTGGGGCGGTCGTACCGGTACATGGATACCCGGGCCCCGTAACGCGCGGCCGAGGGAAGGGCTTCAATCTCTTTAAGCGCCGACTGCCAGGTTTCCCCGGCGGTAAGGCGGCGGTCAATGGAAATGGCGCACATATCCGCCACCGCGCAGCGGCTGGGGGACTTGTAGAAGATCTCCGACACCGCCAGGGTGCCCTTGCCCAGGAATGCATCATCCTTCAATTTGCCGTTCAGTTCCTTTACCTCGCCGATGATCTCCGCCATCTTGTAGATGGCGTTGTCCCCCCGTTCCGGTGCGGAGCCGTGGCAGGAGACCCCCTTTACCTCCACGCGGATCTCCATCCGCCCCCGCTGGCCGCGGTTGATGTGGCCGTCGGTGGGTTCGGTGATCACCACGAACTCGGGCCGGATCTTATCCTCGTTGATGATGTACTGCCAGCAGAGGCCGTCGCAGTCCTCCTCCTGTACCGTACCGGTGACCAGGACCTGGAAGCTGTCGGAGAGGAGCCCCAGGTCTTTCATGATCCGGGCCCCGTAGACCGCGGAAACCATGCCCCCAAGCTGGTCCGAAGCGCCCCGGCCGCCGATCTCGGCCTCGTTCTCGAAGCCCCGGTAGGGATCGAATATCCAGTTGTCCCGTTCCCCGATTCCCACCGTATCCACATGGGCGTCAAAGGCGATGAGGGTTTTCCCGGAACCTATGCGGCCCAGCACGTTCCCCATCTTGTCCACCTCCACCTTGTCAAAGCCCAGGGTTTCCATTTCCCCAACGATCCGTTTAACCCGCGGCTCCTCGCCGCCGCTCTCCCCGGGAATCTCGATGAGGTCCCGCAAAAATTTGGTCATGTCAGCGGCATACGCACGGGCCGCGGCCTTAATCCTGTCAAAATCCATAACTCCTCCGTACCGTATATCAGGGCCTAATGCCCAGCCGCCGGAATTCCCCGATCAGGAGTCCCAGGTCGGGGGGAATGTGCAGCGCCGCTCCTGCGGCTCTTTGCGCGCCGGCGGTATCCTTGAGGCCGTTGCCGGTAACCACCGACACCGCCAACGCATCCCCCGGCGTCAGGCCCTGCCCCACGGCCTTTTTCAGGCCCGCGGTGGCGGCGGCCCCCGCCGGTTCCCCAAAGACCCCGGCCAAAGAACCCAAGAGCCGCATGGCCTCCATGATCTCCTCATCGCTTACGTTAACCGCGATCCCCCCGGATTCCCGGATTGCCCGGATCGCCTTTTCGCCGTTCCGGGGGACCCCCACCGCGATACTGTCGGCCATGGTATGCTCCTCCATGGGCGCCAGGGGCAGGCCGTTTGCCAGGGCCCGGTTAATGGGACAACAGCCCTCGGCCTGGACGCTGATAAGACGGGGGAGTCGGTCGATAAGGCCGATGGCGTAGAGGTCCTTAAAGCCCTTCCAGATTCCGGCGATGGTACAGCCGTCCCCCACGGAAACCGCCAGGTAATCGGGAACCTTAAAGTCTAACTGCTCGGCGATCTCGAAGGACACGGTTTTCTTCCCCTCCGACAGGTAGGGGTTGATCGCCGCATTCCGGTTGTACCATCCGTATTTTTCAATCGCCTGGGCGGAAAGTCGAAAGGCGTCGCCGTAGTCCCCCTTAACGCGAACCACGATGGCGCCGAAGATGAGAAGCTGGATCAGCTTTCCCGCGGGGGCCCGATCCGGTACGAAGATGAAGGACCGCAGCCCCCCGGCCGCGGCGTTCCCCGCCAGGGAGGAGGCGGCGTTCCCGGTGGAGGAACAGGCCACCGTGTCCTTCCCCGCATGAACGGCCCGGACCACCGCCACGGCAGAAGCCCGGTCTTTCAGGCTGGACGTGGGGTTAAGGCCGTCGTCTTTGATATAAAGGTTTTTTAGGCCCAGGGCCTCCCCCAGTTTGTCCGCCCGGTACAGGGGCGACCAGCCCACCCGGAGGGGGCTGAGTTTCGCCTCCGCCGCTATGGGGAGGAAGTCCCGGTAACGCCAGAGGGAATGATCCTTATTGGCCGCCAGCTTCTCCCGGGTGATCCGGGTTTTGATGTATTGATAATCGTAGACTATCTCCAAAACCCCGCCGCATTTTTCGCAGGTGTAGGTATCGTCCCCGGCCTCATGTTCCGCGCCGCAGCTTACGCAGACCGCCCCCAGCACATTCCTCATGAGGGGAGCAGCCCGGTCTTGGAGTTGAACTCATCGATCAGGGCGTCGATCTCCGCGGCCTGGCCCTGAACGGCGAGGAAGCTTTTTTCCTGATGATACCACTGGTCGTCCAGCTCCTCCGCAGTCCGCCCCTGCTGCTCCACCCAGGTGTAATATTTGAGGTTGTGGATCCGTTTGCGCTCGGTGTAGGTCAGCTCCGCCATGTTGTCCGTCCCCTCACCCAACAGGCTGGCGGCAAAATCCGCCGCCGCGTCCAGGGGCCGGTATTCGCCCCGCTCCTCCCGCAGCTCTTCCAGCCGGGAGCGGTACATATCCACCGAGTCGGTCAGTACCGTGGCCACCACGTCGTTGGAGGTGAGTTCATAATATTTGGCGAATTTGATGCAGCAGAGCATATTGGCGATGCCGGAGATCCCCATGAGGGCCAGGCTTTCAACCTGTTCCCGGCTCAGGCCCGCTTCCCGCTCCAGATGATCCTTCCCGGCCTTTTCGTTAAAGAGCCGGAGCAGGGCCATGCTGTCCCGGTCGTCAATGGCAATGGCCAGGTCGGTGTTTTTTACGTTATGCACCCAGGGGAT
>JAISQJ010000138.1 GCA_031274285.1 Treponema sp. | reverse complement strand
CTCCCATTCGGGCCCTATTTTGTCGGTCTGCGCCGTCAGCCTTCCCCTGCTGATGGCGGGGGCCGCCATTGTGGCCCAGCTTGTGCCCTTTAATCCGGTTTTTCTGGCATCCGATTCCCGGCAGCTCTGGTTTATCGGTGCGTACTACGTTATTTACGGGGTTCCCTTCTTTGTCATCGCCACCTTTACCGGCGTTTCCTTTATTGCCCTGCGGGAGGAGATTCAAAAGGTTTACTTCTGGAACATGGTGGGTTCCGGGGTAGGGGGATTTTTTATCATTGTTTTTATGTTCCTCCTGCCCCCCCAGTACCTGATCCTTCCCATTTTGGGGCTTTCCATCGCGGCGGCGGCCTTTGCCTGCGTGGAGCGGGATGCGGAAACCAGGGTTTACCGTTTTCCCTGGCCCCGGCTTACCGCCCTGGCCCTCTGTTCCCTGGCCTCGATCTTCTGCGTTTTCTTTTGGGGGAATATCAGAATCTCCGACTACAAGGCCATAAGCTATGTGCGGAAGTATCCCGATTCCCTCCTGGTGCACCACTCGTTCAGCCCCGCGGGGGAATACCACGTCTACGCTTCCCAATACTTCCATTTTGCCCCGGGACTTTCCGATAACGCGGCCCTGGAGGATACTTCGGAGTCCTCCCAGGTTTATTGGGGCCTCTTTGTGGACGGTTCCGGCCCCATAGGGGTTATGGGCAGCCTGGGGGAAAATGAACGGGGGGACATGGACTACCTGCCCATGGCCGCGCCCTACACCATGCTGGCCAATCCCGATGTATTGCTGGTTAATTTAAGCGGCGGCATTAATGCCCAGGTTGCCCGGTACAAGGGGGCCCGGAACATCGACATTGTGGAGCCCTCCGCCGAGATGATCCACCTGCTGCGGGACGACCCCAACCTCTCCCGCTTTACCGGGGGGCTCTTGAATTCGGACCTTATCAACGTAATCCAGGGAGAGGGCCGGTCCTGGTGTCTGGACCACCAGGGGGAGTATGACCTGGTGGAGATAAGCCTGGTGGATTCTATCGGCCTGTCGGATTCCGGCGGTTACGCGGTTCATGAAGACTTTAAATATACCGTGGAAGCTTTTAAGGAGTATTTTTCCAGCCTGAAAGAGGGCGGGGTGCTTTCGGTCACTGTTTGGGACCGGCTTAACCCTCCCCGGAACGTACTTAAACTGCTTAACAGTATCATTACCGCCATGAGGGAATCCGGCATGGAGGAGCCGGAAAAATGTTTTTATTCCTTCGGGCTTATCATGTCCACCTCCACGATACTGATAAAAAACGGGCCCTTTACCGAAGGGGAACTCTACGACCTTAACAACTTTGTCAAAACCCGTTCCTTTGAGCTGCTCTACGTCCCCGGTGCGGAACTGCCCCAGCGGGACATTGATATTTTGATGGGGGCCTATCTCCACCATTTCGAGGGCCAGGAAACGGCGGAGGTGGAAAGCTTTACCAACGCCGATATGTACCGGGCGGCGATCCCCGTCTTTTTTGCGGGAAACGCCGGGGCCATCGAGGATCAGTACATCTTTGATATACGGACCATGAGGGATGAGCGGCCCTATTACTCAGGTTTTCTTAAACTCCGCAATCTTCCCATCTATTTGGATCAGATGGAGGATATTTCCGAGGAATGGGGCTACCTTCTCCTTTTGGGCCTGCTGGTACAGGCCTGCCTTTTCGGGTTTATCGTTATTGTCATTCCCATCATCGGCCGCAGAAAAACTCTTTTTAGGAATCCCGCAAGCACGGTGGGAATTATCTTCTACTATGCCGGCCTGGGCCTGGGGTATATGCTCATAGAGATTTACCTTATCCAGCGGCTGGGGGTCTTCCTTTCCAACCCCACCTATTCCACCAGTATCGTTATTACGGTGATGCTCATCTTCTCCGCCCTGGGGAATCTGGCCTCCGGGCTGATAAAGAAATTCCGTTCCCTGGTGGTGCCCGCCGCCTGCGCCATAGTCGCCGGGGGGCTCCTGTTTTACATCCTGGGCCTGACCGAATTTCTGGCCCGGTTCCAGTCCGCCCCCCTGCTGACCCGGATCTATGTTTCCGTGCTTATCATCGCGCCGGCGGCCTTTTTCATGGGGGTCCCCTTTCCCAACGGTCTGGATACCCTGCAAAAAAACAAGCCCCATCTTCTTCCCTGGGCATGGGGAATGAACGGGGGGCTTTCGGTGGCCGGCAGCGCCCTGGCCAGGATTCTGGCGGTTTCCAGCGGCTTTCCCGGCCTCTTGACGGTGGGTATCGGCGTCTACCTTTTGGTGGGCCTCCTGTATCCCGCCAACCGGGGCTGGAAATTCCGGCCGGCGGCATGATCGCCGGAGATGCGGTTCCGGCCGCGGAGGCAGTGTAGTATGATCGAACCTTCTGAATTGCGGAAGTATTCCCTCTTTGGGGGCCTTATGCAGGATCAGATTGACGGTATCTTTCCCCTGATGAAGCATGATACCTACCAGGCCGGACAGGACCTTATCGTGGAAGGGGAGAATAACGGGCGGGTCTTTTTTATCGTCTCCGGTCGGGTGGCGATAATCAAAAACGCACTGGTGCTGATGGAGTTTAAAGAGGGAAACACCGTGGGGGAGATGGAAGTTCTGGACATGATGCCCTCCGCGGCCACGGTCCGGGCCCTGGAGAGGGTGGAAGCGGTCAGCGTCTCCAACGGCGCCCTCTACGAAATCTACAAGCAGGATGTAAAGGCCTTTGCCATTGTCATGATGAATCTGGCCCGGGACCTTTCCCGCCGCCTGCGCCGCCTGGATGATCTGGCCACCCAAAACAACGCGGACGTCCTGCCCCACGCCTCCATCTACCAGGCGATCAACGGCTAGTGCCTGCTCGATTGCGCCTGTGGATTTTTACAGGTCAAGCAGGTTCTGAAGGCGGCTTACGGCGTAGAGGGGGAGATCGACCAGCGGGCCGTCCCGGTTAAAATCCGCCAGCGACGAGCGGATGGCGGTTTTAGGTTTGTAGGTATCCAGAAATATTTTTAGGCTTTTTGCCCTTAGGTTCCGTTCCGCCTTTACTTCCAGGGGAATAACCATGTTCCGCTGCTGGATGATAAAATCAACCTCCGCTCTGGCCGAACCTTCCCTGGACCAGTAAAAAACGGGCATATCATCCAGGGCTTTAAGCTCCTGGAGAACATACTGTTCCGTAAGGGCGCCCCTGAAATGATCGAAGACCGCCGGGTCAGGCTCCAGAAACGCGCTGATATCCAGTCCGCACATGGCCGAAAGAAGGCCAAGGTCCAGCATGTACAATTTGAAATGATCCGGTTCAACATAACTTGCCAGGGGGTAGTGGGGAAGGCTTACCCGGTATACCTCGTAAATCAAGCCGCACCGGGAAAGCCAGAACAGGGAAGATTTGAAATCCCTGCCTTTACCCCCCGGTTTTACATCGTTATAGACAAATTTCTTTTTCTCCCTGGACAATTGGGCCGGTATGGAATTCCAGAGACGTTGAACTTTTTCTCCCAAGGCAAGGTTGATATGCTTGGAAAAGTCATCCTCATAATCCGCGATAATCCGTTTTTGTACGGTCCGAACCTTTTCAAAATTTTTTTCTCTGGAAAATGTCAGGACCGCCTCCGGCATACCGCCGGTATAAAAATAATATTTCAGATTCTTGATAAGCTGGTCCCTTAGCAAAGGCAGGAGGCGGGGATCGTTTTTTTCCAAAACCGCCGTACACTGCCCTTCGCCTATGGCATCCAGAAATTCGGTGAAGGTCTGGGGTAGAGGGTGATACCGTCGGTTTTACCGACCGGGAAAGAATCGTTGGGGTGGAGGGCGATCCCCAGGTAGCTTCCCGCGGCCGCGACATGATATTCCGGCGCATCCTGGTAAAAATATTTGAGGGAGTTAAGCGCCCTGCCGCATTCCTGAATCTCGTCAAAGATAATCAGCGTTTCCCCGGTTATCGTTTCACCGCTCAGGAATTGCATTTCCTCGATAATGCGCCGGGGGTCCAGGTCCCCTTCAAAAAGCCTTCTGGCCCGTTCATTGTTGTAAAAATCGATATACACGGTGTTGCGGAAGGCAGTTTTCCCGAATTCCTTGAGCAGCCAGGTTTTACCTACCTGCCGGGCGCCCTTGACCAGGAGAGGTTTCCTCCCGGGCGATGCCTTCCAGGTCATAAGCTTTTCCAAGGCTTTCCGCTGCATGGTAGCAGTATAGGTATACCTTGCACCTTTTTCAAGGGAAAAATAGCTGTAGTATGGACCTTTTTGGGGGTAAAAAGACAGGACGGATGCACCTTTTTATAGGGAAAAATGACCGCAGTATGCACCTTTTTGGGGGGAAGTTAGGCGGGGCGGAAGCCCAGCCTGCATGATGCGGGCGGGGTCAAAAAAAGCCCGCCCCCTGCGGGGCGGGCCTGTACGGTCATGGTTTTGCCGGGGCTGGTTTATACCCCAAGCCGTTTCTCGATGGCGTCAAGCTCGGCGTACAGTTCCTTCGGGAGTTTGTCGCCGAATTTGGGGTAGTGGTTCTTGCGGACATCGGCGATTTCCTTTTTCCAGCCTTCGATGTCTACCGAGCAGAGTTCCTTCATCGCATCGGGGCTGACTC
>JAISQJ010000090.1 GCA_031274285.1 Treponema sp. | reverse complement strand
GGGCTGGACCAAAAACTAATTGACGGTGAGCTAAAAACGCGGGGTTTTGGGAAAGATTCGAGTGAGATGCATTATAAAGAGATGATCCGGGGACCCGGACCGGCTTATATCCTAGTAAAACTATCGGATTGGGGGGGGGGGTAAACGCCTGTTAAGAGGAAATGGGGGGCAGGGAGCGGGGGGCCGCACAAAAGCATGCGGGGGACTGCCCGGACTTGCAGGCCCCTTCCCCGGAGGCTGGAACCGTTTTGGATTCGGATCATGGACGCTCCTTTTCGCTGTAGGGCATAAGTCTACCCGGTTTGGAAGGACCTGTCAATTACAGGGCCAGGACAGCAGCGTTTCCAATTTCCGCCGTAAGGCGGTTTTACGGAACCGCGCAAGGGATTGAAGCACGCCACAGGCCGCACGCGAAACATTGAGCATGTCGGGGGACAAATGCGGCACGGCGAGAGGCCCAAAGAATTTCCCACGGTATGCCAATAAGGAAATTATTAACTATTATTTATTTAGGGTGACGCCGTTTTTCCGCCCCTCCGCCATGGCTTTAGCCGCGGCGTAGGCGGCCGCGTTTTTGTAATCGCTGTTCCAGCGGTTAACGGAAATATAGTCAAATATGACCGCCCCTACATGGCGGCAGAATCGATCCATCTGTTCAAGGCAGGAGAGGGCTCCGTTGCCGGACCCCCCCCGGGGAAGCGGCCAGCAGGACCTGTTTGCCCGCAAAGACCGAGTCCGCAGCCCGGCCGGCGAATTGCTTGGCGGCCTCGCAGCGGCGCAGGCGGTCGAAAAAGCATTTAAGGGCCTCCGCCATTTCCCCCCAGTAGACGGGGCTGACAAAGCAGAAGGCATCCGCCTTCCCGATCGCCTCCTGGGCCTCGTTGAAACCGTCGTCTCCAAAGCTGCAGCGGTGCTGCTCCCGGCAGGCGCCCCAGCCTTCGGCGCATACATGGCAGCGTTCCAGGGCGTCCACCCGCAGGGTCTCCGTTTCCGCGCCCCCCTCCCTGGCCCCCCGAAGGATCTCGGCGGTAAGGTTGAAGCACAGCCCCTTCTGTTTTGGATTCCCCGTGATAAGCAAAAATTTCATAGCCTCTCCTTTATGTGGAATTTGGAATTGACCCTTAAATCTACTATTTTTCAGAAAAAGCTCAAGTACCGGCGGATTCATGCCGAAAATGCTGTGATTTGGGCAGCGGGGCGGAAATCCGCGGTATCCGTTCCCCGTCTTCCCGGTCAAACCGGGGCAAGGATGCCCCGGCAGTCTATCCATGGAGGATGATATGATCATCAACCACAACCTGTCCGCCATGTTTGCGGATAGGTCCCTCAAGGTTACCCAGTCTAACCTTACCAAAAATCTGGAAAAGCTTTCTTCCGGCCTGCGTATCAACCGGGCGGGGGACGATGCATCGGGACTGGCGGTATCGGAAAAGATGCGCAGCCAGATCCGGGGCCTTAACCAGGCTTCCGCCAACGCGGCCAACGGCATCTCCTTTATTCAAACGACGGAGGGCTACCTCCAGGAAACCGAGGATATTATCCAGCGGCTCCGGGAGCTTGCGGTCCAGTCGGCCAACGGCATCTATACCTCCGAAGACCGGATGATGATCCAGGTGGAAGTTTCCCAACTGGTGGACGAAATAGACCGGATTGCCAGCCACGCCCAATTCAACGGCATGAATCTGCTTACCGGCCGTTTTGCCCGGATGGATGGGGAAAACGTAGTCACCGCATCCATGTGGTTCCACATCGGCGCCAACATGGACCAGCGGGAGCAGGTATTCATCGGCACCATGACCGCGAAGGGGCTGGGACTCAGCGCCCAGGACGATACCTTCCTCACCCTGGCCACCCCGGAGGAGTCCAATATGGCCATCGGCACCCTGGACTCGGCCCTGCGGATCATTAACAAGCAGCGGGCGGACCTGGGGGCCTATCAGAACCGGCTGGAACATGCGGTTATCGGTCTGGATATTGGGGCGGAAAACCTGCAGGCCTCGGAATCCCGTATTCGGGATACCAACATGGCCAACCTTATGGTCCAGTATACCCGGGATCAGATCCTTAACCAGGCGGGAACCGCCATGCTGGCCCAGGCGAACCAGCGGACCACCTCGGTCTTGCAACTTCTCCAGTAAGGTAGTATCTTTTAAGGTAGATAGGAGTATGGTGCCCCCGTTTGGGGGCCAGACTAAGGCGGCCTGAGTGTATCAGGCTGCCGGTTTACCGGCCCGGTATGACTTTGGTTTTACCGGGCCAAGCGTTCTTTGACAGCAACCCTCCCTGCGCCCCCAAGGGGACAGGACGGCGGTGCGGAACATTTTTTTGCGAATTCCCCGGCTAAAACGGGGATAGCCAGAAGAATATTTCGCCCTGTGGGGCATACCGGACGAAGGCGGCGCGAAGCTGAGTCCGGCGTGTCCATCCGTACAGTGCGGCCCTGGCTATGGACAGCCAGGGTTATTAAACGCAAGGAGGGTACTATATGATTATAAACCACAACATGAGCGCCATGTTTGCCAACCGTGAACTTGGGGTAACCCAGGGAGCGGTGAACAAGGAGATTGAAAAGCTCAGTTCCGGGCTGCGGATCAACCGCGCCGGGGATGACGCCTCCGGGCTTGCGGTATCCGAGAAAATGCGGAGCCAGATCCGGGGCCTCAATCAGGCAGAGCGCAATATCCAGAACGGCGTGTCTTTTATCCAGACTACTGAAGGTTACCTTCAGGAGACCCAGGATATCCTGCACCGCCTCCGGGAACTGTCGGTACAGTCCGCCAACGGAATCTATTCCGATGAGGACCGCCTGCAGATCCAGGTAGAAGTTTCCCAGTTGGTGGATGAAGTCAACCGTATAGCGAGCCATGCTCAGTTTAACGGGATGAATCTTCTGACCGGGGCTTTTGCCCAGGGAGAGGGGACCAGGACCATGCTGCTTCAGGTGGGGGCCAATATGGACCAGAACGAACAGGTCTTTATCGGCAATATGTCCGCCATGGCCCTCGGCTTACAGGACGCTCAAGGGGAAGAGGGATTCATCAGCATCGCTACCCCGGAAGAGGCCAATATGGCTATCGGTACGGTGGATAATGCCTTACGGTACATATCCAAACAGCGGGCCGATCTTGGCGCATACCAGAACCGGTTTGAGATGGCCTCCCAGGGCGTGGCAATCGCCGCGGAAAACCTGCAGGCCGCCGAGTCCCGGATCCGGGATGTTGATATGGCTTCCGAGGTGGTGAAATTCGCCAAGGATTCCATCCTTTCCCAGGCGGGAACTGCCATGCTGGCCCAGGCCAATGTGCAGACCCAGTCGGTGCTCCAGCTTTTAGGCTAATCTACGGGGAATAAGGTCCTTTAGCGGCGTTGTAAGACGCCCCAGAAAAGGTTTCCGGTGATCGTCCTTGAGGCTGATGGGATTTGATTTTTTACGGGGCCCCTAAGAGACTGCTGGACGTTGTCTTTTTAGCCCCCGGGACAGGAGGGTTCGCGCTCCTTCCTGTCCTATTTTGAAGTAAAGGCTGTTCCGGACCTTAAACGCCGGGGCAGCCATAAAGGCCCGTCACGGATGACGGGAAGCGTAGGGCTCTACGGCCGGGCCGCAGGGCTTGTTATACATGGAGGTAACCATGGGTATGGCTATTATGTCCACGGTAAATAGAGTCGCCGGCTTGCCCGGGGACCGGGTTGCAGGGGCGGCGAAATTATGGGCCAGCGATATACGGAGTTCCGCCCCGTCCGCGGAAACTGCCGCGGCAAAATCCCGGACCGGCCGGGAAATTATGGATGTTACCCGGAATCTGGAGCAGATAAGCCTTTCGTTTAACCGCAGGCTTCAATTTGTACTGGATCACCAGTCAAACGAGATCACCGTCAAGGTCATTGACCGGGCTACCGATAAGGTGATCAAGGTGCTTCCGCCCGAAGAGCTTCAACGGCTGCACTCCAGAATCGAGGAAACTATCGGCTTTCTCTTTGATGAGACGGTTTAGGACTTGCCGCATGTTCCGCGCGCTCCTAAAGGGCCGGATGGTCTATTCATTCTCAACCTTTAGCCAGGTCCGGCCCCCGAGGGGGGAGTTGCAAGATGTCCGATGTTTACATACCGGGAATAAAAAGCCGCTTTGATACCGACAGGCTCATTGAGGGGCTCATGTCGGTGGAACGGCTTCCCAGAGAGCGGACCGAACGGAACGTTGAGCAGTTGGAGTCCCAGAAGGGATACTGGCAGGAAATAGGTCGGCGCATCTCTTCCCTGCGGGAAGGCGCCCGTTCACTCTACTCATTCCAAAATCCCTTTACCGAGCGGGTTGCCCGTTCCGCCGATGAGTCGGTCATTACCGCCACCGCCACCAGGGAAGCGGCGGAGCGGGAATACCATTTTACAGTCAAGCAGCTTGCCCAGGCGGACCGCTTCCTCTCCCGGCCCCTGGAAGACTCCTTCCGGGTTGAACCGGGGACCTACACCTTTTCCGTGGGGAAGGATGAAATTTCCTTTGACTTCCGGGGGGGTACCCTTAAAGAATTTTCCGACCTTATCAACCGCCGGGGCCAGGGCAGGCTGGGGGCCAGCCTTATCGCGGTGGAACGGGGCGCCAGGGCCCTGCTCATTGAATCCAAGGTTACCGGCGCGGAAAACCGCCTGGGCTTCTCCGGGGATTCGGAAAGACTGGCCTATAGTACCGGCATGGCGGAACGGATGAACGATTCCCGCCGGGAAGTCCCCCTGCAGGAAAACACCCTTAGGTATCTATCCGACCGCCAGTACGTGGACCTTAAGGAAACCGCCCTTTCGGTCTATGCCGGGGGCGCGGTTTCCGTTCCGGTAAATCCCGGAATCCAGGCCAACGCCCCCTGGGTCATACAGTTTGAGACCTTAACCAACCTGCTCCCCGAGGAAGCCTGGGTGGAGCCCCCGCCCCCTCCGGGGCCGGATATTCCCCCCGGCGGGGAAATTACCTATGGAGGCGTAACCATCGAAAACGATCCCGCATCCGTCCCCCTGCCCCCCTGGACTCCTCCCTCCCCTCCCCAGCGGGTGGATGATCCGGCCATGCTCTCCCTGGTCTTTTCCGACGGCAGCAAGGTTTCCCTTCCCCCGGTCCGGGACAACCCCAGCTTCAATGCGGTCCGCTACAACCTGGACGAGATTGGCGGGGGCAGGACTCTGGCGGCGCTGGAAATTACCAACAGGAATACCCACCGGGATATTTCCATCCGAAACATCCAAATTTTTAACCCCGAGGCCCTGGGGGGCTTCCGGCCCCGGAACCCGGTCTCCACCGCCCAGGACGCCCTTATCGCCATGGAGGGCATCGACGTGCGGCGGGATACCAACACCATAGACGATCTTATCCCCGGCGTAACCGTAACCCTCCGGGGGGTTTCCCCCAGGCCGGTGAATCTGGGCATCGAGCCTGACCGGGAAGGGGTAAAGGATTCGGTCATAACCCTGGTGGGGAACTACAACCGGCTCATGGCGGAGATGAATGTCCTTACCCGCAATGACGACCGGGTAATCGATGAACTGAGCTACCTTTCGGAAGATGAACGGGAGGACATGCGGAAACGGCTGGGGGCCTTTTCCGGGGACAGCCTCCTTAGCCAGTTTAAGAACAGCCTGCAGCGGGCCGCGGCCATGGCCTACCGGACCTCCGGCCAGGACCAGGATTACGTCCTGCTGGCCCAGATCGGCGTAAGCACCGACGCGCGCCGCTCGGGCATGGGAGGCGGTTACGATCCGGCCAGGCTGCGGGGCTATCTGGAAATTGACGAAAAAGCCCTGGACGCCGCGCTGGAAAACAAGCTCCCCCTGGTCCAGGAACTCTTCGGCTACGATACGGACGGGGACCTGATCGTTGATTCCGGGGTCGCGTACATGATAGAAAGCCTCTCCAGACCCTACGTGGAATCCGGAGGTTTCATCGCCCTCAAAACCGGCACCATCGATTCCCGGATCAGCCAGGACCGGCGGCGGATCGAAACCATGGACCGGCAGCTTGCCGCCAGGGAAGCCCAGCTCAAGATGCAATACGGCCAGATGGAAGGGGCCTATAACCGCATGGAGCAGCTATCCAATTCCCTGGACAACTTTAGTCGGCAAAGTACCAGCGGAAACAACAATAGATAGCCCGGCACGGCCTTTAGGTTCGTGCAGTAAAACCAGACAGGAAACGAGGGCCCATGAACATCACGATTAACGGAAAACCGGTGGATATTACTATCGAAGATGAAAAGACCATAGGCGAGGTCCTCTCCGGGCTGGAAAACTGGCTGCGGGGCTCGGGACACCGGCTCTCCGGCCTGGAAGTGGACGGCGAAACCGCGGATTCCCGCTCCCTGGAGGCTTTTCTTAAGCGGCCGCTTTCGGCCGTGGAAGCCCTTGATATTAAAACCAGTTCCTGGGTTGAGCATGCCTCCCAGGCCATAGCGTCCCTGTACGGGGTCCTGCAAGAGCTGGAGAACGCGGCCTTTGGGGAGCGGGAAAACCTGCGCCGGGATTGGGAGGCCTGGCCGGAGGCCCAGTTCCTCAGGTCCGAAGTTCCCGAACTGTACCTTATGGCGGAAAAAACCTTTGCCGGGGAGGGGCTTGCCCCCAGGGACCTGGAAGGTCTGCTGGAAGAGCGGCTGCGGGAATTGGAGAATCCCCGAGGCGCGCTGGAGGCTTTGGGCTCCCTGGTGGAGACCCTGGCCGGGCGGCTGGGGGACCTTCCCCTGGACATCCAGACCGGCAAGGACAGCAGGGCCGCGGAAACCATGACCCTCTTCTCCACCCTGGCGGAAAAGCTCTTGCGGCTCTTCAATTTGCTAAGAATCGAGGGCCTTTCCCCCGAAAATTTAAGCATAGAAGGGGCGCCGGTTCGGGAGTTTATCGGAGAATTCGACGCCGCCCTCAAAGACCTTATCCGGGCCTACGAAGAACGGGATACGGTACTGGTGGGAGATTTGGCGGAATACGAACTGGCGCCCCGGCTGCTCCGGTTCTACGCCGCAATTATCGCTTAAGGGGTGGAGACTGTGTATTTATTCCCATTGCAATTACCGCAATTCTACAAAGATGCCAATCCTATGGACGCTGTTTATTTCGGCATCGGCGTGGGCATTTTCATCATGATCCTGATCATCGTTAATCTTTCCAAAAAACGGCTGGGCATCTCCGGTTCCGGCTTCAGCGCTCCCCGTCCCCAGCGCACAGGCAGTCTTACTATCCATAAGCTTTCCCGGTCCATGGGCCTGGATTCTTCCCAGTCCAAGATGCTCACGTTTGTCATGAGAAACGACGGGGTTACCGATGCGGAACGGGCAATTCAGTCCCCAGCCCTGCTGGACCGCCACTTCCGCCGGGCCTACGGCACTATTGGACGGACCGCCGGCTCTGACGAAGAGGCCCAGCAGAAGCTGTCGGTGCTTTTCGCCACCCGGAATATCCTGGAAACCGCCACCGGCGGGGGGTTGGATGTTAATTCCACCCGGGTCATCCCGGAAAACACCCCGGCGGTCCTTATTCTGGATGGAAACAGCTACCCCATCCGGGTCATATCCTCCCGGGGGGCCTACCTTATCGTGGAAAACCCCGTCAACGCCCTGGGGGAGCTGGTTTCCGTGGAACGGAACAAGCCGATTACCCTGTCCTTTTATACTAAATCGAGCAACGGCTTCTCCGTGGATTCCACAGTCTACGGCATTACCAAGGCCCCCGGCGAGGGGCAGGTGCTGCAGGTTGTCCATTCCAATGCGATTAAGCGGCTTTCCCAGCGCCGTTTCCGCCGCCGGCAGACGGTGCTCCCGGTGGAATTCAACATGGTACGCCTGGAACCGGGGCCGGGGAAACGGGAACAGAAGATGGTGGTGGATAAGCGGAAGGCGGTGGGCAGGATCCTGGATATTTCCGTGGGGGGCTGCTCGGTCCAAACTTCCAGCGCCATTTCCGCCGGAGTCCGGCTCAAGATCGATTTTATCGCCAATAAGCAGCATGTGGTTGCCCTGGGAGAGGTACTGCGGACCAACCGGAACCGGACCGGCACGGTGATGCACATCAAATTCCTCAAGGTGCCCCGGAAATCCCTCAACATGATCAACGCCCTTGTATTTGAATATCTGGATACGTAGAATAGGGGTGTATTCAAGGAGCGGGCGGATAAAAAAATGAAAATTCTCGAAGTAAAGAACATAGTTCGAAAGGATGTACCCATTTACTATCGGAGACTCTATACCGGCGTGGCGGTGGTGGAGCTGATCAACAAGCCCCAGGATCTACGCATAGATTTTTCGATTGAGCATAAGCCCACGGGCCACAAGGAAATCCTTATCACCCTTATCGATGAGGTAGATTACCCCCTGGTGCCCCTGAATTCCGCGCTAAAAAAAGCCGTCGATGAACTGGACTCCGCCGGGGCCCTCCCTGGCTGAAATTTCCACCGCGTCTCCTGAAGAAACCGAGGCCCTGGGGGAACGGATCGCCGGGGACCTGCGGCCCGGCAGCGTATTAGCCCTGCGGGGCGTCCTGGGGGCGGGAAAAACCTGTCTTGCCAGGGGGATCGCCCGGGCCCTGGGGGTAGCGGAAGCGGTAACCAGCCCCACCTACACCATCGTTTCCGAATACGAGGCCCGGCCCGCCCTTCAGTCTGAAGACGATCCGCTTACCTGCCCCCTTTACCATATCGACGCATACCGGCTTGCCGGGGAAGATGATTTTGAAGCCCTGGGGGGCCGGGAACTGCTCTACGGCGGGGGAATCTGCCTTATCGAATGGAGTGAACGCATCGAATCCGCCTTGCCGCCGGGGACCATCCGGGTGGAAATTGAAATTACCGGAGAACATACCCGGATCATCCGCATTTCGGGGGGGAACGATCCGCGGTGAAGGCTATCCTGGCCCTGGATACCGCCGCGTCAAGCCTCTCCGCCGCGCTGATTCTGGGGGAACGGTACTGGTACCGGGAAGCGGACGCGGGGCTTACCCATTCGGAACTCCTCCTGGGCCTGGCGGACGGGCTTTTGCGGGAGGCGGGCATTAAACCGGCGGACCTGGGCGCGGTGGCCTGCATGAAGGGCCCCGGCTCGTTCACGGGGCTGCGAATCGGTTTTGCTGCGGCCAAGGGCATGGCCCTGGCCCTGGGCATACCCCTTTTCGCCTGCCCTACCCTGGACTGCATGGCCTATCCCTGGTCTCCCTGGCCGGGGCTGGTGCTGCCGCTGCTGGACGCCAAGAAGGGCCGTTTTTTCGCCGCCCTTTACGCCGGGGGAAAACGGGTATCCGGGGAAATGGATGCGGACATGGAAACCTTGAGCCGGCATATCCGCTCCGGGGAGGGTCCCGTCCTCCTTACGGGCCCCGGCGCCCCCCTCTTCCTCTCCCGGCTGGAGGAAAGCGGGGAACCGGTTCCCGGCGGGATTCGCCTGGACCCCCTGCACCGGAAAGGCCGTGGATTGGAACTGGCGGCGGTTGCAAAAGAAAGGTCAATCGTGAATAATGGAAAGGGTGATGAGCTATCCGGTCCTGAATATCTGCGGAAAAGCGATGCGGACTATAGTTTAGGCGGTTGTGTAGAAAAAAGTAATGACAGATAGAGAAACGGAAATCCCCGTGGAAGAATTAGAAGTACTGGAACTCGTTGAAGAAATCGATGAGGCGGAAGATTTTTCCGCCCCTACCGGATTGCTGGGGAAAGCCATCGGTTTGGGCGATGACCGGAATGCGGGGATGGACCCGGAGCAGCCCAAGCGCCTGTCCGCCTCGTTTAACCCTTTCATGTCCAGCCTGTTCCCGGTACTCTTTGTGGACCGGCAGCTCAGGATTATCGCCATCAATCCGGCCTGCGCCAAGCTCTTTGTGGGCTTTCCCCGCATGGAGGGCAACTACTTTTTTGATATTTTTGGCAGATTTTTTCAGGTAGAGGATATCCGCAGGATTCGGGAAACCATCGTGGGGGGAAAGAACGGCTATTCCTGGAAGGGAGAAACCCGGATCAAATCCCACGATATGGCCACGGTTCAAACCAGGGTATATGTATTCCCCGCGGAAATAGCCAAAAATCCGGTTGAATTCGTGATCATGTTCGACGATGTGACCGAAGAAAACAGGCAGCTCCTCAGGGCGGTCTTCTTAAGCCTGCTGGAAGCTTCCAAACTCAAGGACAACGATACGGGAAAACACATAACCAGGGTAAATTACTATTCAAAGCGGCTGGCGGAGGAACTGTTCTACAGCCTGGGTACTCAATACCCCAACATCGATGCGGACTTTATTGACAACATCGGTTTTCTTGCCAGTATGCACGATGTGGGCAAGATCGGCACCCCCGATGATATTCTGAATAAGGAAGGCCCCCTTTCCGACTGGGAATGGACGGTCATGCGGGAACACACCAAAAACGGCGCCTTTATCCTTTCCACCTATCCCAATCCCATGGCTAAGGAAATAGCCCTTTCCCACCATGAACGCTGGGACGGCGGCGGTTACCCCTTCCAACTGGAAGGGGAGATGATCCCCCTGGCGGCCCGGATTGTATCCATCGCCGATGTTTACGATGCCCTGCGGATGCGGCGGAGCTATAAACCCGCCCTAAGCCACGATGTGGCGGTGTCAAAGATGATGGCGGACCGGGGTACCCATTTTGACCCCTTCCTTATCGAGGTTTTTAATATTATTTCCGATGAATTCGACAAGATCTACAAGGTTAACCGGGACAACGAATGAGTCTTGCCGAAAAACAGGCTGACTACCGGCCCCCAAGATCGATGTCGGGAATCCCCGGCCTGGATTCCGCGGCGGCCTTATTCTCCGCCTTGATGGCGTCAAAAACCTCCTGCCGAAACACCTTGACCGACCGGGGGGCGTCCACCCCCAGGCGTACCTGATCGCCCCGTACCTCTATGATGGAGATGGAAATATCATCCCCAATCATGATCTTTTCATTGACCTTCCTGGATAGTATGAGCATCGGCGCTACCCCTGGGCGGAGGCAAGTTCCGCCATAATATCGTGTTTGGTTTTCCAGCGGGAATCGTTAAGGATGGCCTGCTTTCCCTGGCGGGTATCCCGGTTGATGGCCAGGGGCCCCTGGAGGTTCACCGTCATGGGGCCGTCGGCGGGGATGGTGACAATCGCAAAGATAAGGGCCTTTTCGGGGGCGTCTATGCCTATCTCCAACAACTCCTCGTTGCCGATGTTCACCTCGTAATCGGAGCGGATCAGGAAGGGGTTTATCACCAGAAAGGCCACCTGTTCCCTTTCCACCGACTGGAGCCAGAAAAAAGGCTGTTTTTCCGCATCCAGGAGCACATAATCCTTGAGTTCTTCAAAGCCGAAAAGCCCCTGGGGAAACACTATTCTCTGCCGCTCCTCCACTTCGATAGACCCATAGGCCTTGGTCTTAACCTTCACCGTCTTCTCCTCATCTTTTCAAAATCAACAAGCTAAAAGCCCGCGGGGCCCCGTTTACCGGAGAAAATCCAACAGAGTCGGCGGCAGGATCTTCGCCGCGGTCTGCAGGGCTGCGCGGTGGGCAAAGTCCATCATCCCCAGTTCCGTGGCGGCATGCACAAAGTCCAGCCCCGCCTCCCGGCCCAGTTGGGCGGTCACATCGGGGATCTGCTGGTTAAGGCGCTGCCAGGTCATCTCCGCCCGCTCCTCCCGGCTTCCTATCTCCGCGATCCGGGCGTTAAGGTTCCCCAGGGCCAGATCGATGCCCCCGATCCCCAGACTGCCGGCAAATTCCTGATCCCCCCGGTACAGGGCATCCCGGAGCCGGATTACCATGTCGAAGATAGAGCCCCCCGCCACCCGGGCGGAATCGCTGTAATTGGGGGCCCCGTTTTGCGAGTTGCCCCGGATAAGGCCCAGGTCCTGGAGCACCCGGGAATCCTGTCTATCCTCCAGGCGGATCAGGTGGGCGTTGGTCCCTTCCAGGGCGATCCCCTGGGTCTGGGGGTCCAGGTGGGCCTTTACCGGCGCCGGAGAATCGTTGATCTTGGCGATAATACCCTGCACCGTATCGCCCACGGTCAGGGGTATCTCCACCCCGTCAACAAAGATGCTGGTGTCCCCGGTAACACGGTAGGCGCCGGCATCCAGGGTGGAGATGATCTGCATCTTTTCCGCCCAAAAAGCCTCGCCGCCGGAAATATCCAGTTCCGTGTAGGCCCCGTCGCTGATTTCGGTTCTGCGGGAAGCGCCGGCCCCCCGGTATTCAACCCGGACCACCATGCTCTCCCCGCCCCCGGCCACCGTCCCCTCCACCATGCGGAAGGGTTCGGAAAGGACCCGGTCCCCGGCAAAGACCTGCTTGCCATCGGGGCCCTGGGCATTGGCAATAACCGCCAGTTCCTTGAGCAGTTCGTTAATCTCCCCTGCCATGATCTTCATGTCGTCGCCGGCGTAGGTTCCATGGGCCCCCTGGACCGCCAGATCCCGAATCCGCTGGAGTATGGAATTTGCCTCGTTCATGTAGGCATAGGTGTTGTTGTAGTGTTCCCGGGCGTAATAGGTATTTTTCTCGAACCGTTCCAGCCTGGCCAGGTAGGATTGGTAACGTACCGCATGGCTTGCCGCCAGGGGGTCATCCCTCAGCGCCAGAATCCGGGACTGGCTGGCAATTTTTGTCTGAATATTATTGAGCCCTTCCTCCTGCCGGCGCAGGTAGTACTGCATATCGCTATTAGGCATGTCTGTGGAAACCCGTCTCATAGTTCCTCCTCAATGGTTCGCGTACAATCGTTAGACACCCATCCTGTTGATAAGCGTATCCAGCATGGAATTAACGGTGGTGATAAAACGGGCCGCCGCCGCGTAACCGTGCTGGTATTTGATCAGGTTGGAAAGTTCCTCGTCGATGTTCACCCCGGAAAGCGATTCCCGCGTATCCCTTAGATATTTCATGATCTGGTTTTCCGTTTCCAGGGCCCGGCCGGTCCGCTCCCCCAGCATGCCGATCCGGCCCGCGGCATCGGCAAAGTAATCGTCAAAGGTTCCAAGCCGGCCCACCATCACGGTGGTATTGCGGATCGACGCTATGGCCGCGGCCGCGTCTCCGTTTCCCGGATTGGCGGGATGGCCGTTAAAGCCGAAGCCGGAGGCCACCGAACCGGGGTCCCGGACAAGGGCGGGGTTTACCTCGATCCACCCGGAGGGATGGGCGATGGGGGCCAGGGCGTAATTTTCCGCGCCCCCCCGCAGCGATTCTACCGCATCGGAGCGTGCCCAGTTATAGGCCCCCTCCGGCCCGGAACCCCTCAGTATCCCCGCGTAACCTACCAGAAAATGTCCTGAATCTTCGATATGGCGGATCACAAAATCGGGGTTCTGCCTTTCCAGCCCTTCCACGGTTGAGGCGGTGGCGGCCTTGAGCGCAAGGAAACCGTCCCGGTTAAGCCGGGCCGTCACCTCCGCGCCGGAGTTGTTGATCCGGGTGATTATGTCCTGTACCCGGTCGGTGGAATAATAGGGAATCCGCACATCCTCCCCTTCGGGGCCGGAAAGGGACATCTCCCCCTCAAGGCCGACCTGGGCCTGGGGATCAAGGGCGTTAGTACCGTTAATGCGGTATATATAACTGGTGTCGTAAAGGCCGTCCCCATCCCGGTCATAGTTCCCGTTTACGTTGGTAACAAAGGGGTATTCGGAAAAGAAATTGTTCCCCGTAGCACCATTGATGCCGTAACCGGCCCGGTGGATCTCGTTCACCAGGTCGGCAAAATTCATGGTCATGTTGTCCAAGGTCTGTATCTCGTCCTCGATGGTAACATCCCGGATTTCTACCAGGGCCGCCAGGCTCCCCTCCCGGAACCGGGCCTCTTCCCCGGTATCCTGCCAAATTATCCGGGAGTAGCCTTCGGTATCCATGTTCCGTTCCAGGCCGAACTGCCGGCCGATTTTCCCCTGAACCAGGATCAGCCCCGCGGTATGGACCATAAACTCATCCCGGTCCCGGTTGTCCACGGTAACATCGATGATGGATGAAAGCTTGTCAACCAAAAGGTCCCGCCGGTCCAAAAGATCGTTGGGGTTATCCCCCTGGGCCCTTACCTTGGTAATATCCCGGTTCAGGATGGCAATTTCCCTGGAGAGTTCATTCACCCTGGCCACGGTCAGTTGGATATCCTCGTCCGCCATAACCTGCAAACCCTTTAGGGCCTGGTAGCGGTGGTGGATGCCGTCGATGAGGGTTTTCCCCCGTTCCAGGACCGCGGTCCGGGGGACGGTATCCGCGGGACGGTCGGCCAGTTCCTGCCAGCCTTCCCAAAATTCGTCCATCTTGCTGCGGATGGATTTTTGTCCGGGCTCCAGGTAGATCTGGTCCATCATCCTGATATAGGGGTCCCGGGCCTGCCAGTAACCCTCCGCCGAGGACTGGGCCACGATTTGCTTGTCCAGGAGCTGGTCCCGAATCCGCTCTATCCGCTCCACCACCGTACCCTGGCCTATCTGGCCCGGGGTTTCTTCCCGGTTAAGACCGGGCAGGTAGATGGGATCGAAGGCGCTCATCTCGATCCGCTGCCGGGAGTAGCCCTCGGTGGAAGCGTTGGTCAGGTTGTGGCCCGTCACATTCAGGGCCTGCTGGTGGGCGTGAACCCCCCGCTTCCCGATTTCGATACCCATAAAGGTGGATGTCATGATTCACTCCCTCTGCCGGCAGCCGGCACGTCAAAAACTACGGTTGAGCACCATACTCCGCATATCCGCCGGTACCACCGCGCCGCTGCGGGAGTAGAGGCGGCCCTTACGATCGGGAAAGGCGGTCTCGATAAAGGCGGACATGGTGGCCCTAACCCCGGCGATATAGGTCAAAAGGTTATCGTTGTTTATCCTTACCCTGAGACCGGTCATCTTGAGTTCCCGGTACTTGGCGGTCAGTTCCCTTCGTTCTTCCTGGGGAAACGCAGCGATAAGCCGGTAGAAACCGGTTTCATCATCCGATCCGCCGGAAGAGGCGGCCAGCGCCCCGACAAGGGTCTTCCGTTCCCCTTCCACCGCTTCAAGGTCCGAGCTAATCCGGCCTACCATGGACAGGATCTCTTCAAAACCGGCCCATTCCCGCTTGACCACCGCGTCCCAGACCTGTTTTTGGGCCTCCGCAACGCCGCGCAGCAGTTCAGTTTCCCGTCCCAAGACCTGGGAACACGTTTTATACATCCATACCCTCATATCAAATATCGGCGGGAAACCTAAAGCCTTAAGGGCCGTAACGTAATTGACAAAGGCCGTTTTTTAGCCATAATGAGATTTATCCTTCATGGTGGATGTAGCTCAGTGGTAGAGTTCCAGATTGTGGATCTGGCCGTCGCGGGTTCAAACCCCGTCATCCACCCAGGTTCCCGGCGATC
>JAISQJ010000042.1 GCA_031274285.1 Treponema sp. | reverse complement strand
GCCATTTTCAAAGCGTGGTCAAAATTATCGCCGCAGGAAACGCAGCCCGGAACATCGGGAAAATAGACGCTGATTCCGGGAGTTCCGTCAGCTTCAAAAACCGCAAGATAGGTAAGTTTACGCATACTAAGCTCCTTTCATTCCAGACCGGCTTGTCTAAGGATATTGTGAAGGGTTCCCTTCTTCAAACCGTCTGGAAAACATAGTGCTCAGCGAGCTTGGGCGGCGGTAATATTAACCCTTTACCGCCCCGATTATAATCCCTTTGACAAAGTAACGCTGAAAGAAAGGGTAAAGAATCAGGACGGGTGCGGCTCCCACCACGGCAATGGCCATCCTGACCGTGGTGGTGGGTATCCTGGATAATTCCGAAGCCAGGTTGCCTCCCATACCGGCATTAGCCTGGATGAACTGTACATCCTGAAGCATCCGGTTCAGGATATTCTGCAGGCTAAACAGCTCCGAACGGGTAATATAAATGAGTCCGTTGTACCAGTCATTCCAGTAAGCCAGGCCCGACATAAGTCCCACGGTAGCCAGAATGGGCAGGGACAAGGGTAAAACAATGCGGAAAAAAATAAGCCACTCCCCCGCGCCGTCCAGCTTTGCGGACTCCAAAATTGATTCGGGAATATTGGAAGCGAAGTAGGTTCGTACCAGGATAATGTTAAACCCGTTCATCAATAAGTTGGGAACAATAAGTCCAAAGATGGTATTTTTAATATGAAATATCTGGGTATAGACCAGATAGGTAGGCACCAGGCCGCCGTTAAACAGCAGGGTAAAAAAAACCACAAAAGAGAGGGGCGTCCGCAAAGGAAAATCCCGCCGCGACAGGGGATAGGCCAAAAGGCTTGTAATAAGAAGGCTTACGGTGGTACCAAGGGCGGTCACAAAGAAGGAGATCCGCAGGGAATTGAAGATGAATCCCCCCTGCCGCAGAATGTACCGATAGGCGGCAAGGCCTGTCTTTTTTGGCAGGAAGGAATAGCCGTTCTGTAAAATAACGGATTCATCGGTAAAAGACGAAATAATAAGAAGCAGCATGGGCAGCAGCGCGAACAAACCCAGCAGGGTAAGCAGGGTATACAAGGTAACAGCAAAGGCCCGATTACTTTTCATAATTGTCCCTCTATTTAGAATAAAGCATTATCCGGGTTTACCTTCCTGACCAGAAGATTGGATCCAAGGACCAGCAGGAATCCTACCAGCGATTGATAAAGACCTGCCGCGGCGGACATACCTATATCCCCCAATTGCATAAGCCCCCGGTACACATAGGTATCAATGACATTGGTGGTGCTGTATAGGGCTCCCGAATTCATGGGAACCTGGTAAAAAAGGCCGAAATCAGAATAGAAAATCCGTCCCACCGCCAGGAGCATCATCATGCTGATTACCGGAGCGATCAAAGGCAGGGTGATATGCCGGATGTTTTGGAACTTGGAAGCCCCGTCCAGTTCCGCGGCCTCGTAAAAGGTACGGTCAATACCCACAATGCTGGAAAGATAAATCACCGCGTAAAACCCAAAGCCGCGCCACAGGCTTACGACGGGCAGGATTACCGGCCAATATTTGGCCTCGGTATACCATGCGATGCTTTCCATCCCCAGTAGCGGCAGTATCGTTTTGTTAACAAAACCCACATTAACGCTTAAAAATCCGTAAACCAGGTAGCTTACAATAACGATAGAAATAAGGTAAGGCACCAGGATAACCGTCTGGTAAACCCGCATCAGGATTTTTTTTGTTACCTCGCTCAGCATAATTGCGGCGGCAATGGCTGTAACGGTATTAATAATGATAAAGGCGGCATTATAAAGAATGGTGTTTCTGGTGATCACAAAGGCGTCATGGGTGCGGAAAAGGAATTCAAAATTCCTCATCCCCGCCCATCTGCTTCCGAAAATACCGTTGGCATAATTAAAATCCTTAAAGGCGATAACCAGGCCCGCCATGGGGATATAATTATTGATCACCAGATAGGCTAGACCGGGCAGCGTCATGATAAAAAGCGGAATATACCGCCGGAAATTATTAAAAATCCGTTTCCTGTTCATAGTATTCTTCCGCTTTTCCGGGTTGTACCGCTAGTTTTGGGCCCGCCATGCGTCAAGCTGGCGCTGCTTTTCCGCGACGATCTCGTTAATGCCCGCGTCTTCCAGGGCCTTGATAAAACGGGGCAGCATAACATCAACATCGACCATTCCGAATTCCAGGCCAAGCCGGTATTCGGCCGCCACATTGGTTACCGCGGTTACCGCGTTTCTTACCGGAGCGGCATTGAACTGGAATCCCAGCGCCTTGGACACAATAGCGTTCCGGTTAAAAGAGATCATCTGATCATTTATATCCGGGGCATTTCCCTCCCAAACATAGGCAAGCAGGGAATTGCCAAACATCCAGGTCAAATTAAGGTTATAACCGTTATTGGCCGCATTCACGCCATCGGGGTAGGTGATTACCCGGTCATTCAGTTTGACATAATGCTTTCCCTCAATTCCCCAGGCGATAAAGTTGACCAGAACCGGATCGGTATAGAGTAAATTGAGAAATTCCATGGTTTTTTCCGGGTTTTTGCAGGTAATAGGGATGGCCCAGCCTTGGACGCCAACCTGTGTGGTAGTAGTAAAAGGCGGAGAAGTGGCGGCGGTAACCATCCGGACACCGCCCGCTCCCCGGGTTGACTGCATATCAAAACCCGGTTTTAGCCTGGAAACAAAAGAGAAAAGCTGCCCCGCCCCTACCAGGGTAACGCCGGTTTGGTTATTGGTACTGGCATCGGGAATGATATAACCCTTTTGATACCAATCTCTGACCAGGCGGACCATGTTTTCATACTCTTTTGTGGCAAAGACATTTACTACATTAAGTTCATCATCCTGGCCGTAATTCATAAGAACCCCGTAATCGTTCCCCAGACCGTCCCAGTTGATCAAAAGTTCGGGTATTATGCCGGATGTATTACCCTGGGCAAAGGTGATATATAATCCCGGCTCAGCGGCATGGACCTTGGCAAAAACGGCGGTTAAATCATCAACGGTTGTAATGTCTTCCGGTTTTATTCCGTACTTGTCCGCTATATCCTTCCGCATACAGATTCCGTAGTTCACGGCCATGTCGCGAATACTGGGAGTACCGTAGACCTTGCCGTCAATGGTACCGGCCTTAAGGTATTCGTCTCCCAGGGCCGAAGCTACCCCGGCGCCATGGGTTTTGAGCAGATCATTCAGGGGAAGGAATTTACCCTGGGCCACATCATTGCTAAAGGTACTCCCAAGATATTCAACAATATCAAGTTTTTCCCCGCCTGAGATCATGAGGTTTACCTGATCCTGGTAGGCGGAAATGTTGTTTGCCAACAATTCCACTTCCAGGTTTTTCTCCTTAAGGTATTCGTTAATCGCCGCCTCCACCAGGGGAATATCAGAAAGGGTGGTCGTTGAAAAAAACGTCATGGTAACTTTATACGGCCCATTCGATGACGAATCTCCGGTTGCGGCGCCTTTGTTACAACCGCCCAGAGTTACGATCAGGGCCGTCAAAATAAAACCCGATACCTGATTTAATTTCATTTAACTTTCTCCTTTAGTTTTTTTGCCGCCATATTACTCCCTACCACTGGATACCGTTAAATTTCTTAAAGTTATCCATGCTGATGCGGATACTTTCCAGCTCGTCACGGGAACTAAAATCCTGCTCAAGGATGATATAATCAGCCTGGCAGACTTCGTTGCCCGCGGTGATAATGTCCTGGATATTCATGATGCCGGTACCAATCTCGGTAAAGGTATTTTTATCTACGATTCCCATCATGTACGTCATATCCAGGCGGATGCCCTTTTCGTTAACCGTATCAATCAGGTTGATCTTGTCCTTGTATGCCGCGGGGTAATCTTTTTGGTGGATCAGCCGGACACGTTTACCGCACCGGCGTAGTAATGCCGCGGGATCATTGCCGCCGCGCATGGCCCAGTAGGTATCCAGTTCAAAACCGACCAGGGCCGGGTCCGTATTTTTCATCAGGGTTTCAAAGACCGTCTCTCCCGAAAAAATTTGAAACTCCTGGAAGTGGTTGTGGTACAGCAGGAGGATGCCGGCGCGGGAACAGGCTTTTCCGATTTTATTCAACGTTTCGGCGCTTTTTAGGGCATCTTCACGGTTATCGTAAAAATAGGCGGGTACCACCAGGTACTTAGCCCCCGCTTCCCGGTAGTATTCCAATACCGGGCCCAGGGTTTGGTCGTCAAGGGGAGCAATATGGGCGCTTACCAGGTGAGCCCCGGCATCCTCCAGGACCTTTTTGAGATCACCGGCCGAAATGCCGAATCCCACGCCGCTATCCTGGGCGGCGTTATGATTAGCCGCTTCCAGATACCGGTACCCTTCTTTTACCACCGTTTGGATGGCCCCTATGGGGTTTTCCGCCATGTGGTTCCGCAATGAATAAAGTTGTATACCTACCTTCATCCCTTTACCCTCCAAATGGAAAGAGTAGATCTATAAATTGAACTTGAGGACGGAAGAACAGGAGTAATACTATTTTTTTGAGGTACAAAAAATGGGGGTAATTTATTACCGTAATGGTTTCAAAAAAACCGACTCCGGTTTTACCATCAAAAAAAGTATGCCGTTCTGATAGCAAAACAGCGCCTCCTTGCGTATGGCATGAGGTCCCGCTTAATTTCCGGCAGACCCAAAAGCCATAACTGTTAATAATTCTATTGGGAGTCTGAACAAGTGTCAAGCAAAAAACATGTGAAAAACAGCCGCTTTGTGTCAGATTTTTTTTACCGGAACACCCTGCCCCGGACTATGCGGGACCAGGAAGTTATCAGAATCCATTCGTCGTCGTAGAGTCTAAAGAGGGCCAGTATCTCCCCGGTCCGGGGATCGTGCCAGGAAATGCCGCCCTCCTCGTCAAGGACAATAAAGTACAGGTCTCCGTTGCCGATCTCCCGGACCAGGGCCGGTCCCCGCTCCAGGGCGTACATGCCCCAGGGGGTATAGACGGCGGCCCCCCCCAGGGTGGAAGCGAGGAAGCCGTCTGTTTCGGCGATGCTGAGTTCATCATCCTCCCCCTGGTACTCCACGAGCCTCAGCGACCGGCTTGGCTCAAGGGTATCAAGGCGGATGATGGAGGTCCGCAGCCCCCCCTCCGTCTCTTCCAGCGCGGTTCCGTAGACGGCGCCGGAGAGGCCCCGGTATACCTGGGCCCCTATGGGGGCCTGGAGGGGAATGGGGACGGTTTCCCTGGTACGGATGTCGATCTTGAGGAAGGGGGCGCCGCCGGATGAACCGCGGGCCAGGATAATGCTGTCCCCGTCGATAAAGGCCGCATCCATGGAGCCGGTGGAGGTCTCGGTATAGGAGCGCTGGCCCCCCGACAGGGACAGAACCGAAATATTTCCCCCCGTATCGAGAAAGAGTCCCTGATCCTCCAGGACCGATACGGAGCGGAGGGGGAAGCCCCTGGAGGAAGGGTCCCGGCGGGATGCGGGGGAAGCCTCTCCCAGATTCGAGAGGATGACGCCTTCCCCGGCGCCGGAGGAACGGAGCGCGGGGTAGGGCAGGGGGGATCGATCCTGCCAGAGGAGGAAACGGTCCGTCCTGGCTGGGGGCGCGGCTCCCGAAGCCGCGGCCGGGGCGCTTCCCGCGGCGGTGATGCGGGTATAGGGGGCGGCGTTTTCCAGGACCAGCGGGGATCCGTTTTCCAGTTCAAGGAAATCCAGGGGGATGTACCCCAGTTTGCCGTCCCCGGTGAGAAAGGCGACGAGCCGTTCCCCCGCCGCCGCCTTCAGGACCGGCGCCTGCCTTTTTGTTTCCAGGGGCCTGACCGCGCCCGTGTTCAGGGGCAGCAGTTCGCCCTCCTGGGAGCCCGCTATGATTACCGGCGGGGCCGCGGCGGTCTCGGCGGGGATCAGGGCCAGGGCGCTGATAGGGGCCGCCGGGGAGGGGTAGAATCCCCGCCGTTCAAGCCGGTCGTAGTCATTCACCCTGAGCCGGTAGATTCCCCCCCTTCCGCCAAAGGTATAGCCCGGAGAATCGGCGGGAACGGAGAGGCAGTAGAGTTCGTCCCCCCGGGCCGCCAGCTTGCCCTGAGTTAAGGAAGGGTCGGAGGCGATTTCGGTCCCCGTATCGGCCCGCAGGATCACCAGGCCCCCCTGGCCGAAGCCGGCAAAAAAACGGTTATTCCCAAAGAGGAGGGGGGAACCGAGATCCGGGGGGGCGTCGAACTCAAGGGGAAGGCCGGAATCATCCAGCGACGGGGCGAGGCGTAAAACCCCGTCCTTCCTGAGTTCCCAATAGGAGAGGCTTCCCGAGGGGGAGTAGACCAGCATGACCCTTTCGGTACGGCCGATGACGGCAAGGCCCGCGGAGGAGGGAAATTCCTCCGGCGTATTCCGGGGATCCAGGAGCAGTTCCCCGGTTTCCGGATCAAGCAGGACCACGCCGGTACGGCCGGAACGGGAAATGATCAGGTAAGAACCGCCGGCGGAATAGCTGATGTTCTGGACCGGGTCCCGGAAACGGAGGGTAAAGAGGTTCTTCAGGGCGCCGTAATCCCAGACCGAGATGCGGTACTGCCCCAGGCCGTCATCTTCGATGCAGGCGATTTGGGTTTTTCCCGGACGGCAGGCCATGGTAAGGATGGGCAGGCCGCTCAGTTGAAAGCGCGCCAGGGCCCGGCCCAGCTTGGGATCCCAGATCCCCAGAAAGCCGTCCTCCCCCACGCTGAGGAGCAGCCGGCCGTCATACTGGATGCCGCTTACCCTGCCCCGGTGGCCGCCGGGTATACTATCCCGAAACATCCAGGGCAGGTCCCCGCCGGGATCATCCTGGGCCCAGGCTGCGCTTAAGGCCAGGATCAAAACCGGCAGCAGTACCGCCCTTTTCATGGTTCCGTCCCGGTCACCGGCGGATCAGGAACAGAATATCGCCGAACACGGCAAAGATCAAAAGCCCGAAGATGAGCACCACCCCCACGGTCTGGAAGGCGCCGATGGTCCGGGGGTGCAGGGGTTTCCGCTTGGCCGCCTCTATCAGGAAGAGGACGATGGAGCCCCCGTCCAGCACCGGCAGGGGGAGGAGGTTCATGACGCAGAGGGCGATGGAAATAAGGGCCAGGAAGTTGGCCATGGAGCTTATGCCCGTACCGATGCCCTCGGAAAAAGCCTCGGCTGCGATATCCCCGGTCATGTAGGTGATCCGCAGGGGGCCGGATACGGCCTGAGTCAGGTCGATGCCCCTGAAGAGGAGGCCCAGGCTTTCCAGGGATACCACCAGGGTTTTCCAGGCCTCGGCCGCGCCCTTGGACAGGGCGCCGGGAAGGGAGAGGGGAGGGGTCCGGTAGCGCACGGAATGGTAGCTGAGCCCCAGTTCCACCATGCCTTCGGTGTAGACGGGGATCAGGGTGGTTTCCCCCCGGACCCCGTTACGCTCGTATTCCAGGTCCAGGCTCCGGGGTTCCTCCTCCAGAATCTTCGCCAGGACCATGGTGTGGGGAAGCTCCCGGCCGTTGGCCCGGAGAATCCGGTCCCCCTCTTGGAGCCCCGCGGCGGCCGCCGGGCCGGTAACGCCGGCCAGCACCGGATCGGTCCAAAAGTAGACCCCGATCTTCCCGGACCCGGTTTTTTTATCCAGATCGGGCCGCAGGGAGATGTCGAGGACTTCCCCTTCCCGGTCCACCTTGAGGCGGAGTTCCTTTTCGGGATTGATGGCGATGCTCTCCTTCACCTCATGGTAGTAGGGGGTTGCCTTGCCGTTAATCTCAAGAATCCGGTCCCCGGTCCTCAGTCCCGCCTCGTCCGCGGGGTAGCGTTCCCCGGCGCTGATGTCAGAGGCCAGGATGATCCGGTTTTCCAGGGTGTTCACGTCGAAGCCCGCCCCCCAGATGAGGGAAAAAACCAGGACTGCGAAGACCAGGTTGAAGAAGGGCCCCGCGAAGCAGACCAGGATCCGGCGGAAGGGGCCGGCGCCGAAGAAACTGCCCGGCGAGGGGCTTACCGAATTCCGCCTGTTCTCCCAGGCTTCCTGGAATTCGTGTTCCCCCTGCATCTTGCAGTAGCCCCCCAGGGGAAAGAGGCCCAGGCGGTATTCGGTTCCCCCAACCTTCTTTTTCAGGATGGGTTTCCCCCAGCCGATGGAGAAGGCCTCCACCTTGATGCCCACAAGCCGGGCGGCCAGGAAATGTCCCAGTTCGTGGATAAAGACCACGACCCCCAAACCGGCCAGTCCGAGTAGTATCTTTACGATGGTCATGCGTACCTGCCTATCCGTGCGGCGGCCTCTTCCCGGGACCTTCGATCCGTTTCCAGAACCGATTCCAGGTCCAGGGCCCCGCCCCAGTCTTGATCTAAAACATACCGGACAATGTCCGGTATATCAAGAAAACCAACGGCGCCCCGGAAAAAAGCGGACACCGCTTCCTCGTTGGCCCCGTTGTAGGCGCAGGGGTACAGGCCCCCCAGGCCCGCGGCCCCGTATGCCAGGGGCAGCATGGGGAACCGTTCCCCGTCGGGTTCTTCAAAGTCCAGCCTGAGGCCCGCCAGGTCCAGGGCGCCGAAGGGGGAGGGGGCGCTCTCCGGCCAGTAGAGGGCCTCCTGGATGGGAAGCCGCATGTCCGGCCGGGAAAGCTGGGCGTAGAGCGCCCCGCCCCTGGTCCTGACCAGGGAGTGTACCACGCTTTGGGGATGGATGACGACCTTTACCTGATCAGGTTTCATGCCGAAGAGCCGGACCGCCTCTATCACTTCCAGCCCCTTGTTGGCCATGGTGGCGGAATCCACGGTGATCTTGGGGCCCATGGTCCAGGTGGGGTGGGCCAGGGCCTCCTCCGGTTTAACCAGCCTGAGCTGTTCCAGGCTGTAATGCCGGAAGGGGCCCCCGGAGGCGGTAAGGATGATTTCCTCCACCCCGGCGCGGCCCTCCAGGAGTCTAAAGACCGCCGCGTGTTCGGAGTCCACCGGGATGACCGGAAGGCCCCGCTCTGCGGCCAGGGCTTTGACCAGGGGGTAGGCCATGACCGCGGTTTCCTTGTTTGCCAGGGCCAGGGCGGACCCGGCCCGCAGGGAATCCAGGGAAGGGGCAAGGCCCGCGGCCCCGGCGATGCCGTTCACCGTGATATCCGCCCCCGCCTCCGCGATGGCCTCGGCCAGGGAAAGCCGGAAGCTGCCGGCGGCCGACGGCCCGGGGGCCAGGGAAAGGCGGCTGTCGGCCCCGCCCGAGAGGACCAGGAGGGCGCCGGGGAAGCGGGCCCCCAGTTTTTCCAGCGCCGCCGCGTTTGAGTGGGCCGAAAGGAGGACTACTTCAAAATCTTCCCCGCGGGCGCCGACCACCTCCAGAGTGCTTGAGCCGATGGAGCCGGTGGCCCCCAGGACGGCCAGCCTTTTTTTCTTCCCCCGCTTGCCCATTGCCCCTGCCTTCCCATCGCCCTTGCGCGGCCGGCTAGAAGATGATCCGGTAAAGGATGTAGAACACCGGGGCCGCCAGGGAAACCGAATCGATGGAGTCCAGCACCCCCCCGCGGCCGGGGATGAGGGTCCCCGAATCCTTTATGCCGGAACTGCGCTTCATGGCGGACTCCGCCAGGTCCCCCAGGTTGGCGGCGATCCCGGTGCAGAGACCGATGACGATCCCCCCCAGGGAGGCGGGGGACAGCCGGGTCACAAAGACGGGGCCGACAAAAATTTCCGCGGCCACACCCACGAGGATTGAGGCGGCGATACCGCCGATATAACCGGCGATGCTCTTATTGGGGCTGGCGGGGATGATGCCCCGGCTTCCCCTGCCCAGGAGCATGCCCACGGCCCAGGCCGCCGAATCGTTGGCAAAGACGATGAGGAGGAAGGCCAGGACCACCATTTCCGACCGGGGGAGGGCGGTCATCCTCACCATACAGGCCATGAAGAGTCCGGGGTAGAGCATGACGGAAAAACCCGCGGCGCTCCGTTCCGTGTAATCCTTGAGGCCCTCGGCGGAACAGAAGATCCGGGACAGGAGTACCCAGCAGGCCCCCAGGATTAGCACCGCGGAGAAGACCTGACCCTCCCAGCCGAAGCTGTTCAGCACGGTCATGGCCGCCGGGGCCAGGGCCCCCAGGATTGCCGCCTCCGCAGGAAGGCAGGTTATACCCTTCCGCCCCAGGATGGCGGCAAATTCCACGGCCCCCAGGGCGCTGAAGAGGATCACCAGCAGGTTCAGGGCCAGATGGTTGTGGTAGGGGAGAAAGACCACGATGCCCACAATCAGGGGAAGCCCTATGGCAAAAACCAGGAGCCGCTGGACGATCTTTTTCATGGCAGGCCACCGTAGCGGCGGTCCCGCCCGCCGTAGGCTCCCAGGGCCGCATCCAGGTCCTCCCCGTTAAAGTCGGGCCAGAATTTTTCTGAAATATAATACTCCGCATAGGCCCCTTCCCAGAGGAGGAAGTTGCTGGTGCGGAATTCCCCGGCGGTCCTGATGATCAGGTCCGGGTCCGGCAGGTCAGGGTTGTCCAGATGGGAGCGGAGGAGGGCCTCCGTAAAGGGCCCCGGCCCCGCCCGGTTTACGGCCCGGACAATCTCGTCCCGGCCGCCGTAGTTCAGGGCCAGGATTACCTGCATGCCGGTAAAGTCCCTGGTGTCTTCCAGGGCCTTTTCAAGCTCCGCCCGGATATCCGCCGGCAGCCCTTCCCGGTCCCCGGCGTGGCGGATACGGATGGCATTTTCCCGGTAAAAGTCAAATTCCCCTCGCAGGTACTGCCGGACCAGGCCCATGATAAAGCCCACCTCTTCCGCGGCCCGTTTCCAGTTTTCGGTAGAAAAAGTATACAGGG
This sequence comes from Treponema sp., assembly GCA_031274285.1. Classification (GTDB taxonomy): domain Bacteria; phylum Spirochaetota; class Spirochaetia; order Treponematales; family Breznakiellaceae; genus JAISFT01. The sequence goes on along the minus strand of JAISQJ010000042.1, from coordinate 9,695 downwards.
TTAAGTAGGCAATACCCCGGTCGCTGGCGGCCTTGACGATCCGTTTCGCCGCCTTAAGCCCCTCCAGGTGGCCCTGGGTACGGGCCAAGCCCCGGCTCTTCGCCCAGCGCCCGTTCCCGTCCATGATGATTCCCAGGTGGTCGGGGGTTTGTCCGTTCAATTCGCTATTGCTCCAGAATCTCTTTTTCTTTTTCTTCCAAGATCAGGTTCAGCTTGGAGATATAGCCATCGGTGAGTTTTTGCAGCTCCTCCCCGTGTTTGCTTTCCTCGTCCTCGGTAAGGGCCGCGTCTTTAAGGAGTTTCTTGAGTTCATCATTGCCGTCCCGGCGGATGTTCCGCACCGCCACCCGGCTTTGCTCCGCCTGGGTCTTGGCCAGCTTGACCAGTTCCTTGCGCCGCTCCTCCGTCAGGGGGGGGATGCTGATACGGATCACCTTGCCGTCATTGCTGGGGTTCAGGGAAAGCTCGGAAGAGCGGATGGCTTTTTCGATCTCCCCGATCAGGTTCTTGTCCCAGGGCTGGATCACGATGAGCCGGGCTTCGGGGATGGAAATATTGGCCACCTGGTTGAGGGGGGACTTGTTCCCGTAGTAATCCACCCTGATCTTGTCGAAGAGGGAGGCCGAAGCCCTGCCGGTCCTGATGGCGGCAAAACCGTCTTTCAGGCTGGCCAGGCTCTTCTTCATCCGCTCTTCACAGCCGCTAATCACCTCGTGCATTACTGTCCCACCTTAAAGTACACGTAATCCTTTACGCTGATCAGGGCTCCGAGCGCTTTGCCGCACTGCTCCAGCGCCTTGGCCACGGAGATCTTTTCGTCCTTCACGTAGCCCTGATCCAAAAGGCAGATATCCTGGAGCTGTTTGTTCACCTTGCCTTGGAGAATCTTTTCAAACTGTTCGGGCTTGGATTCCTTCATTTTGGAGAGTTTCTCGTCCCCCTCCATCTGCTTGCGGAATATCTCCTCCTGCTCTTTGAGGAAATCCCCCGCTATCCTGCCCCGTTCCAGGGCCAGGGGGTTAAAGGCGGCGATGTGGAGGGCCAGGGTAAAGGCAAAATCCTTGGCCTCCTGTTTGTCAAAGACCTCCCCCTTGTCCGTGCCCAGCTTAACCACCACCCCGATGTTGCCGTCCCCGTGGATGTACTGGGTAAGGTATTCGCCCTCGCCGGCCTTGAGGACCTTGAGCCGCTTGAGGCTCATATTTTCCCGGATCTTGGTGGCCAAGTCCTGTACCAGGCCGGCCAGTTCATCGTTAACCTCGGTGTAGCCCTTATCCAGCGCACTTTCGGCGATCCGGTTCCCCAGGGCGATAAAGTCGGGGTTCCGGGCCACAAAGTCGGTCTCCGAGGCCAGCTCCACCAGGACCGCGGTCTTATCCCTGATCTTGATGAAGACCTTCCCCTCGTTGGTGGTCCTGCCGGACCGCTTCTCCAGGGCCGCCAGGCCCTTTTCCTTGAGCAGCCGTTCGGCCTGATCAAAATCCCCGTTGGTATCCACCAGGGCCTTTTTACATTCCATCATTCCCGCCCCGGTCTTTTCCCGGAGCCGTTTTACTTCTTCTGCGGTAACAGCCATGTTGGCCCCTCCTTATGTATTGGGCATCGTCATTTATTGGGCATCGTCGTAGAGCTTATCCACATCCACCGGGAGCCCGTCATCGTCCTCCGCCGCTTCGGCGGGAACTTCCTGGACCGGTACTTCGACGGCGGCGGTGGCATAGGATTCGATATCGATCTCCGGGTCCTCTTCTTTCTTGGAGACATCGGTCATGATGTCCTCCATGCTTTCGTCCTCTTCCCCCAGGGTGATGATCTTGAGGCCCACCTCGTTGTCCGCCTCCACCACCGCGTTGGCGACGATCTGGGTAAAAAGGGTGATGGCCCGGATGGCGTCGTCGTTGCCGGGGATGGGGTAGTTGATGCCCTCGGGGTTACAGTTGGTGTCCACCACCGCCACGATGGGGATGCCCATACGCTGAGCTTCGGTAACCGCGATGCCCTCCTTACGGGTGTCGATGATGAAGAGGATACCCGGCAGTTCCTTCATCTCCTTGATGCCCCCCAGGTTCTTCTGGAGCTTTGCCCGCTCCTTACCCAGGGAGGCGATTTCCTTCTTGGTAAGGTTTTCGAAGGTGCCGTCCACCTCCATTTTTTCCAGTTTTTTAAGCCGGAGCAGGGACTTTTTGATGGTGACAAAGTTGGTAAGCATGCCCCCCAGCCAGCGGTTGTTCACGTAGAACATGCCGCAGCGGTCGGCCTCTTTTTGGATGGCCTGCTGGGCCTGCTTTTTGGTGCCCACAAAGAGCACCGTTTTGCCGGAGGCCACGGTTTTGCGGACCGCCTCATACGCGTCCTTGATGGCCTGGATGGTTTTCTGTAGATCGATGATGTGGATGCCGTTGCGCTCGGCGAAGATGTACTTCTTCATCCGGGGGTCCCAGCGTTTTACCTGATGCCCGAAGTGTACCCCCGATTCGAGCAGACTTTTCATAGTAACTACTGCCAATTCTCCTCCTCCCGAAGCTTCAAAGAAGCTCCCGGACAAAAACCCTTTCAATCACATCCTGAAGGTCTTTCGTGCCGAAAAACCTCTAAGATGAAAACCGTAGGATTTTCATCCGCCTTCCCTGTATCTCACTCCCCGCCAGGGGGGAGCGGAAAATTGCGATCCGCCCGTAACGAGCGGCGGGCCGCTATTCGGGGTACCCGAAAGGGTACCCATTCTCCCTGAGCATGACATAGAATTCGTGCATAGGCAAGCCCACGATGGAGCTGTAGGACCCCCTGATTCCGGAGATAAGGCAGCTTCCCAGGCCCTGAATCCGGTAGGACCCCGCCACCCCCTGCCATTCCCCGGTACCCAGGTACCATTCGATCTGGTCCTCCGTCAGGGGGCAGAAGGCCACTTCGCTGATTACCGGCCGGCAGTCGATGATATTGGCCTTGGCTGAATACAGGGCCACCGCGGTGATAACCTGGTGCTCCCGGCCCTGGAGACTCCGGAGCATCTCCTTGGCATGGTCCCGGTTGGAAGGCTTCCCGTAGATGGCCCCGTCCAGGGCGATGAGGGTGTCGGCGCCGCAGATCCAGGGGGGATTGCGGCCCTTTAGGTATTCGATGATCTTCCGCACCTTGAGGATCGCCAGATTCTCCGCCGCCTCCCGGGGGTTCCCGGTTAGTCCGCTTTCTTCGTCGATCTCCGGGGCGATGATGCTAAACGGGAGCCCCAGGAGGCGGAAATACTCCTGCCGTCGTTTGGATCCGGAAGCTAGGATGATGGGTTCCACAGCACCTGCCTTCCGGTCTATTTGAGCATGGTTCAGGAAAATGCTCCAGCCCCCGGGGGGGCGTTATGTTAGGAACGGTTGTGTGAACGAACTCATTCCACCTTGAATTTTGATACTTCCCGGACCAGCACATCGATGTTTTCCTTGTTCTGGCCGCTAATCTCGTTCACCCGGTCTACCGCCGTGTTGATCTGGCCGGCGCCGTCGGCCATTTCGTTCATCCCGCCGGTGATCTCCGCAGTGGCCAGTTCCAGGTTCTTGCCCTCCTGGATAATCTGCTTACTCCCCTCAAGCATCTCATCGGAACCGCCCTTAACCATGAGGGTGGCCTCGTTCAACTGGCCGATAGCCTCCAGAATCTGCTTGCTCCCGGCCCCCTGTTCCTCCATGGCGTTGCGGATGTTTTCTTCCTGATCCGACACGATCTTAACGCCGCTGTCGATAGCCTCGAATTTGTTGAGGACGCTGCTGGTGGATTTGGTAATCTTGTCGATGGATTCCTTAATTTTTTTGAGGACCGTAGAAATGGTTTTGGACTGCACCCCGGAGTTCTCCGCCAGTTTGCGGATCTCGTCGGCCACCACCGCGAAGCCCTTCCCCGCCTCCCCGGCGTGAGCCGCCTCGATAGCGGCGTTCATGGACAGGAGGTTGGTTTGACTGGCGATATTTTCCATCACCGCGTTGATTTCCAGCAGCCCCTCGGACTCCCGTGCAATTTCCTGAATATCCGCGGCCACCTCCTGCAGGCCCGTGCGTCCCACCTCGGAAGCCTCTATGAGCTCCGTCACGTTATCGGCGTTCTTGAGGAGGGTTTGGGTAACGGACTGGATATTGGCAAGCATTTCCTCAATGGCCGACGAGGACTGGGCGACGCTGGAACTCTGATTTTCCACATGGTCGCTGAGTTTATCAATGTTGACGGTGATCTGCTCCATGGTGGCGTTGGTTTCGGTAATGCTGGCGCTCTGGTTTATAACCCGGCCCTTGATGTTTTGAATATTGGCGGTGATCTGGTTAATCGCCGCGGCGGTGACGGCCGTGTTGGAGGCAAGTTCGTTTCCGATGTCAAAGAGGGAGGCGGACTGGCGTTTGATGGCGATTACAAAGTTTTTTATCTTATCCAGGGTTTCGTTGAAGTACCGCGCCAGATCGCCGATCTCGTCTTTGGAATCGATGTTCACCGTTTTCGTTAAGTCTCCCTCCCCTTCGGCTATGTCCTTGAGGGTTAGGGCAACCTTAACGATAGGTCCGGTGATACGCAGGGAAACAAAGAAGATGACGAGGGCCGCCACTATCCCCGCGGCCACGATGAAGATAAGGCTGAATTCTATGAGGGTATACACCGACCCCAGCACCGTGGATTGGGGCACAAAGATCACAATGGTCCAGGGCTTCTTCACGGCGGTACTGGCGAAGGGGTAACTTATCATCATAAAGTCCTTATGGACGATTGACGCGCTCTCGCCGGTGCGTAATGTCTCGGCCACTATGGAAACGCCGTCCGGCCCCAGGATCTCCGCGTCCGCGGTGCGGAAGTCCTTGCCGATTTTCGTGTCGTCGTAGTGGGCAACTACCAGGTTGTTGTTGGCATAAATCGCGATCTCCCCCGTACCGTAGGGCTTTATGCTCCCCGCGGCGGCCTGGGTACCTTCCAGGCCGACCTGGACGGCCAAAACGCCGGCCACCGTCGTTCCGTCGAAGGTAATGGGAACCTGTATATCAAGAAGGTACTGCTGGCTGCCGTTTACCGTATGCAGGACAGGATCGGAAACCACATTAACACCGGGGGAAAGACCGGCCAGGACCTCCTGATAGCCGGTAAGGGGCCTCAGCTCCGGGGTTCCCGATGCTTTGGTAACGAAAAAAACGAACTGCCCCGTCTCCGTTGCCCCCGGCGTTCCCGCATAGGCGGCGTCCAGGCCGTCAAAGACATCGGGCTGCCAGATCGTGTAGGCGCCGATAAATTGGGGAACCGCGGCTACCAGCATATAAAGGGCGCCCTGGAGCCCGGCGCGGCGGGCCTCCGTCGGCCCGGTCCCGTAACAGGTAAGCAGGGACGTGGCGGTCAGCATATAGATGCACGAATCAGAGAGGCCCCCTATTTCCTTGGCTATGGAAGCCGACATGCTGGTCATATTCTCTATGGCGGCCTTCTCCTGTAAGGAGCTGGCCCGTATAAGTACCACCGCCGCAATGACGGCAATAAGCGTAATCGTAACAAGCGCGTTGATCAAGGTAAGCTTGTGCTTAAGTTTCATAGTCCCCCCGGAAAATGTGCTATAGGTTCGAAAGAAAATACCATTTTTCCGAACAAAACACAAGCATTGACGGTATTATTACCAACGGTACTGGTACCGACGGTACCAGGGACTCTTCTAAAGCTCCAGGCCCCTGGCTTCCAGGGCCTCCGAGGTGTTGAAAGCGGTTTCAATCATCAGTTCCGTAACCAGGGGGATGAGGACCGCCATCCGCCGCATGCCCCCCCTGCCGCCCCGGGCCTGCCAGGCCAGATTGGCGGTTTCCCAGATTTCGAAAAACCGGGGGAGGAAGCCCAGCATCAGGGTGAAGGCCAGGCCGAAGCGGAAGCGGACCAGGCCGAAGCGGAAACGCAAACGGGCCGGGCAGGACCGGAGTCCCCGTGCGGGCCCGGCCCGGCTTCCCCTCCCCGCCAGGGCGTCCCGCAGTTCCTTCATGGTGGTCACCGTGAAAAGCAGAGACCCGGCGGCAAAGGAGACCAGCATGGAAAGGCTCTGGGCCAGGGCGCCGGGGAGCGAGGCGGTGTCAAGGGCGGGGAGGGCCCCTGCTTCAAGGCGGATCACCCGGAGCAGGAGAAAAAACAGGGCCAGGAAAACCAGGGGGCTGCCGCCCCTCAACAGGGTCCAGGGCCGGATTCCCCCGATCAGGGCCGCGCCGCCCAGGCCCAGGGCCGCGATGGCCAGGCCCGGAACGGAGGTGTAGGCAAAGACCGAAAGCAGGAGGAGGGCCAGGAGTTTTACCAGGGCGGGGCAGCGGTACAGGGGGCCGCGGCCGGGCCGGTAGCCGAAGGGAGGGGGCTTTGCCCCGGATGAAACCGCTTTCATTCCGGCGCTTGGGGGAGCCATGAGCAGTCCCGGACGCCGCCGTAGCTCCGCCGGGGGTCCCGGACCCCCCAGCGCGGGTCCAGACGGTCCAGCACTTCCGCCGGGCTTCCGTCGTCCCGGATGATCCCCTGATGAAGGATGACCAGCCGGTCCGCCAGGGCCAGGACCTTTTCCAGTTCGTGGGTAAGGAGGATGAGGGTTTTCCCCGTTTTTTTAAGGGAGACCAGGACTTCCAGGACCTGGATCACCCCCGGCCAGTCCAGGTTGGCGAAGGGTTCGTCCAGGATGACGGTCCCGCAGCCCATGGCCAGGACCCCCGCCACCGCCAGACGCCGTTTTTCCCCGCCGGAAAGCCTGCGGGGGGGCCGGTCCCGCTTGGGGCCAAGGCCCACCGCGTCCAGGGCCGCCGCGGCCCGGCGCTCCGTTTCTTCCCTGGGGAAGCCCAGGTTCTCCGGGCCGAAGGCGGCGTCCTCGGCCACCGTTTCCCCCAGAATCTGGGCTTCCGCGTCCTGGAACACCAGCCCCAGTTCCCGGCACGGAGGCCGGCCTGAAGGGGAAAGGGGGCGGCCCCGGAAGCATACGTCCCCCCGCTCCGCTTTCAGCAGCCCCGCCATGCAGCGCATGAGCAGGGTCTTTCCCGAACCGTTGGACCCCGCCAGGAGGAGGAACTCCCCTTCCCGGATATCCAGGTTTACCCGGTCCAGGACGGTAAGCGGGCCCTGGGGACCGGGAAAACGGACGGTAAGGTCCCGGACCGACAGGAGGGGCCCGGCCCGGTCAGCAGTTTGCCGCGCTTCGCTCATAAAACCTCTGCAACAAACTCCCTAGGAGCCAAGCCTGCCAGCCAAGGGCGCCCTGAGCCGGGGGGCGATGAGGACCGCCAGTACCCCCTTGAGCGCGTCACCGATGATAAAGGGGGTGAATCCCGCGGCCAGGGCCTTGCCCCAGCCGGAATCCAGGGCGAACTTGAGCCGGATGATGCCCGGCACGTAGATCACCAGGAATCCCGCCAGCACCGCCAGGACGAGCCGCCACAGGGGCAGGGGGACCCCGGACCGGGGCCGGCCGGCTATGAGGCCCCCAAGGAAGGCGGAAAGCAGATAGCCAAGGAGGAAGCCCCCGGTGGGGCCCAGAAACCGGGAGATCCCCCCGGCCGCGCCGGCGAAAACCGGCGCCCCGATGATCCCCGCGATGAGGTAGAGTCCTACCGCCGCGGCGCCCAGGGCCGGTCCCAGTACCAGGCCCGCCAGAAGGCTGAAGAGGTTCTGCAGCACCACCGGCACGGGGGTGAAGGGCAGGGGGATGGAGATGAAGGTCCCCGCCGCGATGAGGGCGGCGAAGAGGGCGGTCAGGCTCAGGGCCAGGGTTCCCCGGGGCCTTTTCGCGGCCGCCCCCTGTCCCGTTACGATTCTTTCAAGTTTTCCCGTTTTTTCGATTTTTTCCATGGTTCAATTCCTTTAATAGCCCCGAATCTTCCTGCCGAAGAGCATGTTCTGGTAACAGCGGCGGCAGCCCGGAAACATGCCCCCCTCGCAGGCGTTGATGGTTTTTCTAAAAAGATTGGCCCGGTCCCCGTTGTAAATCTCCCGAAAGGACTGCTCTTTGATGTTCCCCAGAATAAAATCAGGATAATCGGCGCAGAAATGGACATCCCCGTTGTAGTCAATGTTGGTCTGGCACCAGGGCACGATACAGTGGCTGCGGACCGGGGTCTCCAGCCTGGAATAGTAGGTTTCGGTTTTTTCCGGGTTAAGGGCCGGGACGGTGATAATCGGATGGCCGTAATTCTTTTGGTGGATATCTTTTAATATTTCGTGGAGTTTGTGTACGTCGATGCCCGTATTGTAATCGGTGTTGTAGCCTTCAAGGCATTCGATATCGATGCCGAATTTCTCCTTCATAAAAGTCCGCTGAGCCGCGACGATAGTATCGTTGGTATAGGTCCCCAGGTTAAAGATGTGCAGGTCCGGCTTGAATTCCCGGCTTGCCTCGGTAAGGTTAGCCAGGTCCCGGTAATTACGGTTGGTAACCACCGTTACCATACTCATCACCGGATAGGGGGACTTTTGCTTTTCCTTTTCCCGGTTGATGGCCTTAAACCCCGCGATAACCCGGTCATAGGAGCCCGCTCCCCGTATGGCGTCATTGGTCTCCCGAAAGGCGTCCAGGGATACGAAAACGGTACTCCACTTATCCCGGACGATCTGTTCGGCGTATTTTTCCAGGTAGGTCCCGTTGGTGTTCACGCTGACATAGAGCCCCTTGTCAACCATGTATTTTGCCAGGGGCAAAAGATCGGGATAGAGGAAGGGTTCGCCTCCCCAGAGGTAGGTCACCGGCCGCCGGGGGGCGATCTCGTCGATTATTTCCTTGTACCGATCCAGGGGAACGATCTTTTTTACTTCCTCGCTTAGGGAGAGGTTTTTCATCTTGCCCTTGTCCCCCCACTGGCCGCACATGATGCAGCGGAGGTTGCAGAGCGGGGTAAGCTTAAAGTAGACCAGGCAGAGGTTCTTCATGTGATTATAATGATAGTCCCGTTTTGGAGTAATCCGGGTTTTGCCCATTTTTATAAAGGCCCAGAGCATTTTAGCCGATAATCCCCAATCTCGGCTAAACAAGAGGGGCACCACGGAAATATTTTGTTTCATGCGGACTCCATCGTTTTATTCGTGCCGAGGGGGTTTAATACCCAAGAGCCCGCTCACCGGTTCACGGGGGAGCTTTAGGGCGTTAAAAAGGTATTAAACCCCTGAGTGCAACCACTTATTGAGAACAGCATACCTCGCCCTTCAGGGCGAGGTTGTTGATTCGGGCCGCCGGCGGACTGCCGATGGCAGCGAGTCCATAGGATACCCGAAAGATGGAGTGGACGTATAGCGACCCGGGGCGCCTTTGCTTCAAGATGAGTTTTACCTGGTTCTGTTCACACGGCCCGCTGTTCTTCCGGCAGCGCCGTTTCTTTCTTGGAGTGTAGAATGTCTTCAGCGTCTTCGAGGAGCCGCACCCGCCTGCGGATAAATTTGATAATACGTCGGCGGTATGCGGTAAAGACTTCGGCGGCAGGGGTTTACGGTCGCTAAGGAATAGTTCAATAATAACTTGAACAGTTAGTTTAACTATGCTACAATGTTTTCATCAAACAAACGGGGAGTGAAAGCATTGATAGCAGAACGAATTCAGCGAATGATACCGCTATTGGACGAACGGCAAAAGCGGTTATATTTGGCGAACGAAGCAATGTCGTATGGACGCGGGGGCATCAGTCTGGTAAGCCGCGTTTCCGGTATGTCCCGAACCACCATAACAAAAGCGGTCGATGAACTTA
>JAISQJ010000129.1 GCA_031274285.1 Treponema sp. | reverse complement strand
CGCGTCGCTTAAGGCGTTCCCGCTAGTGGCGGTAAAAGGCGCCACGGCAACCCGCGCCTGCTGGGCGAAACAAACCCCGCACAAAAGCGTAAATATGCAAACAAACGCAGTCTTTTTTATCATGCTATCTCCCTCGCCTCCCTTGTAAATTTCCTGCCGTCTTTACTTAGAACTGTTCCCGCACTATGGCGACAACACGATAAGCTTCAACATCCACGGCTCGTAATGTAAGCCTCTCTGATGTCCCACTTCCGGAAATAGCGCCGGTTATGACAATCTGCGCACCTATAACATTACCAAAGTGGATTACCGACTTATCGTCAGGATCATCGGACAACTGGATATTATGCTCTTGCCGAACAAGATCCACTATTCCTCTGTCTGCGATTCTGAATTTATCTGAATTAATAAGATGGAATTCCAACTCGTTGATCACAAGCGTTGCTTTATCGATATCTCGTGAGTAAATGCTCAATACGACAACGGTTTTATTTTGTGGTAAATCATTTATCAAAGAATGGGTGGCTCTATTAACTGCATCCTCGAGTCTGCCGCTCCCGCCTGTCAGCCTTTGTATCATCGCCGTAATCGGCGCGTCCATTTTCTCAAAGGCTTCCTCAATACTGTCCATTTGCATAGGAGCACCGCCCATGGTTTCGTTGGTGTTAAGGTCTATCAGTGTAGCGGTTATGACAAAGGTTCTCCCCAGTTTTGTTACCACACCATAGACAACCCAATCGGCATTAAGCCCTTGCTTTAGCTGCGCGGTTTTTTCATCGCTGGCAAAGTCGCTCATTTGATAGATGTGTTCCTGCCTTATCACATTGTCAATGACGTTTCGCCCCACGGTCCGCAGCGCTCCTGTGGCCTGCAGTTTGATATTAAAAACCTCGGTAACCGTGTTGGCGTCGTCGGGGGATGTTCCGCTTCTCGCTTCAAACGGAAAAACGGCGACTACGGTCTGCTGGGCGTAAGAGGCGGCGCATAAAAGTGTAAAGATACAAACAAAGGCTGTCTTTTTCACCAGGCTATCCCCCTTAGTTCCCGGGTGAATTCCCCGGCTAAATCCTGCTCAATATTCCTAAGCGCCCGGGCGAGGGCTTCCTCCCCTGTTACATGACGGAACAGGGGGTATTTTTTCCGGTAGGTTAAGAGCGGTGTTCCGTCCTGGGCCTCCAGGGTGATGTCCAGGACCGGCTCCACGGTGCGGTAATTCCTGGTTTCATTTTGGTTGGGCTGGAAGTTGATAAAAACCGTATAGACGCCCCCGGTGTCGGCAAGGAGAAAGCCGTCTCGTCGCAGTATCTCTGCGGTTTTAAGCGCGATGATGTTGGCGCTTTCATCGTTCAGGCTGATGGTTACGGTGACGCGTCTTTCGTTGGCTTCGATGGCGCTGTCGATGCCGGTAACGATGGCGGGGAGCACGGTATAGCGGGAACTTACGCTGCTATCCAAAAGGACCGCCATGTCAGCGTAGTTTGCCGTTGCCGCGGCCAGGGTCCGCGCCTCCCGCAGTTTTTTTATGGCTGACCGGGGATTGGGGGTGTTTTCGTAGCGCCGTATCAACTCGCGCAGTACCAGGGCGTTGGACTGAATCCGGGCGTCATACTTTTCCACCGCTTCCTTCCGGTCGATAAAGGCCAGAGCGTGGTACAGGCCGGTTCTGTCCAGGTACAGATCCGCGAATTCCACGCCGAAAAATTCCGCCTCCGAGCTGATAACCGTGTTTTGGGAGGTCCGGGTGTTTTCCGCCGCGGCCAGGGCGTCGTTATAGGTGTACAGTAAGGTCCTGGTATCCCCCACCTTGGTTTGGAAGAATTGGGCGATCTGGGCCAGGGCCCTGGTCCGGGCCTCGTCCGCGGTACGGCCTTCGCCAAGGCCGGCGACGTATTGTTCCGGCGGGTAGGCAACGCCGCGCCTGGTGAGCCAGAGCGGCGCTTCCTGCCCAAAGGCGGTCATAGAAGTCAGCGTTAAAACAAAAAAGATAGCGGCGGTTTTATGCATGGGCGCCTTCCTTATTGCCCGGCCGTCTCTTAGGTTTTCTTAGTCACCGAGATTTACCCGCGCCCGGTAAATTTCGGTTTTTCCGCTGGCATCGGAGATAAAATACAAGTACCCATCAATACTCAAGGATGGGGAAAATGCATTTACATTGTTGGTGGTTAGGGTGGTAAGCTCGGTACCGTCAACTTTTATCGAAAAAATCTGCCACTTACTGCTCTTTGACACCACCGCTCTCCTTGACCTGCCGCTTACCAAGGTGCCGCTTGTTTTTGCTTCCGCCCCTTTTTGAAAAACAATGTAATTTCCATCGGCTGAATAACTTGGGTAGACAACATTATATCCTTCCGAATCGGCAAACAGCATGGTTTCCTGGGTAGTGGCAAAATCCATTTCATACAGATCGCCGTCCCGTGTATAAACAAATTTTGCTTCAGTGGGATGCCAGGATGGGTTACGGCCATCGCCCAATGTCGTTATTTCGGTCCCGTTATCCCTCATGCTGATAAGCTGATATCTGGACACAGGGGTGGTTTGCACCAAGGTATAGCCGAGAACAACCCCGTCGCGTACAACAGGACCATAGTCCCGATTAAGATTCCCAACCGAACTTCTGGTGATATAGGTTTTTCCTCCGCCGGTAATGGCGGAACGCACTATTTTGTTTACATTGTCTTCCGAGGTTACATACACAAATCTGCTGCTGTCTTCATACCATGCGGGTTCAAAGGCGTAATCACTGATCAATTTGGTCTTTGCCGCTACACTGGCATTCCGCAGCAGTACAACATTCCACAGATCGTAGGAACCGCCACCGCTTATATTTCTTTCGGTTTTTTCGGCCTCGCAGTACAACAGCTTGGTCCCATCGGGAGATATCCTAGCATAGGCTTTATTTATTCCGTCATTGGTTACCTTGTTAACGCCTTGCAGCAGGGAGTTATCCCAGAATACTATAGACTCATCGGATGTTTGCTTTCGCCGTAATCCCGAAAGAAAGGCGCATCCGCCCAACAGTACAAGCAGTACAACTGCGGTAGTCCCCCAGATAATTTTTTTCATGTTCTTTCTCCTTCTTTCAATAAAGATTCATCACGGGAAAACAGTAGGTTTTCCCTATAGCGAAGTTTTATCAACGATAAAACGCTGCGCCCGCAAAATTCCCTTCCATTTCTCTCCTACCTGTATGAATTTTCATACAGATTGAGAGCCTTGCCCTTTGAAATTCCCGCTTTTTGGGTAGTTTATCACCCTTGCTATAAGCAATATCACAATATAATCATAATAGCAAGTTGTCAAGGGACTTACATCTTTTAAAATTTTTTATATGCGCATGGATTTAGAGCCTATTCGGAAGGTACTTTCCGGAAATATCAAAAAATATCGTAAAAATTTGGGGTATTCTCAGGAAAAATTCGCCGAAAAGGCTCATCTGTCGGCTCAAACACTGAGCGACATTGAGGGCTGCCGCAGGTGGATAAGCTCCAAGACTATGACCAAACTGGCAAAAGCCCTCAATATTGCCGAATATCAGTTACTGGTTCCGGAGATCGGGGAAACGGCTAAAAATCCTCGTAAATCATCATTGCAGTGCCTTATTTCTCTGCAAAATAACATAATCAATACCATTAACATTCAATTTGACGAGGCAAAGGATACGGGCGATTTTATCTAGGCGGAGCCTAGATATACTCCGCGCCGCGGGTTAGTTCTACTTCAATTTCGGGACCGGGGATAGTTGAGCCGTGCAGAATATACTGGGCGGGGGTAAAGCCCACGGCCCTTTTCCCGCCGATTCTGCTGGGGAGTATGAGGGAGGCTTCGTACGTGTCGTAGGCTTCGCATCCGTCGTATGCTTCGCATCCGTCGCATGCTTCGCATCCGTCGCATGCTTCACCGGGGTTGCGGGGTTTGCCGGCGCCGCCGGTTCGGGACAGCGATACCCGGCACAGGAACTCAAAATTTTCCGGCAGGCGGCGGGGCAGTTCCCCCCCGTTCGTTAGCGCTGCTTTTACGGTTTGACGCCGGGGCACGGGGATTCCCAGGGCCCGGCAGACGACGGCGCGGACGCACCAATCGGCGCCGAAATAGGCGGCAAGCATGGGGCCGGGCAGGTTTATGACGGGTTTGTTGTCAATAAGGGCCAGGCACATGGGCCGGCCCGGAACGGCGCTGACGCCATGGCAGATGACCTGGCCCTTTTCGGCCAGGAGGGGGGCAACAAAATCTTCCGCCCCCTTTGAAGAGCCGCCGTTGAGGATCACCAGGTCCGCCTTGTCCAGGGCCTCCTCCAGGGCGCTTTGTATGGCGCCGCGGTTGTCTTTGACGATGGGAAAGCTTAGGGGCTCCGCCCCCATTTCCAGGAGCATCTGCCGGATCATGACGCTGTTGGAATCGATAGTCTGCCCCCGCCGGGGAATGGTCCCCGGGGGCGTCAGTTCGGCGCCGGTGGGGATAAAGGCGGCAATGGGCTTGGTTACCACCGGAACTTCCGTAAGGCCCCCCATGGCAAGGACGCCCATGTCGCAGGGGCGGAGGGGCAGGCCCCCCTGTATGAGCAGTTCCCCCTCCGCTACCAGGTCTCCCCGGCCCCGGACATTCAGGCCCCGCGGGACCTTGAGGCCGGGAGTCAGGGAAAAGCCCCCCTGCTGGTTAAAGGCGACCTCTTCTATCATGATCACCGCATCAAAGCGGTCGTCAAAATCGTCCCCCGTGTCGGCGCGGACGTAGTTTAGGCCCGCCCGCCATGCCGAAGTGTCGGGCAGGGCCGGCAGCGCAGCCTCAAAATCGGCGCTCCGCACCGCGATGCCGTCCCCGCCGGAGGAACGTACCAGGGGCAGGGTAAGGCGGGACCGCAGATCCTCCGCGGTGATCCGGCCGCAGCTTGCTTCCAGGGGGACGGTCTCGGTCTTTCTTTGATAGTTCCAGCCTTCAAACAGCTTTGCCAGGGCGCTGGCCCGGCTGCAGGTATCAAATTCCATGGGTTTATCTCCTTTCCGCCCGGCATTTTATCATTTCCCCCGCGATGCTGACGGCTATCTCCTCCGGCGTCTGGGAATGGATGGGCAGGCCGATAGGGGCATGGAGGCTGTTCAATTTTTCTTCGCCTATGCCCTCGGCCCGGAGCAGCGCTTTGAGGGCGGCGATTTTCCGCTTGCTGCCTATGACCCCGGTATAGGCGCAATCCCTGGTGATGACCTGCCGCAGGACGGCGGTGTCGCAGGCGTGGGTAACGATAACCGCGTAATCGCAGGGGCGGATCGTTATTTTTTCAAAGATGGCAAGATAATCGCCGGTGATAAGGTCGTAGGCGGTGGGAAACAGGGCGGGGGCCGTAAATTCCGGTCGGCTGTCAAAGATGACGCAGCGGAAACCCAGAGCGCTCAACAGGGGTTCCAGGGCCTGGGCCACATGCCCCCCGCCGAATATATAGACCTTGCCGGCGACATTAACCGGCGCGCTAAAGATACGCCGACCCCCGGCCATCTCCAGCGGCGGAGCGCCGGCGCGGTAAAGGGCCATGCGCCCATCGCCGCCCGGTTCCGTAAAGAGCCACGCGTCCTCATCGTTTTCCAGGCAGGAGAGGATCTCCTGCATAAGGCCGATGGTCTTTGCATCATGGCCCGCCATGAACTGAAAGTAGACCTCCACATCCCCGCCGCAGACCATGCCCAGGTCTTCCTCGTCGTTTTGGTAGAGCCGGTAGGTTTTTATCCGCGATACACGCGCCTCCAGCAGTTCCCCGGCCAGCAGCACGGCCTGGTATTCCAGCGGGCCGCCCCCTATGGTGCCGCAGACCCTGCCCCCCTTGGCCACCAGCATCCGGGAGCCTGCGCTCCGGGGGCTGGAGCCGGTTTCCGCGATAATGGTGACCAGCATGGCGTCCCGGCCGCCGCTTAGAGTGTCCAGTACGGCGCCGAAGAGGTCCCTAGTTTTCACCCAATATATCCAGCAGGGCGGAAACTTCCGCACTGATGCGGCGGCTTTCCGGTTTCCGTTCCAGGGCGGCTGTGAGGGAAGGGGGCACGGGGACGGGCCCGGTCAGGGGCTCCACGGTTTCGGCGAATTTCGCCGGGTGCGCGGTGGAGAGGATTCCCAGGGGGCCCGCATCGAAGAGCCCCTGGTCCAGCAGCTTGTCCGCCGCGGTCCAGCCTACGGCGGAATGGGGGTCCAGAAAATAGCCCGCGCCGCCATGGACATGGCGGATGGTTTCCCTGGTTTCTTCATCGGAGACCGCCATGCCCAGGATGGCTTCCCGCATCTCCTCCCAGGACAGGTGGCAGGCCATCCGCTCAAAGTTGCTGGGGGCCCCCACGTCCATGGCGTTGGAGATGGTGGCCTGGGAAGGCCGGACCCGGTAGTCCCCGTCGGCCAGATAATCGGGGACCGTCTTGTTGCTGTTGGTGGCCGCCACGAAACGCCGTATGGGGGCGCCCATCTTCCATGCGTAGATCCCCGCGGTTAGGTTGCCAAAGTTCCCCGACGGCACTACCAGGGTGATCCGCTCCCCCCGGCGGACCGCATGGTCCCCCGAGGAAGGGCCGCGTTCCCGGTCCCAGGGGCTGGCCTCGCCGGGGGGATCGGTCTTGCCCGCCAGGGCCCTGCCCGAGGCCGCCGCGTAGTACACGGCCTGGGGAATAAGCCGGGATACGTTTATTGAATTGGCGGAGGACAGGGCAAGGCGCTTCTTGAGCTCCCCGTCGGCCAGCACGGCCTTGACCAGGCGCTGGCAGTCGTCAAAGCTCCCCTCCACCGCCAGCGCGGTGACGTTCCCCCCCAGCCCCGCAATCTGCCGCTCCTGCAGGGGGCTTACCCGGCCCCTGGGGTAGAGTACGGTGACCAGAATCCCGGCCACCCCAAAGAAGCCGTCCGCCACCGCGCCCCCCGTGTCGCCGGAGGTGGCAACCAGGATATGCAGGGGCCTATCCTCCCCCCGGCGAAGGTAGGAAAAGGCCCTGGCCATGAAGCGGGCGCCAAAGTCCTTAAAGGCCGCAGTGGGGCCGTGAAAGAGCTCCAGCACCTGCCGGTCCCCCGCGGCGACGAGGGGGGCGCCGAAGGGATAGGCGGACCGGATCATGTCCTGCAGCGCGCCGGCGGGTATGTCGGGGCTTACCCAGGGCTTGATGGTTTCAAAGGCGATGTCACAAAAATCCATGGTCCCCAGGGAGGAACGGACCGCCGCCGGGTAGGCGGGTATCTCTCCGGGGACAAAGAGCCCGCCGTCCGGGGCAAGGCCGGCCAGGGCCGCGGCGGTAAAATCCACCGGCTCTGTTTTGCGCCGGGTGCTGTAGTAACGCATGCATCGCTCCCCTATCCGCTACTTTGCCTTTTCGCTCTGAACCACGGCCCTTTTGGCGGGGAACACCAGGTTGAGGATGATCCCGACCACGGTGGCCAGGGCTACGCCGGCCAGTTCGAATTGCAGGTCTTGGGTAATGGCGAAGGCCAGCTTGCCGCCGCCGATACCGATGACAAAAATGACCGAGGAGATCGTAAGGTTCCGCTTGTCCTTGTAATCGACCCCGCTTTCCACGATAGTCCGCAGGCCGCTGGAGGCGATGATTCCGAACAGCAGCATGGAGATGCCCCCCAGCACGGGGGTGGGGATGGTTTGAATGATGGCGCCGAACTTGCGGAAGAAGGAGAGGAGCAGGGCGATGACCGCCGCGCCGCCGATGACCCACACGGAATATACCCTGGTTATGGCCATAACGCCGATGTTCTCGCCGTAGGTGGTGTTGGGCGGGCCGCCCCAAAAGGCCGCCCACGCGGTGGCCAGGCCGTCCCCCGAAAGGGTGCGGTGGAGGCCGGGGTTTTTGTAGAAGTCCTGGCCCACCACCTTGCTGGTCACCAGGGTGTCCCCCAGGTGTTCGCAGATGGTCGCCAGGGACACGATGATAAAGGTAAGACAGGCCGCCAGGTTAAAGCTGGGGACCCGGAACCTGGGGAGCCCAAACCAGGGCGCGGCCCGGACCACGTCGAAGTTGATAAGGTGGTACGCGGGGAAGAAGATGCCCATGATCAGGGTAAAAAGGTAGCCTGCGGCCAGGCCGATGAGGATGGGGATAACGGAGAAAAAGCCCTTGAGGAAGATATTCGCCCCCACCGTTACCGCCAGGGTGACCATGGCAATGGACAGGAGCACCAGGCTGTACTCGCCCCCTGCGGAGCCCCCCACATTCATGGCCATGGCCATGGCGGTGGGGGCCAGGTTTAGGCCGATAACCACGATAACCGAGCCGATGACCACCGGGGGCAGAGCCCGGTCCAGCCACGCGGAACCGGCGAATTTGATGATGGCCGCCACCAGGCAGTAGAAAAGCCCCGCGGCCACCGCGCCCCCCAGGGCGTAGGACATATTGGGTCCTCCCGGGCCGCCGGCAATGGCGATGATGGGCGAAATAAAGGCGAAGGAAGAACCCAAAAATGCGGGGACCTTGGCGCCGGTAAGCAGGATGTAGATCAGGGTACCCGTACCCGCGGTGAACAGGGCCGCGGCCGGGTCCAGGCCGGTAAGGATGGGTACCAGGATGGTGGCCCCAAACATGGCAAACACATGCTGGATACTCAGGGGTATCCACCGGCCCAGGGGCGGCCGTATCCGGGGCCCCAGGATCTCAAATTGCTGTTGCATAAAACCTCCTACAGACCGGTCATGACGCCGACCGCTATCCCCAACCGGGGGGATTTACCGGATTATATACCAGAGCTGTAGGGCTGTATAACCGGGACAGCGCGTCAGGGCAGCTTCCCGCTAAGGGAACCGGCGGCTTTCCTCAAAGGCCCCCTTCGCCTGGGAGTCGAACCAGTCAAGGATGGCCAGGGCCCGGTTGGTAAAGGAATTGCCAATCCGCTCCCCCAGGCCGGGGAAGGAGGAGGCCTTTGCCAGGGATGCGGCGTAGATAAGGAGGCAGTCCCCGGCGTCGATAACCGCCACCAGGGAACGGAGCTTATGCTTCCCCACCGCGGGGATGATGCCGACGGTAAGGGTAGTAAGGTTTTCCTGGATAAAAATAAGGGAATCCTGCCCCGCCAGGTACTGGTACTGGTAGAGGTTGTTCCCAAAGGTCAGGTCCTTCTGCCGGGTGTAGAGGGTAAAGCTGGGGGGAGGCGAGGAAAAGCTGGGGTCCGGTATCTCCCGCTTGGTGTTGGGGCCGTCGATGACATGGGATTCCTCGTAGAAGGTCCGCATGGCCCCCCGGCTTGCGGAGTAGTATTGGATTCCCTCCAGGCTGGAAAGGGCCAGGGCCTTGTTGTAGAGGGCCGTGCGCTCGGCTTCGCTCCAGGTACCCCGGGAAGCGGAGGCCGGTTTTTCCCAGCGGGCCAGACTTTCCGCCATGACGCCCCCGCCCAGTTCGCCCTGGAGCCGTTCCAGAACCGCCCGCACGTCCCCGTGCCGGGGGGCCAGGACGGGGGCAGGGTTCTTAAGCTGCACCCGGGACAGGATCTCCCCCTCCCGCAGTTCCAGGGCCGTGTCGGGGTCGGCCAGTTCTTCCAGGCTTAAGGCCCCGGCAGGGGCCAGAAAGCATCCCAGGAAGCCCGCCAAGGCCAGGAACCCCGGCGCCAGGCTGCGGCAAGGCAAGCTTTTGTTCAACAATTTTTTCAAAAGACGGTTCATCCTCATACCCCCGCGCCGGTTAGCGCATAGTGCCCCGGTAGTAGACCCGCACCTGCTTGTAGAGCCCCTCTCCCTCGCTCTTGGTCTCCACATCGGCAATGTCGTTCAAGGTGGTGTGGATCAGACGCCGGTCAAAGGGGTTCATCGGCTCCAGAAGCACGGAATTCCGGCTCTCCCGCACCCGGTCCGCCACGGTGTAGGCCAGCCGCACCAGGGTCTCCTCCCGGCGAATCCGGTAATTCTCACTGTCCAGGATGATCCGCATATCCTCCCGGCCCTGCCGGCCCGCATAGATATTGACCAAAAGCTGCAGGGCGTCCAGATTCTTCCCCTTCTTCCCGATAAGGATGGAGGAAAACTCCGAATCAACCTTGAGCCCCAGCTTCCGGTCCTCCCGGAACAGGACCGACACCTTGCCGGGGTAGCCCATCCGCTCAATAAGCCCCTCCACAAAGCCGCAGACCGCGGCCTCAAAGTCATTCTTGGGCTCCGGGTCGCCGTAAACCGGCTGACTGTACTCCCTGGGCTTCGCTCCCTCGTCCACAGGGGCCGATCCGGTCTTAGGCGCCTGGTCGGTGTGGACCTGGATCTTTACATAGCCCTTCTTGAACAAGCCCTGCCGCTGGGTTTCCAGGATTTCCACGTCAAACCCGTCCTTCTCAAGCCCCAGCTCCTCCGCCGCCCGGTCAATGGCTTCCTTCTCGGTGCGGCCTTCAAATTCGTACACCATATCATTACGCTCCTCGCGATTGAGATTACCCTGGAATCCGGGCCCGGCCGGGCCCTACTTCTTCTTTTTTCGGGGGGCTATAACGGGCCGGCCCTTGGAGGGGGAGCCCGCAAGCTTCCCCGGTTTAACTTCCGCGGCCGCTGCCGCCGCCATTTCGGCCCGCTTTTTGGCCAGAAATTTGTTGATCGTCAACTGCTGCCCCATGGTAAGGACATTCGACATGATCCAGTACACCAGGAGCCCGGAAGGTACATCGTAGAGGATAAAGAAAAACACAATAGGCATGGCGTAGAGCATCATCTTCATCTGGGCATTACTCTGCTGATCCGGGGTTTGGGTAACCTTGCCATAGAGCAGCTGGGACCCCACATAGATAAAGGGGAGGAGCCGGATATCGGTCCAGCCCAAAATGGGGATGCGGAAATTCTCAAAGTGGAACACCGCCTCCGGCACCGAAAGGTCCGGTATCCAGCCGGGGATAAACATGGCCCCCCGCAGGTCAAAATGGTTGTTAAAAAGGTTGTACATGGCAAAAAAGATGGGAAGCTGGAGCAGCATGGGCAGGCACCCGGACAGGGGATTGTAGCCCTCTTTTTTGTAGAACTCCGCCATGGCCTGATTCATCTTTTGAGGGTTTTCCTTGTACTTATCCTGAATCTCCTTGATCTTGGGGGCCAGGGCCTGCATCCGCAGGGTAGACTCGGAACCCTTCTTGGTCAGGGGAAAGAGGATCACCTTAACCAGCAGGGTTAAGAGGATGATCGCCACCCCGTAGTTATGGACAATCCGGTTAAAGAAGGTAAGGCATAGCTTCAAAACCTTTTCCAGCGGCGCCAGGAAGCCCCTGGAATTGGCAACCTCCACCAACTCCATGTCCTTTAGCATAAAACCGTTAAGACCCGTGGTGTAGGGCTGCAGGTCCTCCTGGGTCTTGGGGCCCAGGTAGAAGCGGTACACGTCCTCAATACGGGAAACCGAGGCCGCCGGCCGGGTGATAAAGAGCCGGGAGGCGGAGGCAATCCCCGGTTCCGGCCGGGCGGAAAAGGCCAGATCATATTGGGGAATAAGGGGAATGGCGATAAGGGTAAAATACTTGCCCGCAATGGCGGACCAGGAAGCCCGGCTATTGTTAAGAATCGCGGGGTTGGCCTCGCTCAGCTTCTCCTGTTTGCGCTTTCCGTTGGTATAGGTAAAGTAGTTCCGGTATTCGTAACGCTGATCCAGCTTTTGGAAACCCGGACCAATCTGGGGGCCAAAGGCCAGGGTATAGGCCGCGGCCGTGCCGCCGGGATTCCCGGGAAAGCTGAAACCCTGGGCCGAACGTTCCCCGTCCAGGGTCACCGCCAGTTCAAACATATATTCGTTGGGCCGCAGGGTGTAGCGCTTGCTCAGCCGGAACTGCTCCCCGTTGGCAAGGGTAAAATCCTGCTGAAACGTGACCGAGTAGGGGTCCCCCGGCAGGCGATCCACCCGGAAGAAGGCTTCCACCGGCCGGGCGTCCATATTGCCAAAGGCCACGGCAAAGGCCTGGGCTTCCCGGCCGCCGGAAACCACCATTTCCAGGGGCTCCCCATTATTACGGTGCTTCTTGAGCTTCCAGGAAACCAGGTTCCCCCCGGCGTTGGAAAACACTGCGGTAAGCAGTTCGGTGTCGATTTCGACCTGCTGCTCCCGCAGGGCCCCGTCCTGGACCGGGGCTTGTACCCCCGCCGGGGTTGCCGGAGTTGCCGAGGCCCCCAATTCGGCCGCTGTACCGGCGTCCGTGGCCGGCTGAACCGGAGCCTCCGCCACGGCCGGCCCGGAGGACGGGGCCTCCGGCAGGGGCGGCGGCGGAACAGGGGGATAGATCAGGGCCATGATAAAGTAAAAGCCCAACATCACCACCACCGAAAGGACCACCGCCAAAATAGTTCGCTTTTCCATGCAAATTCCTTTTTACGATCCGCCTAAGTTACCGGGTCATAGCCGCCCGGATGAAAGGGATGACAGCGCAGAACCCGCTTTAGGGCCATAACACCACCCCGGCAGAGACCGTACCGCTCCACCGCGTCATAGGCATAGGCCGAACAGGTGGGGACATAACGGCAGCAGGAAGGGAAGTGGGGAGAAATGGCATATTGATAAAACCGGATCAAAAGCAGCGCTATTTTCCGCATGAATACCATCGTTTAACTTCCGATTTGGAGAAGACCGGCCCTGACAAAAAGCCGCTTAAGCTGCTCCAAACGAAAGGACAACCCGGACCGCAAAGGGTTACACCCAAGGCCCTCCCCTTCGCGGGGCGCCGGATAGTTCAGTAAGACCAGGTCAAAACCCACCGCCAACCGGGGCCGCAGCAGGCGGTAAGCCTCCCGGCCCAGCCGCTTTGCCCGGTTCCGCTGCGGCGCATTCCCGAACTTCCGGGTCAGGGTAAAACCAATACGGTTATGGGGAAGACCGTTCTTCACAACAAACAACTTGGCCCCGGGACAGGCATAAACACGGCCCGACTTCAGGGCCTTCCGAATCCTTTCGCCCTGTTTAAGCCGCTCAAAGCTCCTAAACCGGAAATCCCCCCCCTGTTCGGGACGATTCTCCGGGATCAACGGGGCGCCGGAGCCTTCCCCGTCCTTAATAAGGCTTCTTCTCGTCGGAAACCGTAAGCTTATAGCGCCCCTTTGCCCGGCGCCGCTTCAAAACCAGCCGCCCCCCACGGGTCTTCATCCGCGCCCGAAAGCCAAATTTACGGTTCCTTTTTACCCTGCTGGGCTGATACGTCCGTTTCATGGGAACATCTCCTCTATCTTACAAGCCGCACGCCGTTCGCAGACGCGGGCAGGGATCAACTCAAGCGGTCCGGGCCAAACACCCGGCAGAACTTCCCGGCAATGACAGAAAAGCCAGTATAGACCCTCCGGCAGCCCTTGGCAAGGGGTCGCGTTGCCTCATCATAAATTCTAACCCCAGTACGGGTATAGGGGGGCCTGCTACCACGGCCAATGGGCGAAAGCCGGGGGCTTTCGCCTTCCCGCAGCCAAAGCGGCCGCTCTCCGGCCCCCCTGCGCGGCCAAGCCGGGCCACCCCCGCGGTGGGGCGAACCCCCCCCCCCGCCGGGGGCCCCCCCCCCCAACCCCGGGGCACGCCCCCCGGGTTAAATTTGCCCCCCCG
>JAISQJ010000001.1 GCA_031274285.1 Treponema sp. | reverse complement strand
CCCCCTCCCCGCCGCCGGATGATCCGCCCTGGCCTCCGGCAAAAACCAATCCCGCTCCTAAGGCGAAGACCAGCAGTACCAACACAATCGTTCTTGCTCGTGTCATCTCTATCCTCCTGCATCAAAATTTACGACCAGCCGCAGCCGGTCTCTGTCATAACCGGAAATGATATAATAGGATCACTGAACTGTCAAACAAATTCGATACCGGCCCTTTTACCGGGGCGGTTTTTCGGTCAGGATGACCCTATGCTCAGTTATCGTCATAGCTTTCATGCGGGGAACCAGGCCGATGTGCTCAAGCATACGGTCCTGATCTTTTGTCTGGATTACCTGGCCCAAAAAACAAAGCCCTTTCTCTATGCCGATACCCATGCGGGGGCGGGTTTTTACCGGCTGGACGGGGGGATTCAAAACCGGGAATGGCCCAGGGGCATTGGGAAGGTTAAAGGCGGCGGCCCCATGATCGCCCGGTATCTGGAGGTCCTTGGGGAAAAGCCGGAGGGCTATACGGGCTCCCCCCTTATCGCCGCCGCCCTGCTGCGGCCGGATGACCGGGGCTGCTGCTTCGAACTGCACCCCGCGGATTTTGCCGCCCTGCGGGACCGTCTGGCGGGGGATCGCCGCTTCCAGGTACGGAAGGAGGACGGTCTGGAGGGACTGAAATCCCTGCTGCCCCCTACGCCCCGCCGGGGCCTTATCTTTATCGATCCCTCCTACGAACTGAAAGAGGATTACCCCCGGCTTATCGGGGCCCTGGAAGACAGCCTGCGCCGTTTTGCCGGGGGCCTCTACCTCATCTGGTACCCCCTGCTGACAGGTCCCAAGGGGCTGGACTACGGGGGAGACCTGATGGGCCTGTACGGGGAAAGACGCTGCCGGGCGGAACTGCGCTTCGGCCTGCCGGAGGTCCGGGACCCCGAGGACCAAAAGGCCCATCTGTACGGCTGCGGCCTGGTCCTCTTTAACCCTCCCTGGACCCTCAGGGCGGCCCTGGGGGAAACCCTGCCGGTTCTGGCGGAAACCCTGGGCGGGGATTGGGAAATGAACTGGGAAGAGAACGTAAATAAAATAATAGGTAAGAACTAAGAAGTAATAGATACGGAAGGGCCTAGGTAGTTCCGCAGCTTGGAGAGGACTTCCTCAAAGTCCAGGGGTTTCCCCACATGGTCGTTCATTCCCGCCTCCAGGCATCTTTCCACGTCCTCCCGGAACACGTTGGCGGTCATGGCAATGATAGGGACTGCCCGGTAGGAACCGGCCGCCGGGGTTTTCGAAGAACGCCACTCCGCCTCCTTGGCGCGGATGCGGCGGGTGGCCTCGTAGCCGTCCATTTCGGGCATCTGGATGTCCATAAAAACAATATCGTAGACGCCGGGGCTGAACATGGCCGCCGCCTGGGCCCCGTTTTCCGCACAGTCGATGCTTACCTCCGTGGGTTCCAGTAGGGCCAGGACGATCTCCCGGTTGACCTCCACATCTTCGGCCAGGAGGACCCGCTTGCCCTTAAAGGTTTCCATGGCCGCGGATTCCGGTTCGACCGCGGATACCACATTCACCACCCCCAGGCACTGGCTGATGCAGTCCGCGATGGCGGAGGGAAACAGGGGCTTGGACAAAAACTTATCCACCCCCGCGCTGCGGGCGTCCTGCTTGATGTTGTCCATTTCCCCCGCGGAGATCATGGTTACCACCGAGCGGGGAGCATTCCCCGATTTATCCTTAACCAACTGCCGTATCCTGCGGGTGGTCTCGATGCCGTTCATCCCCGTCATTTTCCAGTCGATAAAATAAATATCGTAGGGGCCGTTCTGCTCTATTTTTTCCAGCCCCTCTTCGCCGCCTATGGCGGTGTCGCAGGCAAAGCCGATCTGTAACGATATTTCTTTAAAGTAATCCCGGATGTAAAAATCATCGTCTATGCAGAGAACCCGCACATTGCCCCAGTTTACCCCCGGATTTACCAGACATTCCTGTTCCCCGCCGTCCACGTTAACCTTGACGGTAAAGAAAAAACTGGAGCCCCTGCCAAGCTCGGATTTTACTCCGATGGTCCCTTCCATCATTTCCACAATCTGTTTGGAAATGGCCAGGCCCAGGCCGGTACCCCCAAAACGGCGGGAAGTGTGGCTGTCGGCCTGTTCAAAGGAATTGAAGAGCCGCTCCTGCTGATCCGCCCTGATCCCTATCCCCGAATCGGTAACCTCGATCCTGATGACGCAGACATCCCCCGTTTTTTCCGCCAGCCGGGCATCCAGGCGGATGACCCCCTCTTCCGGGGTGAATTTTACCGCATTGCTCAGAAGATTGGTGATAACCTGGGCAAGCCGCTGATCGTCACCGATGATGAAGGGGGGAATATTCGAATCGATATACACGGAAAAGTTCTGCTTTTTTTCCGAAACCCTGAAGCTTATTACATTTACTACCCGCTGGAGCATCTTTTCAAAATTAAAGCTGACCGGCGAAAGCTCAAGCTTATTAGCCTCGATCTTGGACATGTCAAGCACATCGTTGATAACCCGCAGCAGATGGACGGAGGCGTCCCCTATCTTGGTAAGACATTCGTTTTTCCGGGCCGGATCCACGGAGGATTTAGCGATATTGGTCATGCCGATAATGGCGTTCATGGGGGTGCGGATCTCGTGGCTCATGTTGGCCAGGAATTCACTTTTGGCCCGGGCCCCGGACAGGGCTTCTTCCCGGGCCGTCACCAGGGTCTGCATGACCTCATTGCGGACCAGGGCGTTAACCAGGTGGAGACTGCCGGAACGGAGGATTCCCTCCTCGTCGGCGGGGAAGATCCGTTCCCGGCGGCAGTCGTCAAAGCTGACGAAGCCCCAAAATTCTCCCCGGAGAAAAACGGGGATAACCAGGATGGAAAAGATGTGATAATCCCGAAACGTGGCCTGTTCCTCCGGGGGAAGGGCGCTTAGGGGGCCGTTTATGCAGTCTCCGCCGGAAAGGACGGTTTTCCAGCGGGGAATCGTGGTCCTATAGAGGAAAACCGTGTCCGCCGATTCCCAGTTAAGGCCCCTGTCCCTGGCCCAGGAATAAACCCGGCAATAATACAGATCCCCGTCTATGATATTGTTTTTCCAAAGGTTTATCCGGTCAACCTCGATATCCTGGGCCAGCAATTCCATACTGCGGCTCAGGGAACCGTCAAACTCTTTGGCGTCCGATGAAAGCAATATGGTTGCCGCATCGTTCACCACCCGCAGGAGCTTATCCTGCCGGGCAAGGCGCTTCCCCGCGGCGTCCACCTTCTGCTTTTCCATAAGATAGATTCGTTCCTGAAACAGAATTACTACGCCGATGAAAAAACCCGAAATAATAAAGGCCAGAATATTATCCATGGCCTCGTAATGCCGGCTTACGGAACTTACAAGACGGGGAAACCGGAACTCGGCAATATAGCAGCCCACAACCAGCGCGATATGGGTGCTAAGAAAGATATAAAACGCTTTCCCGTCCAGGAGCAGGAAGATGATCACCATGGACAGGACAAAAAAAGCCGACATGCCGCTGGCCATGCCGCCCAGAAAAAAGAAGGCCATGGGAAACAGGATGTCGCAGAGCATGAAAAGGGTAATCCAGGTACCCTGGACATACCAATGGAACCGGTTGCAGACAAACATCAAAAAACCGACGGAAAAAACAATGCCCGCCATCACCAGGATCAGGACAGGGCTGGAGCCCATGAAGATCCGGGCGATGGTGGCCGTCAGGGACGCGACCATCCCCACCAGGCAGATCATGTTCAGCATCCGCTCGTCAAGGGAAAGAGCCTCGGTAAAAACATACCTGGCGATTAACGCTTTTAGTTTTTTCATCCTTCCCGCCCTTAGACAGCGTCCTTGATCCGGCGCATTACCGCTAAATTTAATATAAAACGAAATTCTATGATAGGGGCGGGGAGCTTTGAAGGCATTTTCCGCAACCGCCGGGGAATAGATTTGTCTTATGATATATGCAAAATGCTAAAAAAAGCAAAAAGGTCCCCGCCCCCCTCCCCTTCCAGACCCCCGGGGAGGAGATCGCCAATGCGCTGATCCACGGTATCGGGGCGGGCCTGGCCGCAGCGGGCCTGGTTCTGCTGGTCCTGCGGGCCGGCGGGGCCCTGGGCGGCGCTCTTACCTGGGCCGGGAATCCGGCCCTAAGGGTCAGCGCCTGCGCGATCTACGCCGCCTCCATAATCGTCATGTTCCTGGCCTCCACCCTGTACCACGCCCTGCGGCACGACGGGGCCAAGCGGGTGTTCCGCATCCTGGATCACGGGGCCATCTACCTGCTCATCGCGGGAACCTACACCCCCCTCAGCCTTATCTGCCTGAGGGGCGCCATGGGCTGGGTGTACATCGGCCTGGAGTGGGGCTTGGCCGCGGCGGGGATAAGCCTCTACGCGGCGGGCTGCAAATTTATCAAGAAGATTGAACTGGCCATCTATATCCTTATGGGCTGGTCCATCGCGGCGGGGCTTCCCCGGCTGATCCGCAACGCCTCCGGCAGGGCCCTGGTGTTCCTGGCCGCAGGGGGCCTGGCCTACACCCTGGGTACGGTGTGGTACAGCCGACACCGGCGGCGCCTGTCCCACGTGATCTGGCATATCTTTGTCCTGGCCGGGGCGCTGCTCCACTGGTTTTCGATTTGGGAGATTCTGGGTTAGCAGGCCGCTAGCAGCCTCTTAGTACAGCCGCTCGTAGGGGGGGAGGTCAAAGAGGGGTTCGTCGGCGATCTCCCCCAGGCTGTGGGCTTCCTCCAGGAGCAGATCGTCCAGACGCCAGGTTCCCGCCCCGGCGTTTTCCCCCTGGACTTCCTCGGGACGCAGGTACAACTCCCCGGCGATCCCCAGCTCCCGGCCCAGAAAGCGAACCAGGAAGGAGCATGAGCCGTCGGCCTCCTCCCTCCCCTCCCCTACGCGGTACGTCCGGGGAGCGGCCTCCTCCAGGGCGGAAAAAAGTTCGGACCGGGCCTGCGGGCCAAGGGGGGACAGGGCCGGGGCGTCCCGGTTTCCCGCGGTCAGGGCGGCCATCACCTGAAAGGCCAGCCGCCGGGCCGCCTCCGGCACATCCCCCCGCTCCAGGCTGCCGATAACCGTGTCCCGGGGATACCGGGGGGCCTCCCCCCTTTGGGGCTGCCGCAGGGCCTGGGGAATGGAGTCCCGGTCCTGGGCCCCGGCAGCGGGGGCCAGGGCCAGACAGAAGGCCAGGACCAGGGGCACGGCGGAGCGGGGCTGAACATTCATGCCCCTATCATAAGTTGCCGGCGGGGGTCATTCAAGGGAGGACCATAGACAGAGGGCAGCCTCCGTATTGAACAAGGCTCCGCAAAGCCCCTATATTTTTGAAGAGCTGACGCTAAACAACCGCTTGGGACGTGACATTTGACCGAAGACCCGCGCTCCAGCCTGACAGAGGGCTTTACCTATCCCATTCGGGACCCCCTGTGGGGGCATATCTACCTTACCCCGGCCCTGGCGGCCATAACCCGCAGCGCCCCCTTCATGCGGCTTTACCGGATCTTCCAACTGGGGCCGGTCTACAATGTGTACCCCGGCGCCACCCATACCAGGGCCGTCCACTCTATCGGGGTCTACTATTTGGGCCGCCGGCTCCTGCAAAACCTGGCGGAGAAGGGGGCCGCCGAATGGCTGAGCGCCGAAGGGGTGCGGTCCTTCCTCTGCGCCTGCCTGCTCCACGATCTGGGGCACTTTCCCTATACCCACTCCCTTAAGGAACTTCCCCTGGAATCCCACGAGGCTTTGACGGGGAGGCTCATCCTGTCCGAGCCGGTAAGGAGCATGGCGGGGGCTGCGGGGGCGGACCCGGAGCTTACGGCCGCCATTGTGGATAAGGCTTTACCCGGAGGAGAAGGCAGCGGGGAACTGCGGTTCTACCGGAAGCTCCTGTCCGGCGTGCTGGACCCGGACAAGCTGGACTATCTGAACCGGGACGCCCGGTTTTGCGGGGTGCCCTACGGCGCCCAGGACGTGGACTTTATCCTTTCCCGGCTCTACCCCCACCGGGAGCGGGGCGTCGATATTGACAGCCGGGGCATTCCCAGCGTGGAATCCATTCTTTTTTCCAAGTATCTCATGTACCGCACCGTGTACTGGCACCACGCCGTCCGTTCCGCCACGGCGATGATCAAGAAGGCCCTGATCCGGGGCCTGGAAACCGGGCAGCTTGGGGCGGAGGAACTCTACAACCTGGATGATCAGGGCCTCTTTAACCTGATGGAGACCCGGGGCGGGGACCTTTTTTCCCTGGCGGCCGGGGTACGGGAGGGGGCCTTTTACCGCATGGCCGCGGAAATCCCCTTTGATCCCCGGCGCCACCGGGCGCTGCTGGACATTGGCAGCCGTTCCCGGCGGGAAAACGCCCTGGCCGCGGAACTTTCCGGCAAGCTGGGCGGTAAAATTCCCGGGGAAGAGCTGATTATCGACATGCCGGAACCCTTTTCCCTGGAAACCGGCCTTTACGTTAGGAACGAAGACCGCTACTTTACCCGGAGTTCCAGCGCTTTTACCGCGGAAACCGCCCAATCTTTTGTTAAATCCCTGTATGTAATCAGAATTTTCACCCATCCCCGGCACGGGGAGGCCCTGGAATCCGGCAAAGAGCTTGACGGCATATTGCACTTAGGCGGAAAATGGTTAGAGTAGTAGTAGCTGTTTGTTTTTTTTGGACTGACCGTAGGGAGGTTGCCTAATCATGGAAGTGCACAATACGGCGGAGGATTTAGTCATAGCCCGAATCGCCGAAGTCTTCGCCAATATCGAAAAGGGCAAGAATCCCGAAAACCTTTGCACCTGCAATCAATGCCGCCTGGATACCGCCTGCTACGTTCTTAACCGGACAACTCCCTACTACATTGTTTCCAACCGGGGGGCCGCCAGGGCCGGGCAGGAGACCATTGGAAAACAGCAGCAGGATGCCGATATAACGGCCCTGGTCTACGAGGGGCTCCGCCGGGTCAATCACAACCAAAGGCCCACCACGGTCCATGGGAACAAACAGGCTGAAACGGACAGCGCGCATACCCCGGTATTCAACATCCCTACCATCGTGGGGCGTATCTTCAACGGCTCCAACTTTGCCCCTATTTCCGGTGTGCTGGTGCAGCTTTTCCGCAACGGCGCCCTGGTGGAAATGAAGGACAACAACTGGCAGAATCCCTGCGTACTGGTTCCCAACACCGAGGGGACCTTTACCTTCTGGCCCAATCCCATTCCCGCGGAGGAGGGCAACGTCCACCAGGTCTTTGAATTCAATATCAAGGTTGAATCCGGGGAATATGAAACCCTTAACCACTTTTTCAAGGTTCCCGTGATAAGCGATGCCCAGGCCGCCAGTTCCTTCTCCCTGGTGCGCACCGTTAAGCTGCCGGACCTCTACCTGTTTCCCCCCGGCAGCGAGGACGATCTGCTGTAGGGAATATTTCGCGTTATATCGGCGGGGGGGGATTCGAACCCCCGACAGCCAGTTCCCAAAACTGGCGGCTTAACCACTGGCCTACCCGCCGTCCCTCCACTATATGCCAGAAGCCCCCGGCGGTCAATTTACGCGGGAGGTCGCGTTTCCCGCCGGCGAAGGTGCGGGATTTTCAGGTTTTCCGATCTTTACCGCGTTAAGGTACTCAATGACCCTAAGTCCGTCGGCCGCGGCGGACCGGGGCTGCCGCCCGCTGTCCCGGACGCAGGCGGCGGCATCGGCAAGCATGTTGGCAAAATAGCCGGTACTGCCCCTAAAACGATCCGGTGAGCGGGCCAGGGAGCGGAAACCTTCGGCATAGGGACATTCCGCGCTTTCCCAAACTTCGTAGACCCCATTGCCAATCCGCAGCCGCCCCCGGCCGCAGGAAAATTCCATCTCGAAAACCAGATGATCCCGCCAGGCCCCCGCTTCAATGAGGCAGGGAACCGGGGAGCTTTGTTTTTCCCCCTCAGGCCCGGCGGCCGGGTACAAGAGCCCTTCCAGATAGGCGGTCCCCTCTTTGGACCCGAGGGGGCTGCCCCAGCGGCCCTTATGGCGCAGCACGGCGCCGGCAAGAAACATAATGGCGTCCGCCAGATGGGTGCCGTCGTGCCAGAGTACGTCGATGAGGGGCCGCGCCCGGCCCATATACAGCACGGCCCGGACGGAAAGAAGAGGCCCGAGCCGCCGGGTCCGGAGAATCTCCGCGGCCCGCATATAATCGGCCGCATAGCGCCGCTCATGGTTGACCAGGATTCGGAGGGGGCTTGGCAGGGCTCTCCCGGAAGGCCCGGAACCGCCCCGCCCTTGGGTCAGGGCGGCGATTTTTCGCGCCCCCGCCAGGGTATTGGACAGCGGTTTCTCGCAGATGAGCACCGGCGTCCCCTGGGTGTAGGCCAGGCGGCAGTACCGCTCATGGCTGTCCGGGTGGGTGGCGATAATCAGGATCTCCGGCTTATGCTCCCGCAGCATCCGCAGGGCGTCGGCATAGACGGGCGCCTGCCAGCGCACGGCAAAAAGGCGGCGGCGTTCCTCATCCGTATCGCAACCCGCCGCAAGGACGCAGTCTTTATTGGCCGTGACAGCCCCCGCATGGGTACAAGGCTTTTCCCGGCGGCTGTCGTCCTCCAGGAGGCTGGCGATGCGCCCAAGACCGACGATGGCAACGGGTATCCTGTTCATGCCTTGAAAGGCCTTACTTCCCCCCGGCGGCAAGCTGGAGCATTTCCCCGCCCCCTGCGGCCCGCTCGAAGCGCCGCGCCTCCTCCGCCTTTTTCAGCTTTTTATCATGGCGGCTGTTCAGGAGGGAGTACATGACCGGGGTAACAAACAGGGTCATGATAGAGCTGACCGCCAGGCCCCCCACAAAGGTCTTGCCGATGGGCTGGATGGTGTCCGCCCCAACGCCGGGGAAGAAGGCGATGGGGAACATCCCCAGGATGGTGGTCAGGCTGGTCATAAGGATGGGGCGCAGACGGTTGCGGCCCGCCTCCAGGCAGGCTTCGCGGACCTTCATGCCCCGGGCCCGCAGGGTGTTGGTATAGTCCACCAGGACGATGCCGTTGTTCACCACCACCCCCACCAGGGCCACGATGCCGACTACGGAGAACATGGACAGGGCCTGGCCGGTGAACTTGTAGATCCAGATGACCCCGATAAAGAGCAGGGGTATGGAGAAGAAGATGATCAGGGGGTCCACAAAGGACTCAAACTGGCTTGCCATGATGCCAAAGACCAGGAACACCGCGGCGGCGATGATGAAGAGGAAGCGCCACAGGTAGCTGTTTACCTCCTGGGCCTCCCCCAGGTAGCGGACGGAGACATCTTCCCGTGATACGAGATTATCCTTTACCGTCTCTTCCAGCCGGCGCTGCATGTCGGTGGCGGCGATCCCCGTGGGGAGATCCCCGGTGATCCGGACCACCCGTTCCTGCTTCTCCCGCCGGATGGACGAGGGGGCCCGGTTTTCCACGATCCGGGCCACGTTGGAAAGACTAATCCGGGCCCCGCTGCGGCTTAGCACAAACACGGCGTCCAGGTTAGGCAGGCCCTGGCGATCCGTATCCCGGAGCATCACGTCCACGTTCACCAGCCGGTCCCCCTGGCTCATGGTGGTAACGGTGGAGCCGTTCATGGCGGTTCTGACCTCACTGGCTATGGAGGCAAGGGAAACTCCCAGGGCTGCGGCCCGGTCCCGGTCTATCTCCACCGTAAGCTGGGGCGCCCCCTCATCAATGTTCACCGTGGGGTTTTCGATCTCCGGGAGATGGCGCTCCATGATGTGCTGAATCTCCTCCGCGGTATCCATTACCGCGTTGTAATCCCGTGAACTTACCGCCATTTCCACGGCGGAGGTGTTCCCCATGCTGCGCCCGGCGCGGAAGCTTACCCTGGCGCCGGGAATCCCGTTCACCAGGGGGGTAAGCTTGCGGATGATCGAATCGGGGGTATCGATCTGCAGGGCCGGTTCGGGAAGAACAATCTGGATGGACCCCTGGTTGTTTCCGCTGCGCCGGGCGGTAAGAATGAGGTTGTTGTAGCCCTCCACTTCCCGCTTGATGAGTTCCTCAAGCTGAAAGACCACCTTCTCGGTCACATCGATGGCCGTCCCCTGAGGCATGGACACGTTGATGTTCACGTTATCATCGGTACGGGTACGGATATACATGTTCATCCCCACCCCGCCGAATTGGAGCAGGGAGAAGACCAACAGCAGGATAACCAGGCTGACAATGAGGAAACGGTGGGAAAGGCAGTAATCCAGGGCACCCCGGTAGCGGTTTTCCATAGCCCGGAAAAAATTCTCCATCCCGTTGTCGATGAAACGCAGCAGGGGGTTCCGCAGGGGCTTCTGCTTACGGGTATTCAGCTTAAGGATGGAACCGCAGAGGCTGGGCACCAGGGTAACGGCCACCGCCAGGGAACAGACCAGGGAGATGACCACGGTAAAAATGAGATCGCTAAAAAGCTGACCCATCTCCCTAAGATCGTTTTTGTAGATGATGAGGGGGATGAACACGCAGATGGTGGTGGTGGAACTGGCGAAGATGGCCCGGAGCATCTCCCTGGACCCCAGGATGGCGGCAATATCCGGTTTGGCGCCCCGCTCCCGGTAAGAGTGGACGTTCTCAAGGATCACGATGGAGCCGTCCATGGTCATCCCCAGGCCCATGATAAGGCCGGTCATGGTGAGCAGATTGAGGGTAAAGCCGAAGATCGACATAAACATGATGGTAAGGAGGATGGAGATGGGGATCGCCAAGCCGATGATGACCGTCCCCTTAATGTTCCGCAGAAAGAGAAGGAGGATCAGCATGGCAAGGACGGCCCCCTGCAGGGCATTGGAGTAAACCTGGTTCAAGGTTGCCCGGATCATGGCGGTGTTGTCGGAAAGCACTTCCAGGGTGATGCCCCTGGGGAGGTCGGCGTTGATATCCGCCAGCGCGGCCTGCACCCGGTCCGATACCTTTACCTGGTTACTGTCGCTTTCGCTGGTTACCTGGATGTAGACCCCGCTCTGGCCGTTCACGTAAACCCTGGCGGCGTTATCGTTGTAACCCAGGCTTACATCGGCGATATCCTCAAGCCGCACCACCTGGGAGCGGTTTGCCTGGCGGGCATCGGCCAGATTAACGGTCTTTACCACCAGGCGCTTGATCTGATTCGGGTCCGCCAGTTCCTCCTGGGTCATGATCTGGTATTCCCGCTCCCCCCGGCGCAGATTCCCCCCGGAGGAGAGGATGCTCTGCCCCCGCAGCGCGGTGGACACGTCGGCCAGGGTCAGGTTAAAGGCCGCCAGGCGGTTGAGGGAGACGGCCACCCTGACGATCTGGGTGGTACCCCCGGTCACTTCCGCGGAGGCTACCCCGTCGATCCGCTCGATGCCGGCCTGAATCTCGTCCTCCGCAAAGAGCCGGAGCTGATCCGGGGGATAGTTGCCCCGGACCACGAGCCGCATGATGGGCATGGCGCTCATGTCGAAACGCCGCGCCGTGGGGGTCTCCACCCCGTCGGGCAGGGAGTTGACCAGCCGGTTCAGCAGGGTTTGGACATCGGTCACCGCCTTGTCCATGTCGGTGCCGTAGGCGAATTCCAGGTTGATGAAGCTGGATTCAAACTGGGAATTACTGGTGATGTTGGTAAGGCCCCGGGAGGCGGCGAGGGAACGTTCCAGCCGCTCGGTGACGTTTTTTTCCACATCCGCGGGCCCCGCGCCGGGAAAGTGGGTATAGACCGAAAGCACCGGCCGGACGGTGGAGGGGTAGAGGTCTACCGCCAGGTTGGGAACCAGGGTGGCGGCGATACCCAGGGCCAGGGCGTAAAGCACCACGATAGTGACCGGACGTTTTACCGAGTATCCAGCGATATTCAAAGCGACCCCCTTAGTCCCGGCCCGGGCAAAAAATCCCAGGGCTTCCTAATCCACAATTCTAACCGGATCCCCGTCGGAAAGGAAGTTCTGCCCCGCCGATACGACCCGGTCCCCCAATTCTAAACCATCCAGCACTTCTATCAAGGTTTCATTCTCTAAACCCAGGGTGATAACCCGCCGCCGGGCGATATTACGGTCGTCAACCACAAAGACAATCCAGGAGCCGTAGGTGTTGATCACCGCCTCCCTGGGGATCACCGGCACGTCCCGGCGGGTATTGGTCACCAGGCTTACGGTGGCGAACATCCCCGCCCGGACCCGGCTGTCCCGGCTGTTGAAACGGAGCCTTATCCGCAGGGTGCGGCTGGCGGGATCCAGGACCGGGCTTAGCTCGCTCACCGTGGCGGGAAAGATTTCCCCGGGCAGGGCTTCCAATGACACCAGGGCCCCAAGGCCCCGCCGGGCGGCATTGGAAAAACGCTCCGGCACAAAGGTCTCCACCACCAGGTTGGCAAGGTCCCCGATGACGTACACCACGGTGGCGGCGCTCACCGTTTCCCCCTGGTTGAGGGGGGCGGAGAGGACCGTACCGCTGATGGTGGAAAGCACGGGACTCTCGGAATACTCCTCCCCCGGCCGGGAGGGATCCACCGCGGCGACCACCTGGCCCCGTTCCACCCAATCCCCCACCCGGTAACGAAGCTGGGTAAGCTTTCCCCCCACGTTGGGATAGATGGATACCTGGCTGGCGGCCAGCACATCCCCGTTGATAACCACGCTGTTTTCAATGGTTCCCGTCACCACCTCGGTGACTCTGACGGTGGAGACGGTCCGGGTCCCCGCATTCCCCGGGGCGCCTGGGGGGGCCGCGACAGCCCCCCCCGGAGGGCGGCCCCCGGTATTCCCCTGAACCGGCTGGGCTCGCTGGGCGCCGCCCTGGGACGCGGCTTCCGCGGGGTACAGCATCGAATAAACATTAAGCCCGATGAGCAGGGCCAGGGCCAGGATCACCAGCACAATTACCACGGTAACCACGCGGGAAGCGGCTTTTTTCATAGGCTGCCCCCGGAGAACTGCCGCCAGTCCGCGTTAACGGCCCTGGCAAGGTCCAGGACCAGGTTCTGGTAGTTCAACTCGCTGGTCAAAAGCTGGTACCGGGCGGAAGCCAGATTGTTGCGGCTGTTCTCCAGGGCCAGGGCTTCCATGGAACCGTTCAAAAAAGCCTGTTCGCTGTATTCGTAGGAACGCCCGGCGATCTCTTCCCGCAGCCGGGCAATTTCCAGACTTTCCCAGGAACTCTCCAAACTTGCCGCCAGGGAACGAATCTGGGCTGCGGCGGTATCCTCGGTATTTTTCAGGTCCAGCAGGGCCCTTTCAATTTCGGATTTGTCGCTCCGCAGGTTCTGGGCATCCCTGGTTCCGGGAATCCAGGGATTGATAGGGATACTCACCGTGGCGCTCCCCCTGATGCTGTCGGCATAAGGCTGGGTAAAGCCGCCGCTTCCCGAACCGCCCTGCCAGCCAAGGGACAAACTGAGGGATGGGGCGCGCCTGTCAAGGATATTTTGCCGTTCGGTCAACTCCGCCTTCGCAATGGCCTGGCGCTGCTGTTCTATGTCGGGCCGCCGGGGAAGGTAGTCCCGGATAAGCTGTTCCGCGTCTACCGCTACCCGCCGGATATGGAATTCCCCCTCCAGTTTGACCGGAGTTTCAAGGGCCAGCCCCAGGGAGTTCAGGAAGACCCCCAGGCGGGTGGAGTAGGCGGACCGGGCCGCGCTCAAGTCGTATTTGGCGGTCTCCACCGTAAGGCGGCTCTGGAGCAGGACGGCCTCGCTGACGAGGCCGTTGGCCCGACCGATACGGTGCTTCTCCAACTGCCGTTCCGCAAGACCTAAGGTTTCCTCATGCTGGGCGAGATTTTCCTTTACCGCAATAAGGGCATAGAACTCCTGGGCCGTGGCGATCTCTAAGAGCCGCCGGGTATCCTCGTAGCTCAAGAGTTCCTGCTGGTAGGCAAGGCTCAGGAGCTTCATCCGCTGGGGGATCCCCGCGCTAAGGCTAAGACTGACGCCGATAGAGGTACTGTAGTTGAAATACTCCCCCCCCATCCGCCGGTCTCCGGAGGCGGTAAAAAGGGGGATATTCTGGTAGCCTATGCCCGCCGTGGCGCTGATAGTGGGGAAAACTTCCGCCCACAGGCGCTTGGATGCATACTCCCTGGTTTCCAGGGTGATACGGCCTTTTTGGAGGTTGACGCTGTGTTCCAGGGCCCTGGCCACCGCATCGTCAAGGGTAAGAACCAGTTCACCGTCCGAATCCTCCGGCGCGGCGCCCAGCGGTACGGCGGCGCAGAGCATAGTCAGGGCGCAGATCAAACCAAATGGGGCGCTCATAGAACTCCTTTGTACTAAAACCTCATAGTAAGCCCAGGGTAATACCAAAATCTGAAAATACTCTGAAAAAACGGTAAAAAAAGCTTATCCGAGACGGCGCCCCGGAGCAATAGCAACAGGCTGCTGCCCTGCCGGGGGAGCCTTAGGAGCTGCGCAAGAATGTCCTTAATCGGCCTCGAATTCGGTCAGGTAATCCCGGTAGCGCCGGGGGATAAACTGCCGCTGCAACGAAAGGTTTTTTCGGCCCTCGATGCTGATAACCCCGTGATAGCAGCGCCAGAGGCTTTCAAAGGGATCGCGGACCTCCGGCCGGGCATCCCGGAGCCCCGTATCCCGGCGTTCGGGAGTCCGGAAATACTCCGGATCGGGCTCCCGGAAACCCCGGCCCGCGACGATCCGGGGCTCTCCCCCCTCCCGGACCAGGGCAAGGCCCCGCCTTTCGTCAATGACGGCCCAGGGGATATCCCCGAAGCGTTTCGAAAAGTGGAAGGCCAGGATCGGCAGGACAAAATGATCCGGGGCACAGCGGGCAATGTAGCGCCCCTGGGCATCGGGGCTAAAGCGCAGGAAACCCATAAGCCGGTCAACCTCGCGGGCCACCTTGTAGGCGGCGGTCAGGACGGCGCCGCAATCACTGTCCTGCCGGTCCGTTGCGGCTATGGCGGCGCCCCGCCGGGCGCCGGCGCAGGCATACCAGGGGCTTTGGGGGCCGGGAGCCCCGGCTTGGGCGGAACCGCCCCCCTTCCCTTGCAGGGCCCCCTGCTTCGCCGCAGTCAGTACCCGCAGAGCGTAGCGCACAGCCTGGGCTTCAATAGGGAAGCGGCTTAACCATGCGTATACCACGGAATCGTAGGCATCGGCGGAAACCTGAAAAAGGATCCTTACGGCGCCGCTCAGGGAAGCCGGATCGGGAAGGGGAGGCAGGGTCTTAGACTGGTTTCCGGGGTCCCCCGTGCCGGGGGCAGCCTGAAACCTGCCGTCCGTACCGGAAACTTCCGGGTCCCGGCGGGCCGGCGGCTCGCCGGCCTCGTCGTCAAAGAGCCCGCCCTGCACAGGTCCCGGACCAGGCCGGGTATCCGGCAAAGACCCGGTTCCCGGAACCGGTCGGGGGCCCGCAATAGACCAGGTACTCGGGACCGACCAGGGGCCCGGAACAGATCCCGTAACCGCAACAGGCCGGGCAGCCGAAGCGGGCCGGGTTTCCGGGCCGGAAACGACGGGATACCGCCTGATCCGCCAGGGCCACCGGTCTTCCGTTACCGCCCCGCGCCACAGCGAATCCAGCAGGGAAAAGAGTCCTTCCAGGGTCCCGTCGTAGGACATTTCTCCAATCATTACCGTTATACTATACATCGTTATAGTACCCGGATACAAGGGAAAACCGAAAAAATCCCCAAAATTCCT
This sequence comes from Treponema sp., assembly GCA_031274285.1. Taxonomy (GTDB): domain Bacteria; phylum Spirochaetota; class Spirochaetia; order Treponematales; family Breznakiellaceae; genus JAISFT01. The sequence continues at coordinate 7,392 of JAISQJ010000001.1, read as the reverse complement.
TAGCATCCTTTCCCCTCATTTCATTCAACCGTTCCGGGCCAAGAACCACTCCCAGGCGGGGACCGCTTCAATGATCCCGGCGGATGTTTTGACCGTTTCCCTTTCGTGGAGGGTAACGATGGTACCCTGTTTAAACCCCAGTTCCTCCATGGCCTTTTCCAGGGCCCCCAGTTCCCGCCGCCGGGTCTTTTCCTCCTTCAAACTGACACAGGCCTGGACCAGGAACTGGGCTTCCCCCAGGATAAAATCCACCTCCTGACGATCCCCGGTAAGGTAATAGGAAATGCCCGTCCCCCGCAGCAGGGGATAGCGCCGCCTCAGTTCCAGGTAAACCGCCTGCTCAAACCGCTGCCCCAGGTTCATCGACTGAGAGGGGGACACGGCGTAACTCAGACCCGGATCGACGGCGTACACCTTTTGAGGGTTGACCCGTATCTTCTGCAGGCTTTGGGCGTAAAGGGGCACAAAGAACACCAGAAAAGAGTCTTCCAGGTGGGTGCAGATCCGGCTGACCATGGCCCGGCCCATGGGAAGACCCCGGGCCGCCAGCTGATCGGCCAGGCGCTTCATGGATACCAGGTTTCCGTTTTGGGCCAGCAGGGCATGGGTAAGCTCCCGCACCCCCCGGACATTGGAAAGGCCGTAACGCTCCAGCACATCCCGCAGAACCACCATGTCAACATAGTTTTGCAGAAGCCCTGCCCGGATTTGGGGATCGTCCTGGGGAAAGGCTTCGGGGAAGCCTCCGGCGCTTAAATAACCGAGGAAGGCGTTTTCATATTCGGAACGATCCAGGGGGGAGGGATTTTCGTCCATCTTTAAATAACGCAGATATTCCCGGAAGCTAAAGGGCAGCAGCTCAAAGGGAAAGGAACGGCCCCGGAATTCGGTGGCAATTTCCGATGAAAGAAGCTTTGCCGAAGAGCCGGAAACGTAGAGTTTGATGTTTTCGGTATCTATGATTCTGCGGGCAAAAGCGGCCCAGCCTGGAATTCCCTGGATTTCATCAAGGAAAAAATAGGCCCCCTTCCGGCGGATTCCGGGGTTGATTCTAAAAAAAGTTTCCAAGAACTCATCTAACAGGCCCTCCCCCTTTTGCACGTCATTTTGGGAATACAACCTGTCATCGTCAAAATTGAGGTAGAGGATGCTTTTGGGATCGACCCCTCCGGCGGCCAGGTCCCTCATCTCCTGGAAGAGCCGCCATGTTTTGCCCGAGCGCCTCATGCCGATGACCGCGGGGGCCAGTTTCCCCTTGATCCTGATAGACCCCTCCCGGTTTATAAATTCCGGCAGGGGCCGGGCCTGCCATTCCCTTATAAAATCTTCTAGGTTCATAGGAGGCTCCCATAGTTGTACTATAAGGATACAACAGGAAGTTAATAATAGCAATATTAAGTTACAATATTTTATAAAAAGTTGCAATATACCGTTACAACTTATGCCGGAAAATCAGCCTATGGCTTCCCAAGCCTATGGTTTTCTAAAACTCGAACAAGGGGAGCTGCAGCGCGTCATCGCCGGACAGGAGACGGCGGATGCGGCGGGGATCGTCAAGCCGGTCCATAAGCACGCCGGAGCAACTGGCAAAGTAGCGGACCCGTTTCATCACCGCCCCCAGGCGGCGGAGGCTGTCAAAGCTAAGGCTGTGGGACCGGCGGCTTTCAATGATGCGCCGGGCGGTCTTCGCCCCGATGCCGGGAACCCGGAGCAGGGCCTCGTAATCCGCCCGGTTGACCTCCACGGGGAAAAAATTCAGGTGCTTCAGGGCCCAGACCGTCTTGGGATCAAGGTGGGGGTCCAGGAAGGGCTGGGATTCGTCCAGGATTTCGGCGGCGCTAAAGTGGTAGAACCGGAGCAGCCAGTCCGCCTGGTAGAGCCGGTGTTCCCGCCTGAGCAGGGCCTGGGGCGGGCCGTTCCACGGCTGCCCCGGCGAACCGCTTCCCGACAGTCCGGGCGAACCGCTTCCCGACGGACCCGGCGGGCCTCCCCGTGCCCCGGCGCCTTCCAAAAACAGGGGTCCCGCCGCGGCGGGGTGTCCGGGAAACCAGGGTTCCGGTCCCCCCTGGGCCGCCGGGGTGTAGGCGGAGTAGTAAACCCGCCGCAGGGAAAATTTACGGTACAGGGAACTGGAAAGGCCGATGATCTGCCGGTCATCCTCCGCGCTGGCCCCCACGATAAGCTGGGTACTCTGCCCGGCGGGGGCAAAGGCGGGGGCGGCGCTCCTGCCCTGGGGTAAAAACCGGGGCCGCCGCCGGTCCTCCTCGAATTGACGGCTAAGGCCGGAAAAATTTTCCATGGCGCCGAAGATCAGCTTCCCGGATTTCTGAGGGGCCAGACGGTGGAGACTCTTTTCCGTGGGGAGTTCAATGTTGGCGCTCAGCCGGTCCGCCCAGCGCCCCGCCTCCTGTATCATCTTTTCCCCGGCGCCGGGAATAATTTTAAGGTGGATGTAGCCGCCGTACCCCTCCTGGGTCCGGAGAGTCCGGGCGGTCTCAATGAGCTTTTCCATCACCACATCACTGTCCGCGAAGATCCCCGATGAAAGAAAAAGCCCCTCGATGTAGTTGCGCCGGTAAAACTGGCAGGTCAGGTCCACCAGCTCCTCCACGGTGAAGGAGGAGCGGGGCGTATCGGCGGAGGCCCGGTTCACACAGTAGGCGCAGTCAAAGCGGCAGACATTGGAAAAGAGCACCTTGAGCAGACTCACGCAGCGGCCGTCTTCGGTCCAGCTATGGCAGACCCCCGCGGGAACCCTTGCCCCAAAGGTCCCTTTCCCTTGGCCGGAATCGCCGCGGGCCGTATGCGTGCCGCTGCCGGAGGAAGCGCAGGACGCGTCGTATTTCGCCGCCCCCGCCAGAATCGCCATTTTTTCCCCAAGATCCGCCATGGGGAAACTATACACCCGTATAGGATTTAACGCAAGGGCCCGGGTCTATCCCGATTCCGGGGCTTCACCGTCATTCGGCGGGGGCGGCGGTTCCCTGGTAGTATCCGGCGCCTTCGGTTTCCGGTCCATGAAGCCAATCTTGTAACCCACCGAGATTCCCAGCACGTAATGGTTAAACGAGGAGGAGGCCGGATCGTAACCGGGTTTCCCCACCGGTCTTCCCTCAGGAGCATAGACGGTCTCTCCTATGGAATACCTAAAGTTCAAGTCCAGGAAAAACGCCCCCACCGCATCCCCCGTGTTCCCGCCGAATCCCCTGATCCCGAATTGTACCCCGCCCCCCGCCGCCATGCGGGGCTTAACCAGGATAGGCGAGGTGCTCATTTCAAATTCCACCATGGGATACGCTTCGATCATAAAATGAATGGCCGGCTTCCAGATAAATTTAGGGGCCTTAATCTGTACCGAGGGGGTAAAGGTATTGCCAAAGGAATCGCCAAACATCATGGCAAAATTTGCCTCCGCGCTCATCCAGTCGAGGAACTGGACCTCCAGCCCCGCTATGAGCCCCGGTACTATCTGCGTATTATCGGTATCGGCATCGCGTCCGCGGAAACCGGCATCCGCACTTCCGGTCCAGAGCACCGCCGGCTTAACGATGGTATAAAACGCCAGGGGCAGGTCCGCGGCAAAGGAAAGGTACACCCGCTTATTGCGCCACATGTCCGACAGGAATATCCCCGTGTTTTTGGTGCGGGGAATGTTGGCCAGAATCTGGGAGGTAAGGGGCAGTTCTATCTCGTACAGGTCTTCAAACACATCGAACATTGACGAAATTAACAGCATCTGACCGCCGCTTTTATTATCGGTAAGGGTTACCTGTAATTCATATAACCTGAGGCCGTACGCGTCCCGTTCGGCCCTGGTCAACTGGTACGCCGGCATGCTGGTGCCGTCGTCTAATATGTCCATAACATCGGTAATGGTAATATTAAAGTCATAGTCGGCGCCGCTGTCTACCACCACGTAACTTAACGCGCTTATTTCCTGGGAAAATAGATCCACTATCTGGCTGTCGTAGGTTTGGCTTAAATTAGACTTATTGGAATAGTTTACCCTTAAGGTGGTATCTTTCACCTGTTCCTGGGAAAAGGCGGGGGCACCGAGCAATAAGAAAAAACACGCTAAAAGTTTTTTCATGTTTATTTACAAGAGCCGGATCAATGATCCGGCTCTTGACTCCTTTTACTTATTTTGAATTTTGAATGTTACCGGCAGGTAATTTCTCTTATGAGTTGTCGTGAGCTTTACGCCAAAAACATACCGAGGCACATCGGCGCTCGGCATATTTTCTATCACGATGCCGAAGGCGCTCAAATCGGTGTTGAAATCCAGGGCGGTGTAAAAGTCCCACTGGCCCTTATCCCGCGGCGGCGTATCATTGGCCATATACGGTCCGCTCTTATGCTCGCCGACTCTCAAGCTGGCGGTCCGCGTCGATTTACCGTTGGCCCATGAACCGTTTTGATTGAATCTCACATAGTCGCTGTCCTTGTCCGAAAATTGTGTATCATTCGAACCGTCAATGACGAAGGCGCCAAACTTTTCGAGGGTGCGGGTGACTCTCCCCGTTTCTTTTCCACCGGTGTAAGTCACTTCGTCATAGGATAAAAACCAGTCCAATTCATGAGGCTGGTGGCGATCCAGCGGCATTTTATTTCTGACGCCGGATTCTTTGTAAAGGTACCGCGTTGTAGTCGCCTGCGGAGATACAGCCGGATTATGTTTGTAAATTACGACGCCATAGGGACCGGGCGCCACATTTGGAGCTGTGATCGAAAAGTACAAAATCTCTTGCGTGGCGACTACGGGCGTTACATTCATAGTATAGAATGTCTTATTCAGATAGCTTAAAGAACCCGTCTCGGCCTTTCCTTTAGTTTTGGTGAACGATATAGAATCTCCGGGATCAGAGTCAAATTTAAAGCCAATCAGCGTAGTATCATAGCCGGGGTCGGTTGGATTTCCGATTCCGCCGTCTGCCGTTACCGACCAGTTAATTAGTACCGGAGGCGCCGCGGCAATATAATCCTGGAAAATATAAATTTTGTTATCGATGCCGGAAACAGAAGCCGCGCTGTGTATGGTGGTGTCGATACCAAAAATCGATTTTCCGTCTTCAGTAACTATCGATATATAATAGTTTCCCGCGGCGACAGAACCTGACATTGCTTTTCCGGGATTTAAAAGCTCCGGATTGGAGAAACCCTTTACGTCGGCAAGATATTTACCCTGCCCCTTGCTTATGTCTCTAATGGTGTAAGTATGGGCTCCGTCGTGGCTTTGCAGACCGATTCCGGCCAGTTTGACATTGGTGTAGTTCTGTATTTCCAGCCTGCCCTCTTTATACGAGGTTCCAAGGAGGGATGCTATTGAAGCGGTGGTCTGATTAAGATCCTTAAGGGCCTTTGTCATGTTTTCCAGATCAAGATGCAGGTCTTTTACAGACTTTTTCACTTCATCCGAAAAGTCAACCTTGACTGCCGGCAAAGCCCTTATGGAAACATCAATGTTATTAAGATTCATGGTTCCGCTGCCGTCAACGATGATGACGTTTTGAATGTAATCAAAATAATCGCGTTGATCCGCTTCGCCTGAAGGATCTGATATTTTGATCCCGATTTTTCCGTCTTTTTTAGCCCGGTAAAAATGAACAATGGTCTTTCCCCTGGGCAAGATACTCCAATCGCCGGTCTGGGAAACTCCCTTTTCGTCCTTTCCAAAGACTATATCTATGTTTCCGGCTGACCGGCCGTTGGATGAATCCAGCTCTTTAAGCTGATCAGAAGTAATCTGCTCCGGGCGATCGGCCTTTTCGTAGTAAACTTTAATCCGGTAGCCCGCTACATTCATGGTGTGTATCTGATTGGAGCCTATGGGCCTGACAAGCAAAGATTCCCTCGTACCGGCATGGGGGCCGCCCAGAAGCCTGCCGTCCAAATTTGTTTTTATCCCGCTCTGACCGGATTCTTCGTAAAAGCGCGTAATCTCCACCTTTACTATATCCATTGACTTGGTGTGATTGACAAACTGCAATTCCGAAGAATTTATATTATCAACCGTAATTTCACCCTGCATAGGTATGGGAGGAATCTCGTATTCCCCCGTAATTGGGTTAAGGCACGATTTGAATAAAAACACGCCGATGGCAACCGCCAGGAAAACCGGTATATACACAAGGCCTTTTCGAATAATAGTTAAATTTTTCATAAACTTCCCCTCAAAATTCCGGCGGCTTTAATCCTGCCGCCAGCTTTGCTGAGATTACATGAAACGTTTAAACGCTTCATCCCGCCAGGTTTCAAAGGAAACCCATTTGCTAGAATTTTCGCCGGCGCTCCGTGAAGTCTGTCAGGAAGCTCCGCGATCCGCAAATTTCAGGACTAGTCCACATACCAAAATATATGTCGCACAAAAATGGAAAACAATATTTTGAAAAGCATTATTTTTTTAATAAAAAATTAGTAACGGTGTTTTTAGCGGCAAATATGGATTCTCGAATTATTTTTTAGTGCGCTTTTCACGTATAGCGGTAAATGTTACGGGCAATTTGGAAAATGTTTTGAAAAAACAAAATATTATTACGAAATTAAGAATTTCTGTGTTTTTTTGTGAATTTAGTCTTTATAATCCCTGTTATTCGGCGGGAGGCGGCGGTGCGCTGCTGCCTGTGGTGTCTATTACCTTCGATTTCCGGTTCATAAAGCCAATCTTGTAACCCACCGAGATTCCCAGGACGTAATGGTTAAACGAGGAGAAAGCCGGATCATAACCGGCTGAATTACCTTTGCTCCCCGCGGTTCTTCCCGTGGGCGCAAAGGTGGTCTCTCCTATGGAATACCTAAAGTTGACATCCAGGAAAAATGCCCCCACCGCATCCCCCGTGTTCCCGCCAAAGCCTCTGATGCCGAACTGTACCCCGCCCCCCGCAGCTACGCCGGGCTTAACCAGGATAGGCGACGTGCTCATTTCAAATTCCACCATGGGATACGCTTCAATCATAAAATGAATGGCCGGTTTCCAGATAAATTTGGGGGCCTTAATCTGTACCGAGGGGGTAAAGGTATTGCCGAAGGAATCGCCGAACATCATGGCAAAATTTGCCTCCGCGCTCATCCAGTCAAGGAACTGGACCTCCAGCCCCGCTATGAGCCCCGGTACTATCTGCGTATGGTCGGTATCCACATCCCGGCCGCTCCAAACGGGATTTGTACCTCCTCCTACACTCCAGAGCACCGCCGGACTAACGATGGTGTAAAAGGCCAGTGGCAGGTCCACGCCAAAGGAAAGGTATACCCACTTGTTGCGCCACATGTCCGACAGGAATATCCCCGTGTTTTTGGTACGGGGAATGTTGGCCAGCACCTGGGAGGTAAGGGGCAGTTCTATCTCGTACAGGTCCTCAAATACATTGAACATGGAGGAAATTAACAGCATCTCGC
>JAISQJ010000014.1 GCA_031274285.1 Treponema sp. | reverse complement strand
TTTGCGAAGGGTACATACCCCGGCCGCTTGCGGCGGTACTAAGGGTATGTACCCTGAGTCAAATACCTTACCAAAACAACCATACCCCGACCGCTCTGCGGCGGGGTTGGTTGATTATTATGGGAATCCTGTGCGGAATGTTTTTTTCTTCATGCCCCTTGGGGGAACTGTTTGGTAATACCAATGTTGACCCTGAAGACGAGGCTTTTTACAAGGCGGTTAGGTTTGGTACGGCCGCGGAGATGGAGGCCCTATTAAAGGCCGGGCATGATCCCAATTATATGAACAGCCGATACGCTATCCCCTGGTCAGAAACTAATCCCTTGTGGTGCCTTCGATACGATAATGATAAAATACAACTGCTTATAGACTACGGGGCCAATGTGACGGACCGGCCTTATCTAGCGCGTATTCTAGGCGGGATAATATTATCAACACACCTTGCTGCTGAAATGTTAACTCATCATTACACTGCGGGTATTAATGCACATGAGGCTGATGTACTTAAGACGGTACAGATGCTTTTGGATGCGGGCGCAAATCCGAACATGAAGGGAGATCCCTCTGAGCCGGGCAGCGGACCCTATGATAGGGTTGATCCTATCAAGTGGTATGAAGAACATGGGCAAACTCCGGTAAATATTGCTATTGAAAGGAATCTCTTTGATATGGTGGATTTATTATTAAACAGGGGTGCGGTACTGGATGGGAAATCCCTGGAATTTGCCCAGCGGGCAACGGAATGGAGCGGGGGAAATACGGAGATGGAGAATAAGATTAGAGCCCTGTTAGGACTTTAATTTAATTGGGCTAATTTTCCCGTTTTCGACTCAAGCTGCCAGTAGTGAAGGGCCGGGGGGATGGCGGAATAAAAATGCTGTGGCATTTTTATGGAGCCAAGGGGGGGCCAAAATTAACAAAACCACGTAGTGGTTTTGTTTTGGGAGTTTGCCAAAGGCAAACTCCAACCCCAGGGAGCAATTGTCCGTGGTAGCTGGCCCCCCCCCTTTTAGTCGAAGCCCCCGGATTCCTCGATTTCCATCCGCTTGTTCCGCATTTCGATGATGGGCAGTTCTTCCAGGTACTTTTCCAGTATATTCTCTTCCCCCGGAGGGAAGGAGATGAATTCCAGGGAAACGATGCGGCCGCTGCGGACCATGCGGCAGCTGGGGGAGAGGATAAGGTCCCCGGCCCGGAGGCTGCATTGGGGCAGTACGGTGTGGGTTTTGATGTCCTTCATCAGGCTGGAATAGGCGGGGGAGAAGGAAAGGCCGGAGGAGGAGATGGCTTTGATCTCGCCGGGGATGATGGTTTTGTCCTGGGGGTTGGAGATTAAGAGGCCGAAGCGGCTCCATTCGCCGGCATAGAAGCGCCGGGCCCGGCGACGCTCGTCCACGGGGATGTACCGGGAAATGATGGTTTGCAGCCGTTCAAGGTCCGAGGGGGAAAGGGTTTCGTCCACAATGCCGCTGACCCCGATGTAGAAGGCCTGGGTGGTGGACTCCAGGGGGAAATTTTTTCCCGTAAGGATGATGACGGGGCAGATTTCCTTGGGCCGTTCTGCCCGGATAAACTGGACCATGGCCTTCCAGTGGCGGGGAAAGTCGTTGGCGCTGATGATTACCGCCGCAGGGTCTACCTCGTCCAGGTTATCCATGGCCTTGACGATGTGGCGGTAGCGGACGAGTTCAAAACCCAGGGGCCGTATGTAAAGGGAAATAAGGTCGTAGGTGTCGTCCGATGCCAGCGCCAGTAATAGTTTCATCCGGTCCCCAGGTTTGTCACCACGTAATCAACGATGGTCCAATAATCGTCTTTGCGCCTGAGGTAATAGGTGTAGCGTTTCCGCTCCGTATAGTTGGTTCCGGTTCTGAACCATTCCAGGACCACCACGGTTCCCTCCAGCGCGTTATAGTTGGTGCGCTCGATCTCAAACTCAAAGGGGATGGCGGTAATATCCCCGTCGATGACGCTCTGCCGCATCTCCTCCCGGTAGCGGGCGATCATCCGCCGCCGGCCCTCTTCCCCCTCGGCGTTCCACTGCCGCCGCCTGACCGGGTCCCGGGAGATGATCTCCTCCACATCCAGGTAGAGGAAGAATTTTTCCCACTGGCCCTTTTGCCGGGCGCTGATAAGGTATTCCACTACCTCATCCGGGGCAAGCCGTTCCCTGCCCAGCGCCGCGCCGGTGTCAGGGTCTATGGCCGCGGTTATGCCGCCGGGGCCGGGGATTACCGGGGGCCTGAGGCTGAGGGACAGGCGGTTGGATTCCAGGGCTTCCCCGTCCCGGCCGTTCCGGTAGAGTTCCGGGTAGATCCGGGCCCTTACCACAAAGGCCCCCGGTTCCCTTAAGTCCGCGTAGTTCCGCAGGTCCTCGATGAACGAAAAGGACTCCCCGCTTTCCACGGATATTTCCCGGAAAAAGACCTGGCCGCTGGTGGAACGGCGGCGTATCAGGGTTTCCGCGGGTTCCAGGGCCCGGTTCCCCGTGGTGCGGACATCAAATTCGATGGAAAAGGCCCGCTCGTCGGCAAGTTTGAAGCGGAAGGATTCGGCGCCCTGGTTGGACACGGTGGCCTGCACGTAGATGGGTTCCGGGGCGGAGGTGTTACCGGCGGCGTGGTAGATCCGCTTATCGTAGTAGCGGATACTAAAGCTTACCTGGGGACTTTCCAGGGCACCCAGGCCGGACAGGATCATAACGTAACATAATACAAGACACCGCTTCATGAGCATCCTTACCCTAACATAAGACTAAAGCTATGCTATACTTTTCGGCGCCACACTATGAATACCTTATCTTTTCCTGCCTTTCGGCATGTCCTTTCTTCTCGTGCGGTTTCCGAATGTGTGTCCCTTTTCCGGGGGGGCCGGTTTCCCCTGGAGATCCGGGGGCCCGAGGGTTCCTTTCAGGCGATTCTCCTGGCCTTCCTCCTGGAGTCCGGTTCCGGCCCCTTCGCGGCGGTGGTTCCCACGGAGCAGGACGCCAACGATCTGGCCCTGGACCTGAGGGCCCTGGGGGTGGGGGCATCCCTGTTCCCCTGGTGGGGGACCGTGCCCTACCGGGAAACGGCTCCGGGCTCCCGCATTTCCGGCGAACGGACGGGGATCCTGGGGGAACTGGCCGCGGGCGGGGGCCGGAAGGACAGGGTCTATATCATCCCGGAACGGGCCTTTTTGAACCCCCTGCCGCCGCCGGCCTATAGCAAGGGTCTTTTGATCCCCCTGGCGCCGGGGGATACGGTGGATACCGCGGCCCTGGCGGAACGGCTGAGCGTTTACGGCTATACCAGGGTGCCCAGGGTGCAGCTTCAGGGGGAATTCACCCTCCGGGGGGAGGTGCTGGACATCCTTATGGGCGGGGACGAGGAAGCTTACCGGGTCCTGCTGGATTATGACCGTATAGAAACGATCCGCCGCTTTGATCCCCAGGACCAGAGCAGCGGCGGACAGAAGCTTCCGGCCCTCCTTATCCGGCCCCTGCGGGAAGTGGTCTGGACCGACGAGCGGATCGAGGCCCTGGGGGATACCCTGGCCGTGCTGGAGGAATTCCCCGGCGGGGGCCGGGCTGTCCTGGAAACCCTGATGGAAAAGAGAAGCTGCGCCGGGGAGGAATGGTTCTACCCCCTGGCCTTTAAGCAGCCCGCGGATATAACCGATTACCTTGCCGCCATGCCGGTGTTTTTCTTTGACCGGGAACGGCTGGAAAACGCCCAGGAAGTGATGGAGCGGGAATACGAGAATCTCTTTCGCCTGGCCTGCCGCCAGGGCCGGGGGGAACTGCCGGTTCCCCGGCGGCTTCTCCTCAATTTTAAAGAACTTTTTTCCAGGGTTTCCCGGCGGATTTCCGTCATGTCCATCAAGGGAGGGGGGGAGGACGGGGCCCTTACCGTGGGGATTCCCTGCGGCCCGTCCCGGAGTTTCTTCGGCAACGTCACCTACCTGAAGGAGGAATTCGCCGCGCTCCTGGCCGGGGGCTGGCGAATCCTGGTGGCCGCGGAGACGGATATTCAGGCGGAACGGCTGGAATCCCTCCTGGCCGACATCGCCTGCCCCGCCCTTAGCGTTGCCGCGGCCCCCCTGTCCGCCGGTTTCGCCCTAGAAGATATCCGCTTCATGCTGGTGCAGGAAAACGAAATTTTCGGCCGCCGGAAACGGGTCGCCCGGTCGGTAAAGACCGCCCGAAGCGTCGCCATCGACAGCTTTGTGGAGCTTAACAGCGGGGATCACGTGGTGCACCTTAACTACGGCATCGGTCTTTTTAAGGGTATAGAGCGGATCAAGGCCCTGGGTTACGAGCGGGATTATATCAAGCTGGAATACCTGGGGGACGAGACGGTCTTTGTTCCTATTGAGCAGGTGAACCTGGTACAGCGGTACATCGGGAACGAGGGAAGCCCCCCCAGGCTGGATAAGCTGGGGTCCAAAAGCTGGGAGGCCCGCAAGGGCAGGGTAAAAAAATCGGTGGAGGATATCGCGGAGCGCCTTATCGGGCTCTACTCGAAACGCAAGGCCGCGCCGGGTTTCGCGTTTCCCCGGGATACCGAATGGCAGACCATGTTCGAGGCGGCCTTTCCCTTTGAGGAGACCGAAGATCAGCTCCGCTGCGTGGAGGAGATCAAACAGGACATGGAAAGCCCCCACCCCATGGACCGGCTGGTCTGCGGGGATGTGGGTTTCGGCAAGACCGAGGTGGCGGTCCGCTCCTGTTTTAAGGCGGTGATGGGGGGCAAGCAGGTAGCTTTTCTGGCGCCCACCACGATACTGGCGGAACAGCATTATGAAAATTTTTTGGACCGGTTCGGCCGTTTCCCCGTAAAGCTTGCCATGCTTTCCCGTTTTGTAGATAAGCGGAAAATAAAAAAAACCCTGGAGGAACTGCGGCAGGGCCGGGTGGATATTCTGGTGGGTACCCACCGGATCATCCAGAAGGACGTGCTGTTCAAGAATCTGGGGCTCCTGGTTATTGACGAGGAGCAGCGCTTCGGGGTTAAGGACAAGGAGCGGCTGAAGGAACTGAAGACCAACGTGGACTGTCTGAGCCTTTCCGCCACCCCCATCCCCCGGACCCTCCACATGAGCCTCCTTAAAATCCGGGACATGAGTCTCCTGGCCACGGCGCCCCAGAACCGGCATCCCATTGAGACGGTTATTGAGGAGTGGAACGAGGAGCGGATTGCCCAGGCTATCCGGCAGGAGGTGGAACGGGGGGGACAGGTTTTCTTTCTCCACAACCGGGTGGAGAGCCTGAAGGAAACCCGCACCAGGATTGAACATCTGGTACCGGAGATGCTGGTGGAGACCGCCCACGGCCAGATGGACGCCCGTGATCTGGAGGACGTGATGCACCGCTTTATCCACGGCGGTTTTCACGTTCTGGTTTCCACCACCATTATTGAAAACGGCATTGATATTCCCAACGTGAACACCATTATTATCGACCGGGCCGATATGTACGGGGTTTCCCAGCTCTACCAGCTCCGGGGCCGGGTGGGCCGCTCCGACCGGGTGGCCTATGCGTTCCTTTTCTATCCCCAAAACCGGGTCCTGAACGAAGTGGCCATGAAGCGGCTCCAGGCCATTTCCGATTTTACCGAACTTGGTTCCGGTTTTAAGATCGCCATGAAGGACATGGAGATTCGGGGAGCGGGGAACCTGTTGGGCCGGGAGCAGAGCGGGGATATTTATTCGGTGGGCTTCGATCTGTACCTCTACCTCCTGGACCAGGCGATTAAGCGGCTGGAAGATGAAAACTACGAGGGGGAAACGGAAACCCTGCTGGAGCTTGAGTATTCCGGTTTTATCCCCGATACCTACATCGATTCCCCCCAGGAAAAAATGGAAGTGTACAAGAAGATTGCCTCGGTCCGGGAAAAGGATGAACTGGAGCGGGTCTACGGGGAAATGCTGGACCGCTTCGGCCCCCTGCCCGACGAGGCGGCAAGCCTGTTGGCCCTGGCGGAGATCCGGATCATCTGCCGGGAGATCGCCGTAGCATCGCTGCGGGAGCGGGAGGGCCGGGTGCGGGTGGAATTTGAGCGGGTCTCCCGGGTTAACGTGGAGCGGCTTATCCGGCTTATGAAGGAATCCTCCGGCAAAATTAAGCTTGACCCCAAGGCCCCCAACGTGCTGATCCTCCACACCGGAAACATCGGGCTCAAGGAAAAAAGCGAGTTTATCAGGGAGAAGCTGGCGGCCCTGGCGGGCTAAGGGCCTATGGCCCTAAAAAAACCTGCGGCATTTAAAGGAGTACGGCATGATTAAGGCGGTTGTTTTTGATTACGGCAAGGTGATCTGTTTGGCGCCTTCGGCGGAAAATAGGGCGGCCCTGGCTGCCCTGACGGGGGTCCCCCCGGAAACCCTGGACGCGCTGGACAGGGAGTACCGGCAGGATTACGACCGGGGGGAAATGAGCGGCAGGGAATATTACCGGCTTCTGCTGGGCAAGGCGGGAATTGTTGTTGACGATCCGGCCCTGGATAGGATCGTCGCGGTTGACGCGGAGGGCTGGAAACTCATAAACCCCGGTACTGCGGCCCTGATGCGGGATGTGAAAAAAGCCGGCCTGGCCCTGGGCATACTTTCCAACATGCCCCACGAATTTTTGTCCTGGGTCCGGAACAACGTCCCCCTGCTGGGGGAGGCCGATGTTGCGGTCTTTTCCTGCGAGGCCCGTTCCGTAAAGCCCGAAACCGCCATTTATGAGCGATTGCGGGCCGCCCTGGGCTGCGCATTCGGCGAGATTGTTTTTTTTGACGATATTCCCGATAATGTGCAAAAGGCGGCGGAACTCGGCATTCACGGGGTACTCTGGAGCGGCTGCGAAGAGGCAAGGGAAATGCTGGCGAAAATTGACAGGAGGTTCCCCGTTGTCCCTGATTAAAACGGTTCTGATTTTTATCCCCGTGGTCGCTGCCATGCTGGTTCTGGTCCCCATAGGCATCGTGGTTTTTATCCTCAGCATCCTGGGACTGCGGAAGCCGGCCTCCCTTGTCATGTACCGCATCGCCCAGGGCTGGGCCCTGATGCTTATCAAATTATCCCGCTGCAAGGTTACGGTTACCGGGCGGCAGCATATTCCGAAAACCGGGGGAGTCTGTTTTGTCAGCAATCACGGCAGTATCTTTGATATTCTGCTGGCCCTGGCCTATATAGGCCGGCCCTTCGGTTTTATGGCGAAACGGGAGCTTATGTTTATCCCCTTCCTGAACGCGTGGATCTACCTGCTGGGGGGATTCTTTGTTGACCGCAAGCATCCCCGGCGGGCCCTCAAGGCCATTAACGGGGGCATTAAAAACATCAACGACGGGGAGGCCATGATCATCTTCCCCGAGGGGCACCGCAGCAGAGGCCAGGGGCTCCTGCCCTTCCATCCGGGTTCCCTTAAACTTGCCACCAAGGCCGCGGCCCCCATTGTGCCGGTTGCCATTTCCGGCAGTTACGGGGTGTTTGAAAAGCACTACCGCCTGGACTCCGTCCCCGTGGGGGTTTCCTTCGGGGCCCCCATTCCCACTGCGGATATTCCCCCCGCCGACCGCAAACAATTCCTGACGGAAAAGGTCCGGACCCTGATCGGGGAAATGCTCAAGGGGGAGTAATGGTGCGGTCCCTTAGGACTTGAGGTAGCAGAATCGCTCCCCCAGGGCCAGGAGGTGATGCCGCTTTTCCGGGCACAGGGCGTAAAAGTGATTGGTAAAGGCCGCGGGGTTTTCGCTGTTGCCGGCCATCATGTCGTAGTGGCCGGGAATAACCAGATCGGCGTCGATAGCCCGGATCAGTTTAACCGCGTCCAGGGGGCTCATATTGCCGACAATACCCCGGAAGCTCCGCTCCCAGTCGGCGCCGTTAATGGGCAGCATGCAAATATCCAGGGGGCCGCGGGCTTTAAGACTGTCCACCAGCCGGGGGGTAACCATGGTATCCCCGGCGTGGTATATCCCTATGCCGCCGCCGGAAAGGACATACCCCAGGCAGCGGTCGTCGCCGTTTTCGTCCCGCTCGTAGTCCGGGTGGGCCGCCGCCACCGGGGAAAGGCTTAAGCCCCGGGGCAGCGCCAGGTCCTCCCCCTCCCGGACGCCGAAAACCCGCCCCGCCTCTATGCCGCCCTTCTCGGTAAGGATACCCCGCAGGGGCATGGGCACGATAAACCGGGCCTGGGGGTTGGCCTTGGCCAGGGGGACCAGGGTCGCCAGGTTCAGGTGATCCCCGTGTTCGTGGGTACAAAGCACATAATCCACCCGCTGGACCGCGGCGGCCTCGAAGGGAGGGGGGTAAACCCGCGAACTTGTCCCCGCGGCATTGATAAAATCGTTGAGGATCACGTCGAAATAAAACACCAGGCCCTTGAGCTGAACCGCAAAACCCATCTGCCCCAAAAACCACACAAAGGCCGCCCCCGGCGCCTCCGCCGTTTCCCGCAGCTCCCGGAGCAGGGCATCCCCCGCCTTATACCACCGATTTGCTTCACCCATACCACCATTAGCGCCCCGCCGCCTCCCGCCGTCAAGTACCCGCAGCGGGGGCCCCGGCGCCCCGATCGCAGACGATCCTGTTAGGCGCCATACTTGACAAGAGGTAAAAATAAAAATAAGGCGTTTACTATGCCAGGGCTCTTTCCATATATTTTGATAGACGTAGTGCAGTGAGGCTTTCCCAAAACTGCAGTTTTGGGAAAGCCTCATATTGTCAAGCGTTATGCTATTGCTGCAATCGACCTTCCCAGCTCCCTTGCCTGGGAGAGGGCCGGGTGTTTGGCCACATCCGTTTTGCCGTTTACCCCCTTGGCCACGATGATCCCCCGGTCCTTCCAGCCCAGGTACTCCGCGATATCCCGGTAGGTTCCCACCGCATGGCGGCAGGTGGCGTCTTCCGTGTCCCCCAGGGTAAGGAGGAGGGCGCTTTCCCGGATGGCGATCCGCTTGGCGCCGTCCTCCCGGCCGTAGGCGTAAAACCGGTCCCAGGCGGTTTTAAGCTGGGAACTGAATCCCCAAAAATAGAGGGGACTCACAAAAACGGCCAGGGAGCAGCTTTCGATAAGGGGGGCAAGCTCAAAAAAATCGTCCTTGACAACGCAGGGCTCTGTGCCGGTGGACCAGCACATATTACATGCCCGGCACCCGTGGATGTTTTTGTACGCGGCCTCAAACTTGTGGGCCCTATGCCCGGCGGAGAGGGCCCCCTCGATAAAGGCGTCAGCCAGCCTGTCGCTGTTCCCCTTGCGCCGGGGGCTTCCGGTAAGGACCAAAATTTCTTTTCCCATGTATGTGCTCCATTCACAAAGGATAGTATACCAGAGTGTTTACTATGTCTAGTTTGCCGGACAGTGGACAATGGGCCGGATTTCCACTACATTTTGGAAAATTTACCGTAAAGCAGAAACCATGGAAACCAAGAGGCCCCAGACCCTGATCATTGATTCTTCCCAGGACGGCAAGGTGCTGCGGGCTTTAAGCTCCGAAGTCCGCGTGAGGATTCTGGAGCTTTTGCAGAACCAGGAATTGAACGTCACGGAGATAGGCAAAAAGCTGGCCATCCCCCAGTCCACGGCGGCCACCAGCGTGCTGGCCCTGGAAAAGGCGGGGCTCATCAACAGCCACAGCGCCAACGGCGTCAAGGGGGGCCAGAAGGTCTGCGGCGCCCGGTACAAGGAATTCCTCATCTCCTTTAGCCCCCCCAGCCTTCCCGCGGGCGGCAAGGCCATAGAGGTGGAGATGCCCGTGGGGCTTTTTACCTCCCACGATGTTATCGCCCCCTGCGGCCTCTGCAGCCGGGACGGAATCCTGGGCTTTCTGGACGTGCCGGGCACCTTTTTTTCCCCGGACCGGGTCAAAGCCGCCCTGGTTTGGTTTGAAAAGGGCTATGTGGAGTACAAATTCCCCAATAACACCCTCTATTCCGGCCGGGAGGACCTTAAAAGGCTGGAACTCTCCATGGAAATGAGTTCCGAAATCCCCGGAACCAACAAAAAATGGCTTTCCGACATATCCGTCTGGATCAACGAGGTGGAAATCGGCGTGTGGACCAGTCCGGGAGACTTCGGCGACCGCCGGGGCCGGTACACGCCCCCCTTCTGGAAGCTGGAAGGCTCCCAGTACGGCATCCTTACCACCTGGCAAGTGAACGGCGAGGGGACCTTTGTGGACCGCGAAAAAGTCTCCCCCGTCACCCTGGGGGACCTCCGCATCAGCGACCACCATTCCATCAAAGTCCGCATCGGCGTCAAAGAATCCGCCGAACACCTGGGCGGCCTCAACATCTTTGGCAAAGGCTTCGGCGATTACGACCAGGACATCGTCCTGAGGCTCTGCCCGTAAGGGCCCGGTTTATATACCCATTTTGATGATATATAATATTTTTGTTGACAGATCGAATCGGGGGGGTCTATACTGGCCCTGAATCCAGGGGGGCGGCCTGCCCCTATTTTGGAAGGAGGAAACAGAGATGACCCTTGCTTACCCGCGGCTTTGCCGCACCGGACGATTCGGAACAGGGCGAAGTCCCCTGATTACGTTATGGCTCCTCGCCATCCTGGCCCTGCTGGCAGGCTGCGGGGGACAAAAGGCTGAAACCGGTTCCACCGCCGGAAAACCCGTGCTTACGGTGGGCGTCTTTGCCCAGGAGCACGAGCAGAAGATGTACCAGGAGGTGATCAGCCGTTTTGAGGAACAGAACCAGGTCACGGTCAACTTCAATGTGGCGGGGGACCAGTACTGGCCCCAGCTTGAGGCGGCGCTGACGGCGAATACGGCGCCGGACGTGTTCTACCTGGGGGTAGGGGACATCAAGCGGCGGGTTTGGGCCGGTAAGGTGGCGCCGATCAACGAACTCCTGAACACCGGCGACCTGAACAAGATCTGGCCCGACGCCCTGAACCTTTACCGCTATGACGAGCAGAGCGATACCCTGGGGAGCGGCGCCATCTACGCCCTGCCCAAGGACTTTTCCGCCGCCTCCATGACAGTGAACCGGGCGATCATCGAAAAACGGCGGCCCCAGATCGAAGCTCTGGTGGCCAACGGGACCCTGCCCTTCTTTCCCGAAGTAGACGCCGCCGGCAACCTGCCGGTTTTCACCTTTACCGAGTTCGCCAATCTCTGCAAGGCCCTTACCTTCGACGATCCCACTCTGCCAAGGACCGCGGGCAGTACCAAGGTCTACGGTACCCACCTATGGGAGGATTTTACCCTGCAGCCTTTTATTTGGGGCGCCGGGGGCGACTATCTGAGTGCGGATCACACCAAGGTCCTCTTTGATTCCCCCAAATTTATCGAGGGTTACGAGGGCTTCATGAAGATCGTGGAGCTGGGGGGATCCGGCTCTTCCACCGATGAAACCTCGGGGTACCTCAAGTTCCTGGCCGGCCGTTGCGCCTATTTCCCCTGCGGCACCTGGGACGTGGGGGCTTTCCAGGCCATAGAGGACGACGAGGTGGTGAACCCCGGCAAGTCCTGGTTCGATTTTGACGTGGCTCCCTGGCCCATCAGCGATTCCTACCGGAACCTTTCCATCGCGGAAAGGCAGGACAAGTGGTTCGGCCGGGTGGATTCGGTGGGCTACGCGGTGTCCAGCCAGTCTCCCCGCAAGGACCTGGCCGCCAAGCTGGCCTACACCCTCAGCGCCGACGAGGAAGTCCAGCGTTTCCTTGCCAAGCGGGGCGGTCAGCTTCCCAATATCAAGGCCATGGCCGAAGGGGAATACCTGAGCGACAGCGAATATATCCCCGAATCCCGCAAGGTTTTTGTCAACATGCTTTCCGGCCAAAACGGGAAACGGGTTCCCACCACCTACACCTTTAACGGCATGTGGCACGGGGACGGGTTTGTCTCGGGACTGGGCAGCGTCTGGGCTTACTACGAAAAGATCAATAACGGTTTCACCCCCATGAGCGTGGCGGATTACTGCAAGAGCATCCAGGCCAACGCCCAGGACCTCCTGGATCAGGCCATTGCCGATGAGGCGGCGCTAAAACCGAACTAATGAAAACCGGCCGCAGAAGCCTTATGTGGACAGAAAATGTCTGGGGCTATGCTTTCGTCGCCATACCCCTCATCGGTATGGCGGTGTTTGTGGTTATTCCCTTTGCCATGTCAATCTACGCCAGCCTGACATCCTGGCCCCTGGGCCAGCCCATCCTGAGCGCAAAACTGGTGGGACTTAAAAACTACGTTGATATGTTCGGCAACAAGCTGTTCTGGAAAAGCCTTTCCAATACGTTTTTCTACATGATCGGCATCCCCATCGGCATTGTGCTGGCCCTGTTTTTCGCGTCCCTGATGAACCGGGGAACCGGCTGGGAGAATGTGTTCCGGGTTATCTACTACGTGCCGGTGATCACCAGCACGGTGGCGGTGAGTTTTATCTTTCAGTATCTTTTTATGACCGACGGCGGCGCGGTAAACAGTTTTCTTGCCCTGATAGGGATCCCAAATCCTCCCCGCTGGCTCATGGACCCGCACTACACCAAATGGGTGATCATCATCCTGGCGGTCTGGAAGGGGCTGGGGGGGACCATCATCCTCTACATCGCCGGGATGCAGGGTATCTCTCCCACCTACTATGAGGCCGCCCGTATTGACGGGGCCGGCGCGGTCTACACCTTTTTTCACATCACCCTGCCCCTGCTGATGCCGGTGACCTTCTACATGGTGGTTACCGGGGTTATCGGCGGGGCCCAGATCTATGTGGAACCCCGGCTCATGTTTACCGGCAACGGGCCGGGGAACAGTACCTTTAGTACGGTCATATACCTGTACGATCACACCTTCCGCAATTCCCGGGCCGGTTACGGTTCGGCGGTGGCGATTGTGTTGGGGATCATCGTTTTTATTCTGACGGCGATTCAGCTCGCCATTAACGGCTGGGGGGGCAAGGGTGAAAAAACTAAAGCTATCGCAGTTAAAACTGATCGCTGACACGGTAATCTTTCTTTTTCTGGCCGCCTGCTCGGTAATAATGCTGTACCCCTTCATCTGGATGATATTCACCTCCTTAAAGCCGAAGATGCACATCTATCTGGGCGGGCTCCTGCCCCAAACATGGGATTTTTCAAGCTACCTGCAGATCTGGCAGGAAATTCCCCTTTTCCGGGGTTTCCTCAACACGATTCTCTATGCGGTGCCCCCGGTCGTAGTGGGCGCCCTAGTCTCCGTGGCTGCGGCCTTCGCCTTGGCAAAGATACGGTTCAAGGGCAGAAACGTAGTTTTTCTTATCCTTCTTTCGATGATCATGATCCCCTTTCCCACGATCATGATCCCGCAATTTGTGCTCTTCAACCAGATGCGGCTGTTGACCAGTCCCTGGCCCCTGATTCTGCCCAAGCTGACGGGAAATGTGCTCATGATTTTTTTTATCAGACAGTATATGTCCAGCGTCCCCGATTCGGTGATCGAGGCGGCCAAGATAGACGGCTGTAACTACTTCCAGATCTACAGCCGCATCATTCTGCATCTGGTGGGCCCCGCCCTAGCCGCCCACGGGGTACTCTGGTTCATCGGGGCCTGGAACGATTATCTGGGGCCCACCATTTTTATCAGGAACCAGGCTTGGGAACCGGTGACCGTGCTGATAGCGAAATTCAACGCCCAGTATACGGTGAATACCCACGTCCCCCGGATGATGGCCGGTTCTCTGGTGCTGCTGGCCCCCGTGCTGGTAATCTACGGGATTTTCCAGAAATGGATCATCGCGTCGGTGATGTTTTCCAGCGTAAAGGAATAGGCCTTGTTTTGGGGCGCGGAGACGGTCTTCATGAAAAACGCCGGCGTCCTGTCAACACTGTTTACTCTCCTTCCCCTGCTTATATGTTCCTGCCGACCGTCTCTCTCTTATACGGGTTTCCGGCCCTTGGGAGATGAGGCGATAGCGGCGGACCCTTCCCTCTGGGGGGAACTGAATGTCCACGATCCCGCGGTCATCAAGGACGGCGGTTACTACTATGTATTTTCCACCGACGCCTCCATCGGGAACCGTCATCCCCTGGGAGTGCAGATCCGCCGGTCCAGGGACCTGGTCACCTGGGAGTACCGGGGCGCGGCCTTTAAGAACTTTGAAGCGGACTGCGCCGATGTTATTAAATTTGCCGGCCTTAATCCCGCAAAGCACGACGGCCTCTGGGCGCCGGATATTATAAAAATCAACGGAAAATACCGGCTCTACTTTTCCGCCTCCACCTTTGGATCCCAACAGTCCTGCATTGCCCTGGGGGAGGCGAAAAAAATAGAGGGCCCCTATACCTACAAGGGCATGGTGCTAACGAGCGGCGCCAATGCCCCCGGCCCCAACGCCATCGACCCGGCCCTGGTTTTTTCCCAGGAAGGCGGACTCTACCTGTCCTACGGTTCCTTTTTCGGGGGCATCTACCTGGCGGAGTTGGACAGGAAAAGCGGTTTTCTTAAAGAAGGGGCCGTGCCGATCAAAATAGCGGGGGGGAATCATGCCGCCCTGGAAGGTTCCGCCATTGCCTATCTTCCCGAGACCGGCTATTACTACCTCTTTGTTTCCTACGGCTCCCTGTCCAGGGATTACAACATCAGGGTTGCCCGGTCCCGGAATATCGCCGGCCCCTACCTGGACGCCCAGGGCAGGGACCTGAACGATTCTTCCCTGGTTAGGGCGGGAAAGGCGGGGACCAAACTTATGGGTGGCTACCGTTTCCTTCCCGGCCGGACCGGGGATCCCGCGCTCCGGGTCAAGGCGCCGGGGCATAACAGCGTGCTTATCGACGGGAAAGACCGCTTTATCCTCCACCATGTCCGCAGCTACGGCCTTCCCGATTATTGGTTCACCATGCATGTCAGGTCCTTCGCTCTCAATCGTTTCGGCTGGCCGGTGGCGGCGCCCCGGCGTTACACGGGCCGGCCCCGCGCCGCGCCGACCCCACCGCCCGACGGGGATTACCGTCTTATCGAACACGGCGATGCCAACAGCTCCCTAAGCCCCGGTGTCCTGGACCTGCATTTTGAGTCGGGCCGTATTACCGGGGCCCGTTCGGGAAGCTGGCGGGTTTACGGGGATTCCCGCATTGAGCTCCTCCTTGAGGGGACGCTCTACGACGGCGTGCTCTTTGACCAGGGCTTCAGCGCCATGAGCGAAGACGGGTACACGGTTTGGGTTATACATCAATAAGTATGATATATAACAAATTTGTTGACAGATATAGGAATTAAGGAATATACTGAGCCTAGCATTTGACTGAATCAAATGCCAAATCTTTTTTGGAGGAGACGAAGATGAAAAGACTATTGGCGTTGTTTTTAGCGATCGTTCTTAGTGTTGCTGCCTTTGCCGGTGGCAGACGCGAAGGATCATCCACAGGCGGGGTAACCATCCAATTCTGGAATCAATGGGTTGGTCCGGACGGGGATACGCTTGTTGACATTGTCAACGAATTTAACAAGACCAATCCCTGGAATATTAAGGTCGAAATGACCATCATGAACGGCATTGCGGAAAAACTTGCCACATCTTTTCCCGCAGGTGAAGCATCGACCTTGTTGCTGCTAAATACCAGCGACCGGTTTATGTACCAGGAATTTTTGCACCCCATGGATGACATCTGGTCAAATACCATCCTCAGGGAATCCGACTTTCTAAAAGGCTATATGGAGGAATGCCGGGTGGATGGAAAACTCTATAGCATCCCTTTCCAAAACTCTTCCATGTTCCTATACTACAATAAGGATCTGCTTGTTAAGGCCGGGCTTAATCCCGATAGACCGCCCATGAATTTTGACGAATGGACCGAAATGACAAGAAAGATAACCGATCCCAATAACAATGTGTATGGTTCCGGTATTTTTAAGTCCTATTGGGGACAGCAAATGCCCTTCTGGGAATTTGCCGGCGGTAAGATCATCACTGAAGTTTCTCCCGGTAAGTATAAGGTGAATATTCAGGGGAACGAGGGTTACAAAAAATGCCTTGAATGGGAAAAATACCTGTTTGACAACGGTATCAATCCCCTGGAAGATGATATTGATTCCATGTTCCGGGCAAACCAGATCGGCGTCATGGTCAATGGCGCATGGCTGGCGGCCGGGGCCGATGCCTCCGGGGTGAATTTTGAGATGGCGAAAGCCTTCGGCGTCGAACCAATCGGCAGGGTTGAAGGATTCTTTATCTCAAAAAGTTCCACACCGGAACAGATTCAGGCGGCGGAACGGTTTATCCAGTGGTGGTATCAGGGGAACGACGGCAGCAATCTCGCCAAGACCGGCGGCGGCCGCTGGGCTTTCGAGATCGGATTCCCAACCGGATACATCCCGCTGATCAACGCCCCTGAATACAAGGCTTCAAAACGCCTTCAGGCACTAACGGTACAAAACGCGGATATGGGGACCCTTATGGGGGCGCCCGCATCCTTTAAGGCCAATACCCAGGCGCTGGAGGTGATCGGTAATACTTCTCAAGTTGTAATTTACGGGACCCCCATTGACGAAGCCCTTTCAAATGCACAGAGAGAGGTAGAAGCGTTGGTTGTTCAGTTTCATGGCCAAAGTGCTCTTGTAAAATAAGCAAGAAAGGGAGATCGGTTCGTCCGGTTTCCCTTGAAATGCGGGGGAATATAATGATTTCAGCAATAAAGGTCCACATGGCCGATAGAAAACAAGCCTTAACACCCTATCTTTTTTTACTGCCCGCGGGTCTATTGATACTCATGTTTAATGTATTTCCCCTGCTCATGTCTTTTGTGGTCAGTACCCTGGATATGCAAATTTCTTTTAATTCCGCAAAATTTGTCGGTATAAAAAATTATCTTGACGCCTTTGCGGACAGAAGATTCATTAACAGCATCGGCGTTACTCTTAAATTCACCCTTTTAGAACTGCCCGTCCAGACGGTGCTGGGCTTGGCCCTTGCGGCCTTCCTAACTCCAAATACCGCCGTAAACAAAATTTTGCGCAGTATTTACTTTTTGCCCATTATCTGTTCAGCCACCGCCATCGGCATCATGTGGAACATGATTTTACATTCCAATATTGGGCTTATCACCTACTGGATACGGGCCGCGGGCATGGGCAGGGTCAATTTTTTGAATACCCAGGGGCTTACCCTCTATGTGGTACTTTTTGTGACAGTCTGGAAGACATTTGGCATATCCATCATAATTCTTGTGGCCTCCATGCAGAATGTTCCCGGCGATTACTATCAGGCGGCCGAAATTGACGGGGCCGGGAAAATAAGGCAGTTTTTTTATATTACCCTTCCAAGTATTATGCCGGCTTTCTGGTTTCTTTTGATGACAAGGGCTATTGGTTCATTGCAGATATTTGATATTGTTTATACCTTGACCGGCGGGGGTCCCAATTTCTCAACAGAGACATTAGTTACCTATGTGTACAGGAAAGCGGTTACTATGGGCGGTAATATGGGTTACGCCACCGCAATGTCGGAATTCTTATTTGTTTTCATCATGTTTATTACCTTTATCCAATACCGGATCATGACAAAAACCGAACAGTAGAACTGGAGAGCAATATGAATAAAAGACTGAATGTTATAAAATACAGGATCGTCATGATACCGGTAATGACCATGCTTGTTATACTTGCGGTGATTATACTTCTCCCCATATTTTGGGTATTGATGAGTTCTTTCAAACCCGAGCCGAAAATTATTACCTACCCCCCAACCTTGCTGCCGGAGACTTTTACCGTAAAGAATTTTATAAAAGTACAGCAGCGTATTGATATTATCGGCTATATAAAGAATTCCCTCATATATGCGTTTGGAACAACACTGCCGGCAATTTTTATTAATTCCCTGGCGGCATACGCCTTTGCCCGTTATAAATTTAAGGGAAAAGATATAATATTCATGATATTTCTTGCTACCATGATGGTGCCGTTCCAGGTAATCATGGTGCCCCTTTTCCTGGAGGTACATGCCCTTGGCTTATATAATACGTATCAAGGACTGATAATTCCCCGGCTTGCCTCCGCTTACTGGATTTTCATGCTCCGCGCCGCCTTTGCGGGATTGCCCAGGGAATTGGAAGAAGCTGCCAGAATAGACGGCCTTACCGAGTTTGGAATTTATGGCAGGATTATGATTCCTCAGATAGTTCCGGCCCTAATCACCATGCTGATCCTCGGTATAAATGGGAGTTGGAACGATCTTCTCTGGCCCCTCCTGATGACATCAAGTACCAAGATGAGCATGCTTGCAAACGGCCTTGCCATATTTGTAGGTTCCCGTACATCGGAATATGGTGCGGCCTTTGCCGGTTCTTTCATTTCTCTGATTCCGATGTTGATTCTTTACATTTTCGGTCAGAGGTATTTTGTTGAAGGACAGGTTACATCAGGACTTAAAGGTTAATACATAATAAATATAGGGGGTATCATGGCAAAGGCAAAGGTACTTTTTGACAAAAATTTTATTATCGGAGAAATTGATAAACGTCTTTCGGGCTCTTTTGTTGAACATCTGGGTAACTGCCTTTATGGCGGCATCTATGATCCGTCACACCCTGAATCGGATGCCCATGGTTTTAGGGAAGATGTGAAATCCCTGATAAAGGAATTGGGGGTAACCGCAATAAGATACCCCGGAGGGAATTTTGTATCCGGTTACAACTGGAAGGATGGCATTGGTCCAAAAGAAGAACGTCCCCACCGGAGAGAAATGGCATGGAAAACCATTGAGACAAATCAAGTCGGCATCAATGAATTTGCCGCCTATCTTAAGGGGATGGACATTGAATTGATCGAAGCCGTAAATCTGGGAACAGGTACACCCATGGAAGCGGGAGAACTGGTCGATTATTGCAATGGCGGCGGTAATACCTATTGGAGCGATCTCCGTAAAAAACACGGAGTTCAAGAGCCGCACGGGATAGAACTCTGGTGTCTTGGCAATGAGATGGACGGTGAATGGCAGATTAATATGCTCACCGCAAAGGAATATGCCAGAAAGGCCAAGGAGGCGGCCAAGATCATAAAATGGATGGATTCGAAGGCAAAGCTGATAGCCTGCGGTACCTGCACAAATGAGGTTGGCCATACAAGTTTTGGCGAATGGGATAGAATCGTTCTTGAAGAGGCTTACGATTACATTGATTATATTTCACTTCACCGGTATTTTAATTACCGGCCAGGAAAACAATTGGCTTATCCGATGCATGATGATATAAGCGATATTCCGTTCTTTTTTCGTGATTTACAGGATTACCTTGATACTATTATATCTGTCTGCGATTTTATCAAGGGAAAAAACAGGAAAAATAAAACGATACATATTTCCTTTGATGAATGGGGGGTCGTTACGCAGGATGGCGCGGTTCCCGGCGGGCAGGACGATGGTCACGGCTATGCACAGTTTGAACTTTTGGATGCGGTAATTTATGGCGGTCTGCTTTGTACCTTTCTCAATAACGTGGATAGAATTAAGATAGCCTGCCAATCTTTACTTGTGAATGCCGGAGGTATGATTTCCGCCGTACCGGGCAGAAAGGCCATACGGCAGGCAGTATTTTATCCGTTTAGGGATGTTGCCCGCCTGGCGCGGGGCGTTTCATTGCGTCCGGTTGCAGAACTGCCGGAAATTGAGACAAACCACCATGGGGCGCAAAAATCAATAGCCGTTGCCGCCGCTCATGACGGGAAGCATGGAAAGCTTCATGTTTTTATAATGAATTGTGACTTGCGGGAAGACTGCGAGTTAACCTTGACATTTGGCTCGTTTGGCAGGCTGAAGGGGCTTAGTCATTCTATTTTATATAATGACGATATTCATCTGGCAAATAACTTTCAGAATGATAGTGCGGTAAGCCCCCAAACCATTGGACTCAAGAGTCCGGAAAATGGTACTATCACGGTGCTTATACAAAAACATTCATGGAATGTGTTAAGCTTTGAGACGGATCATCAATAGGAAGGCGCCATGAACAGAATCGTTGTGAAAACCCATGACGGGGCCAGCCCCCCGGGGAATCCCGGCTTTGGCAAAATAGGGCCGGGGTTTATATATATTAGGAGATTTTAATGGCTAAAAGCGCGAAAATTACGGTGCATCCGGAATTCAAAGTTGGTCAGGTTGACAAGCGGCTCTACGGCGCTTTCCTGGAACCCATCAGGAACTGGGTATATGGCGCTGTTTGGAATCCTAAGCATCCCCAGGCGGACGACCGGGGCTTCAGAAAGGACGTACTAGCCTTGATCAGGGAATTCGGCCTTTCCCAAGTACGGCTTCCCGGCGGGAACTGGACTTCCGGCTGGGAATGGGAAAACTCCATCGGCCCCCTGTCGGAACGGAAGACCCAACTTGATCTGGCCTGGCGTCAGTATGAACCGAATACCATTGGCCACGATGAATATCTGGAATGGTCCAAACGGGCCGGTATTGATCCAATTTACACCTTGAACCTGGGCACCGCCGATATTACCAGCGCGTTCCACTGTGTGGATTATTCGATTAACCCCGGCCATAGCTTTTGGTCGGAGCTGCGGAAGAAGTACGGTCATGTTGACCCCTATCCCATCAAAACCTGGTGTCTGGGAAATGAAATGGACGGTCCCTGGCAGATCGCCTCCTGGGAAAAGGATCCTAAAGGTTATGGTATTAAAGCCCACGAGATCGCCAAAATCATCAAATGGATCAACCCGGCCTGCGAAACAGTGGTCTGTGGTTCCTGTTCGCCCCATACCGCCACCTATCCTTCCTGGGATATGGAGGTACTTGAGCAGTGCTACGAAACCATGGACTATGTTTCCATTCACCATTACTACAGTGCCCCGGAGGGTAACATCGACGCCCTCCTCAATGCTTCCCAGTCTTTTGAAGATTTTATCACGACTACCCTGGCCAGTTGTGATCACATGAAGACAAAAAAGAAAAGCCGAAAAACCATGATGATCGCCTTTGATGAATACAGCGCCCACCAGGCAAAACCGGCGGATCCGGTTTACTGGTACGATGCCCGCCGGGAAAACATCATGGAATTCAGCAAGGAAAACCTAGCCCAGCCTTTCCGCCGTTACGATGATTGCGTGTACCCCGAAAGGGGCCATCGTCCCCAGGCCAGTGAAATGCTGGAAGCCCTGGCCCTCAACTCTATTGCATTGACCCTGCTGCGCCATGCGGACCGGATCAAGATCGGCTGTCTCAC
Organism: Treponema sp.; assembly: GCA_031274285.1. Taxonomy (GTDB): domain Bacteria; phylum Spirochaetota; class Spirochaetia; order Treponematales; family Breznakiellaceae; genus JAISFT01. Next base: position 760 of record JAISQJ010000014.1, on the reverse strand, counting down.
CGGTTTCATCCAGCATGCGCTCCGAATCGATGGCGATCATTCCTGGAAGACCGCCATTTACTACGCCTATGAGCAGCTCAACAAGTACGGTCAGGGCGTATCCTTAATGCCGATCATCGACGGTCCGGTTCACGATGTAGAACAGACTAAGACGGACTGGTGGCACGAGAATCCCACCTGTGAAGGCGTCCAGCTTATCGAAGGAGCCGCTACCCTGAACGAGGAGAAGGGTGAAGCCGCCATTTTCTACCTCAACAAAGATCAGTATAACGATATTCCCGTCGATCTGGATCTGCGGGGTTTTGAGGGCTACAAACTGTTAGAACATACCCAGATGTACAGCGATGACCTTAATGCCCAAAATAGCTGGGATAACCAGGAAGTAATCAAACCGCGGGCGGTTCCCTCCACAAAGATTGAAGGCGGCAGGATTTCCACGGTGGCCAAAAAGCTTTCCTGGAACTGCGTCAGACTAAATAAAACTAAATAAATAGGAAGGTGCCATGAACAGAATCGTTGTGAAAACCCAGGACGGGACCGTGAGGATAAGCCGGCATATCTACGGGCACTTTTCCGAGCATCTGGGGCGCTGCGTTTACGGCGGCTGGTGGGTGGGGAACGATGAGGAGGCGGCGGCCGTTATTCCCAACACCCGGGGGATCCGGAACGATGTGCTGGGGGCCCTGCGGGCTATCAGGGTCCCCAATCTCCGCTGGCCCGGCGGTTGTTTCGCCGATGAGTACCACTGGCAGGACGGGAT
>JAISQJ010000107.1 GCA_031274285.1 Treponema sp. | reverse complement strand
ATAGGTGTAGGTAAGCGCGGCAGGCTTTTGAGTCATGGGTTTACGGCGTTATAGAACGGTGAAAGGCGAATAGTTTCTTTCTGTGGATCCAGCGGTATATATTTTACCATAAAAGATCCGCGGGGCCGTGTTTTAGCCGTCTCCCGCATTGCTTCGCGGTCAGAGTCATAAACACCTAAAATTTGGTCTTTGACAATAACAACCCGTTTTCCCGCGTATTTGGAACGCAGCTCATCCCGGTTTGCCTCATAAAGGGTAGCCGCTCACGCGGCATCAGAAAACCTTTTTTCTGAATAATTTTTTATCGACTTAAAAGGGGGGCGCAGAGGTGTCAGACACCATTTTTTCTAACTCTTCCACTTCTCCCTTCTCACTACTCACTACTTCCCCCTTCTCACTAAAAACCGTAAGCGCGATGACACACCAATAGGCTATGACGGCAGGCAGGGAGGCTTCAATGCCAAAGGCTCCGCCGGTTATCAGGGTCGAGCCCGGTTCCAGGGTATAGGAAAAAATGGCGGCGCCGAAGTGTTCCGCGCCTATGTCCACTATATGACCTATGATGACCAGGTTCCAAAGCCCATGGACGAGAGCGCCCGGCCAAATGGAATTGCATCGATACGCGATAAGTGAAAACATAAGACCCACGCTTGTTCCGGCGATGAGCAGCATCAAAATGTCCGTAAGGTTAGGGCTTTGCATAGCCGTGATATGTAAGAGTCCGAAAACAACCGAGGGGGCGAGTATGGCCGTTACCTTGCCCCATTTGATTTCCAATATGTGCATAATATATCCGCGAAATACCAATTCTTCGCACATTCCGGCGGCAAGGCAAATGCCAAAAACCGCCTGCGACAAAATAGTAACCACGGCGCCGGTAGGCGGGTTTTTATAGGCAAAACTTCCCGGAACAAAGAGCAGGAAAAAGGCGGAAACCGAAACAGGAAGCGCCGCCGCAATCACCAGCCAAAGGCCGATATGCCGGGGCTTTTTAACTCTACAGTCCGCCAGGGTGATATGCAGTACCCGGGTGCAATAAAAGAAGATGAAGGCAAAGGACCCTCCAATACCGATTATCGCGCTGAGCAGCCGCGCCGCCGCTTCCACCGGAATCAGCAGCGCAATGGCCGAAGCTGCGCCTTGTATCAACACAAAGGCGGCGATACCGGCTAGGGCATGAAGAACCGCTTTAGGTCCCGATAAATATATACTTCCCTTCAAAATATCCCCTCATGGTCATGTAGCTTTTTCAGGATACTTTAAAAATAAACATTCTAATTTAGTTTGTCCATAATTTTGTGGAGGATACAAAACAGCCACCAAGGACACATCGAACCTGCGGTTCGGCGGGGTATGGACCCCCGCCTTACCAATGAAAATACTTCTCACTTTACACTTCTCCCTATGTTTGGTATTCTGCGGTCATGGATATACAAAACGTGGTGAAGAACCTGCATCCCCTGGAGGTTAAAATCATCCTGTCCTATAAAAAGGGGGATGAGCTTTCCATCGAAAAGGTTGAGGCGGACCTGGGGTTTAAAAGCGGCAACGGGAACCAGGCCCTGTCCTGGCTTGCCGGGAAGGGTATTGTCCGCGAGATCCGCCGGGAAACTAGGATTTTTTTCGAGTTAACCCCCCTGGGCCGGGAATGGAAGGAAAAGGGCAGTCCCGAGGAGCGGATGATAGAGCTGGTTAGAATCCAGGGGGCCCCGGGGCCGCGGCTCCCGGAGATTGCCCAAACCCTGGGGCTGGATAACAAGGATGTGGGGAGCGCCTTCGGCGCCCTTTCCAAGCTGGGGGTCTTTGCCATGGACGGGGAGAAGCGGGTCGGCATGGCCCTGCCCCCGGATGACCTGGCTAACGGCAGGCCCGCCCAGCAAACCTTCGCGCAAGCGAATGCCGGCGGGAAAGGACCGCACGGCGTGGGCCCCAGTGAAGGCGGCATGAGCAGCCAGCCCACAGGGCCCATCAAGGGGCCCGCCGCCGAACACCTTGCCCTGTACCGGGGCCTTTTGGACAAGGCCGCCGCCGCGGAGGGGGGCCTTCTGGCGGCGGATAGCTTGACCCCGGCGGAAAAGGCCGCCATGGCGGCGGGGTATGCCAAAAAACGGGGGGCCGCGGCGGCCCCCTTCCGGGAGTTTGACCGGGAAACGGTGATCTTCGGGTTTGCCGCGGACCAGGACGCTTCGATTGACCGGGACGCCCTGGCCCGGGCCCTGGGGGAAGCGGGGATCACCGGGGACGAGATTGGGGCCCTGACCGCGGAAATGCTGGAAGCGGGGAGCTGGAAGGGGAGGGCCTTCCGTTCCTATAACGTGCAGGTTCCCCCCACCCGGCTTATTATGGGCCGGACCAATCCCTACTCGAAGTTTCTGGAGGACGTAAAGGATAAACTTGCCTCCCTGGGTTTTGAGGAGTTCGACGGCCCCCTGGTGGAGACCGAATTCTGGAATTCCGACGCCCTCTTTATGCCCCAGTTCCATTCCGCCCGGGACATCCACGATGTGTACCACATCGAGGAACCCGAAAAGGCAAAGGCCATCGAGGAGCCCTGGTTAAGCCGGGTTGCGGCGGCCCACGAAAACGGCGGCGCCACCGGCAGCCGGGGCTGGAACTACGCTTTTGACCGGGAGTTCACCCGGCGGCTTATCCTCCGCAGCCAGGGCACGGTGCTCTCGGCGAAACAGCTTCCCAAGGCGAAGATCCCCGGGAAATACTTCGGCATCGTCCGCTGTTTCCGCTACGACCGGGTGGACGCCACCCACCTTTCGGACTTCTACCAGACCGAGGGGATAGTCCTGGGGGAGGAGGTGAACCTCCGAACCCTCCTGGGCTTCCTGGAAATGTTCGCCATGGAAGTGGCGGGCGCCAAGGAAGTTAAGTATGTTCCCGGCTATTTCCCCTTTACCGAGCCCTCGGTGGAGGTCCACATCAAACACCCCGTGCTGGGCTGGTTTGAACTGGGGGGCTCCGGCATCTTCCGCCCGGAGGTAACCGCCTCCCTGGGGGTGGATGTGCCCGTGGCCGCCTGGGGTATCGGCATCGACCGGATGGCCCTGATGGCCCTGGGGATCAACGATCTACGGGAACTGTTCAGTAACGACATCGAAAACGTGCGGCTGCGGAGAAGCAAAGGATAACCACGGATCACACAGACAGGATCACGGAGGTTTACTTCACTCCTCCCTTCTCACTTTTCACTAAAAACGATACCGAATAGAGCATTACCGACACCCAGATAAGGGCGAAGGCCAGGAGGTTGCGGACCGGGAAGGCTTCGCCGAAAAGGAACACCCCGGTAATAAGCAGCATGGTGGGGTTAATAAATTGAATAAAGCCCAGGGCGGAGAGGGGGAGCAGCTTGACGCCCCGGGAAAAACAGTAGAGGGGGAGGGTGGTTGCCGCGCCGGAAAGGAGGAGGGCGAACCAAAGGCCCCCGCTCAAGTCCCGGAGATCCCCCAGGGCCCCGCCGGGAAGCAGGATAAACAGGAGCGCCAGGGGGGCGGCCAGGAGGGTTTCGGCCCCCAGGGTTTCCAGGGAACCCGCATCGGCCTTCTTCTTGAAAAGGCCGTAAAAGCCGAAGCTGAGGGCAAGGCAGAGGGAAATCCAGGGGAAGGTCCCGGACAGGATGGTGAGGAGGGAGACCCCGGCGGCGGCAAACCCAAAGGCGGTCCACCGCAGGGGAGAGAGGCCCTCCCGGAAGAAGATGAGCCCCAGGAGGATGGACACCAGGGGGTTCATGTAGTAACCCAGGGAGCTCTCCACCGTATGCCCCGCGTTGATCGCCCAGATATACAGCCCCCAATTAAAGGTGATAAGACAGGCCGCGGCGGCGATAAAGAGACGCTTCCCCGGTTCGGCCAGGACCCGGAGCCACCGGGTATTCCCTTGGGGAAGCAGGATGCAGATAATCAGGATGAGGGAGCAGATGATCCTGAACCCCAGGATGCCCAGCGAATTGAGGGGGGAAAGCAGCTTCCAGTAGACCGGAAGAATCCCCCAGAGAAGCTGGGAGAAGACCGTAAACCCTATGCCCTTCGCCTGATTTGAGGTAACCATGGCTTAGGGTATACCGAACCGGCCCCCTGCCTCAAGCTCCC
>JAISQJ010000098.1 GCA_031274285.1 Treponema sp. | reverse complement strand
GGGAGCTTTGGATCTTTTCGTTTTTACTGCCCCGGAGGATGTTGATCACCATGGTCTTGCCGAAGGACCGGCCCCGCTCCCTGAGGCGGTATACGCAGGAGATGATCTTCCGGGCCGGAATGGTAACGTCGGTCTCCTCAAAAGCGGTGTTGCAGTTTGAACAGTTGCCACAGTAGCCGGGGTGCCGTTCCCCGAAGTACGCCAGCAGCCGGGAACGCAGGCAGTCGGAGCTGACGGCGTAGAAGGTCATTTCTTTCAGAAGTTCAAGATTATGATCCACCAGAGCCTGATCTTTTACCCCCCCGCTGTCCGGGGCCGGCCCCTGGCTGTTGGTTATCAGATACTTGTTGATCCGCACATCCTGGGGGCTGTAGAGGAGGATGCAGTCCGCCTTTTCCCCGTCCCGGCCGGCGCGTCCCGCCTCCTGATAATAGCTTTCGATATTTTTGGGCATGTTGTAATGGATCACAAAGGACACGTTTGATTTGTCGATCCCCATGCCGAAGGCGTTGGTCGCCACCATGAGGGGCTTCCGGTCATAGATAAAATCATCCTGATTATTCCGCCGTTCCCGGTCGTCAAGGCCCGCGTGATAGCGGGTTACCCCAAAACCCCGCGTCCCCAGGGCGTGACAAAGCTCCTCCACCGTCTTCCGGGTGGAACAGTAGATGATCCCGCTCCTGTCCCGCCGGGAGGCAAGACATTCCAGCAGGGCTCCGAATCTATCCGCCGGTTTCCGCACCTCAAAATACAAATTTTCCCGGTCAAAGCCCGTGGTCAGGGCGTAGGGATCATTCAGGGCCAAAATCCGCTTAATGTCCTCCCGGACCCTGCCGGTGGCGGTGGCGGTAAAGGCGGCGGCGATGGGCCGCCGGGAAAGCTGCCGGATAAAGCCGGTGATCTCCAGGTAGCTGGGGCGGAAATCGTGGCCCCACTGAGACACGCAATGGGCCTCGTCAATGACCACCAGGGAAATCCCCGGCGAAGGGGGGGCCGTCAACTGGGACGGAAAGCCCTTTTTGAGCCGCTCCGGGGCGATGTAGAGAATCTTGTACTCCCCCCGGACGGCGCGGGAGATCGTTTCCGCGTATTCACCGGCCATGAGGGAGCTGTTGAGAAAGGCCGCGGGAACCCCCGCCTCCTGCAGGGCGTTTACCTGATCCTTCATCAGGGAGATGAGGGGTGACACCACCAGGGTAAGGCCCTCCAGCAGCAGGGCGGGGATCTGGTAACAGAGGGACTTCCCCGCCCCCGTAGGCATCACCGCCAGCACATCCCGGCCCGCCAGAACGGCGTCGATGACCTCCTCCTGGCCGGGACGAAAACGCGGGTAACCGAAGTAGTTTTTAAGAATATCCTGTTTGTTCAGCGCCTAGCCCCGTTCACCGATAAGGGCCTTGAGTTCCTGTATATCCTTTACCAGTCTGGTCCTGTCCAGGTTCCTGAATTTTTTGGGGAGCATCTCCCTGGAGGTACACTCCAGCACCGCCACCAGGTTCTGCAGTTCTATCTCGTAAGGATAGGCGGGAGGGTTAAAATCCTCCAGGGCCTCTTCCATATCTTCCCGGTTAACAAAGGTCCGATCCGCCATGGCGGCCCGCAGCTTTGCCCTGGTCAGCACCGCTTCCAGATCGGCCCCGGAAAAATCGTGGTTGTATTTTCTAAAGAGGTCCCGGATGGAAAACTGGCGGATGGAAAGATCCAGCTTCCTGACCAGGGTATTGAAGAGGGCCTCCCGGTCGGCCTCCGATTCAGGGTAGAACAGGGCCAGATGTTCCTCCGCGCGGCCCTGGCGCTTCAGGTCGATGGGGATCAGATCCGGCCGGCAGGTGATCAGGAACCAGATGATCTTCCCCCGGTATTTGGTGTTCCCCATAAAGCTGGCGATCTGGGCAAAGACCCGGTTACTGGTTCCCGAATCCCCCTCCTGCTCCCGGTCCCCCAGAAAGGCGTCGGCCTCGTCGATCATCACCGCCACCGGCGCCATGGACTTGAGAATATTGAGGACCTTTTCCAGATTCGATTCGGTAACCCCCTGCCACTTGGAACGAAAGTTGCGGAAGATCACCATGGGGATTCCTATTTCGCCGGCAAAGGCGCTGACCATAAAACTCTTGCCGGTACCCACGGGCCCCGCAATCAGGTAACCCATGGGCAGCACGTCCAGACGGCCCATCTTGATCGCCCTGGCGGCGCTTTTAAAACGCTTCTTCACAAAGTCATGGCCCGACACATCGTTCAGGGTATAGGTGGTGTCCATAAATTCCAGAAGCCCCGCGGCCTCGTTTTCTATCATCTCCTTCTTTTTCCGGCGGAGGTATTCCGTGGAAAGGGGCTCATGGCTTTCCGATACCAGACGGCTCAGGTTCATCAGGTTGAGGCCGCTGGTGACCGCCGCCACCCGTTCCGGGCTGAGGCCGTGATCCAGAAAAAGCTCCCCCCGCCGTTCCTTAAACCTGAGAAAACTGGTCCGCACCTCTTCGCCGGGAAAGGGGACGGACACCTTTACCGTGGCGGGGGAACTTACCAGCCGGGGAGAAATATCCACCAGATTTTCCGTTAGCAGGATGATGGATATATCCCCCTCGGTAAAAATGGGGGAATTGGACCAGCGGTTCAGCGTTACAAGCCGGTACCGGTCTTCTTCGGAGGAACGGGCCAGGTCCCCCGCGGGGATTATCGTTTCCGCGTAATCCATGATCATGACCATGCGGCAGCCGCTCTTGTGGTCCCTGGGAATATTGGCGAGGAAGTATTTTTCAAGGTAAGAAAAACTCATCTCCGGTTCGGAAGAAAAGAAATCCGAAGGGTCCGTCTTGGGGAACCGTTTTTCCATGGCCTCCTGATACGCCTGGGCCATCTCCTTGTTCAAAAAAGAGACGCCGCTGGAAAGATCGAAGAATACGATGATATCCTGGTTGTTAAAGATATTTTCCGCGATATATTCCTGAATCCGGTTGAAGATAAATTCCCCTTCCCGCATCTGGTGGGGAAGAAAATCCCGGATATTTCCGTGCAGTATATAAAGATTGGCGGTTTTCGATCCGTATTTATAGGCAAATTCCCGGGCCCAGGGAGGGAGTTTTTCTATAAAGTCCGAATTTCTTGAATAAAACTGGTTCACCATACCCTCCCCTGTGGTTTGTTTTATTTTACTCCGGCGCCGGGGTGTATGAAAAGGCCCCCCAATAACCGGGGGGCCTTAAAAACAACCGCTTCAGTTGGAAGTTATTTTAAACAAACCGCTTCCACCAGGTTGAGGGCGCCGGCCTTAACTTCGACATTTTCAAATACTTTGGAACTGCCGTCGTTAAACTGCACCGTAAACGAATAGGTACCGGGATCGAGGGTAATTCCCCCCACATAGGCTTTACCGGGAAAATACCGGGACAAACGGATATCGGCGCTTTCGCTGGCGTCGGCCGCCAGTTTTGAACCAAAACTGACAAGAGAGCCAAAGCCGCCGGCCTGTTCAGCCGCCTGGGTGGCGACTTCTCCTGCGATGGCTTTAATGGCAACCCTGGTTATGGTCTTCAGGAATGTGAGTGCGTACTTTGCCTTAAAAGTTTCAATGGCCACCGACTCCATATCCTCGATAAGATCAAGCGAAAAACTTTGTCCGTCTTGCAGCTCTACCCTTACCCCTGTGATGTTGGAGGGGCGGATTACCAGCTGGGGAAGCGCCAGTTTTGCCTGATTGGCAGCGTTGCTCGGCAGGGGAATGGGTACGGAAAGCACATTTTCCTGCTTTACCGGGGACAGTCCCGCAAAAGCCACCACATTGAGCCGGGCCATTCCGGAGGGAACATTCAGTTCCTCATCAATGGAAGCGGGCCGGGGACTGGAATAAATACCGGGCGCCGCCGCGTAGATCTTTTCAATCTCCTCAAAGTCAATACGGGCATCGTCAAGCCTGTTATCCCCGCGGTAAAACAGGCCGCCAATGTACCGCGCCAAAGCGGAATCGGTGAGGGTAACCGGTTCTTCATCGGGCATTATCAAACTCTCAACCTGTTTTTTGGCGAATTCCTTGATTACCGAACCCCCGGCGGCGTATTTATCGGCCAGCGCCTGGAGCTTGATGTTTACCTTCCGAATCTCAACCACGGCCCCCTCCAGATCGCCCCGGTGATAATAGTTCAGGGCGTTAAATACGTTGACATAAATATCTTCGTAATCTTCACCGGGATAATCCTTGGTATTGTCGTTGGCTATGTAGGAAGTAACCTCCTGGGACACACTTTTGGTAAAGGCTTCCTCAATAAGACGCTCACCCTCCTCCAGATCATTGGCGGAAGCATCATATTTCTCGGCATAATGCTCAAGAATTCCCTTGTCAAGCTGCAGCAGGATCCGGTTTTTTTCCGGATAAAAGGGTTTCTTGGACTCCTGCCCCTTTTCAAGGACCGTCAGGGCGTCTGCAAAAGACCCGCCCAGTACCGCGTTATCCATCTCCAGGTACACATCGGGCTTGGTGGCGCAGGCAAAAAACAGCAACCCTGCCCCAACAATCAGCAGCACATTCTTCATCAAACCTTTTTTGGTATTGACCATTCGATTCTCCTTCTCCTCAGTCAGATTATTTTACTCCTCTGCCGGGGCTTCTTCAAAGCAACGCTCTTTGGAAACCACGGGAATAGTTCGTTTTACAGGTGATTTATTTCAGCCGGCCCTTAGAATTTTGCCTTGGCCTGCGTAAAGACCTTTTTAATCTCATTGTTCGATCCTTCCCACAGAATGCGGTTGGTTTCCACATTGGTCAGGGTAGCCTTGACAAAATAGGCCCGTACCGTGGTGCCGCCGGCCTTTTCAACCGTGGAGCTCACTTCCCCGGTCAGCATGAAGTTCGCCGCCGTCTCGTTCCCCAGGGCCGACGCGCTTTCCTCACTGGCATTGGCCAGCTGGTCGCTCCGCTCCGCCCGAAGGTCCTCACGGGTATCCCCACCTTCGACGAATTCCAGCTTCCCGTTGTTGATAATGGCGGTCCGCATGATACCGGAAATAATATTGGTATCGATATGCTCGCTGCTGGTGTTCCGGAACCGGCCGACGATAACCGTGGGCAC
>JAISQJ010000185.1 GCA_031274285.1 Treponema sp. | reverse complement strand
ATAAGGTTCCGGACGGGACGCTTGATACAGGCAGAGAGGAGGGAGCGGAGGGCTTCATGGGAGTCCCCGCTTGGGCCTGCGAACAAGGCTTTGAAGACCACGTCGACCGTAAGGTTAAGCGATTTACCCTGGGAGGCGAGTTTCTTAGCCTTACGGATGAGCTTCGGGTTGTCACGAAGCTCTAAAACTTTAAAGGTTTTCATACCTCTATAAGGGCGCGAATCTGCGTGGCGCTTGCTTCTGACGGGAAAAAAATTCAAAAAAATGAAAAAAGTGACTGACACCGGTTTTTTTTTAGTTTTTTTGGTTGATTCCTTGACAGCCGCCATAAAATCAACCAAACTTTTGTATGAAACTACCGAGTAGACATGAAAAAGTACCTTATTCCAACAATCATACTTCTCTGGATGGTTTTATCCTGCTCCAATCCTCTGCTCAAGTGGATCGACGCCCCGGAAGACCCCTGGTGGCCTGTGGTCGCCGCCATGTCCGACAAGCTGATCACCTCCTTTAGCTTCGGCATAGAAAACGAAACGGTCCTTATCCGCACCGATCCCGACGGCGACGGCATGACCCCCATTACGGTTGTCCTGCCCCCCGGCGCTAACTACGGCCTCTACAACCGCAGCCCCCAGTCCATCGAGTTTATCGGTAAGACCCTCAGCCCCCCGGCGGATACCCCCCGGGATTTCAGCGACCTGGTCTCCGTGGTCTACCGGGTTACCGGGGAGGACGGCTCGTACCGGGATTACAAGGTCCACGTCCACGTGCGGGACGCCAATTCCAAAGAGATTATCTGGTTCGATCTGCAGATTCCCGGCCAGCGGAACCGTTACTTCCTGGAACCGGGCATGCTCATCACCGGAAAAGATGAATTTGAGATCCACGTGCCCAGCGGTACGGACCTGAGCAATGTCACCGCCGAGATAACCCATACCGGCGAAAGGATACTTGACCCCTCCAACCATGAACATTCGGGCGCCGCCGTCACCTTAACCGGAGATTTTTCCAGCCCCGTCACCTATACGGTCTATGATCAAATCGGAAACCCCAGGCCCTACCTTATCACCGTGATTCGGGATAAGAGCGACGCCAAGGACATAACGGATTTTTCATTCCAGGGCCTGGAAAACAATGAGCGGGTCCTTATCGGCGCCATCCCCCTGCCCGACGGGAAGACCCCCATCGTGGTGGAAGTCCCCCCCAATGTGACCCTGGATTCCCTTAGTCCCCGGATCACCCACACCGGCGTCTCCATTACCGGCCCCACCGTTTCCGGTACCAAATTTTCAGGCGGGGCGGGTACGGTGTACCCAGGTTCCCCTAAGTTCTCGAACCAGGCAAACGAACCGGTAACCTATACGGTAACCGCGGAAGACGGCACCACCAAGGACTACACCGTGGCGGTCTACCTGACCGGCGGACTGGGGGGCCAAAACGAGAAGATAATCACCGGCTTTTACATTGAAGAGCCCCTGTCCCTGGGGGCCATAAACCAGGATAATAAGACGATCCTGGTCTCGGTGCCCCACGGCACGGACCTTGCCGCCCTTAAACCCACGGTCTACTACCGGGGCATTTCCCTGGACCCGGGATCCGGGATCAAGAACGATTTTAGAAACCCCGTCATATACACGGTCAGGGCATCTAACGGCACAGCCCAGCCCTACACGGTCCTGGTAAACGTGCTGCCCTCCGGCGCCAAGGAAATAACCAAGGTTGAATTTAAGGATATCCCGGTCCGTGAAACTATCATCGGCGCGGCGCCGGGCCCCGACGGCAAGATACCCATCTCCGTCACGGTCTCCGGCTCCGTGGACCTCAAGTCCCTGGTCCCCAGCATCACCCATACCGGCGCGTCCATAAGCCCCAATTCGGGACAGAGCCAGAATTTTACCGGCCCCGTAACTTACACGGTTACCGCGGAGGACGGCTCCTCCCGGGATTACGCCCTTTCGGTCCATGTGTACGGCGGCGATACCAAAATTATCACCGGCTTTAGCTTTAGGTCCGCGCCGGCCTCTCCCTCCCCGATCCAGGTAGTGGGCCTGGTGGACCAAAATACCCACAGTATTAGTGTGGTTATCCCCATTGACTCCTGGCCCTCCATAGGAAACCTGGCCCCCACCCTTACCTGGGTCGGCGATTCTATTGAAGCGCCCACCGGCGGTAGACAGCAGGCCAATCCCTTTGCCGATAGCCCCAGGGACTTTTCCAACAGCGAGACTAACCCCCTGCTTTATACGGTGTATGCGGCGGACGGTAGTTCCCAGCCTTATACGGTAACCCTCTTCAAGGAGGAGCGGAACCTGGGCGTGACGGTAATTTTCCAGGGCCTTACCGACAAGGACCTTATAACCGAAAACTTCGACCAGGCTTCGGGCCTGGTAACCATTACGGTTAATCAGGTTGCCGGGTATGGCCCCCCCTATGAGTGGTACCTGGACGGTAAACAGCTCCCGGTCTCCTCTACGGAGACTACCCTGGTCCTGAGGGTACAGGACCTGCAGCCGGGGCAGCACGAGGTGGTGCTGGCGGCCAAAAATACGGCTGACACCCTGCACTACACCAACAAGGTGTATTTCCTGGTAACGGAGTAAGGAAAAACGCATGAAGAAGGCATTGGTTCCCCTTTTCCTCGGGCTCCTTTTGGGCTGCAGGCAGCCCCTCTTTGACGATCTCCAGCCCCCCTCGGACCCCCCTGGTCCCGGCATGGAAGCCCCGGCCCCCGGCCAGGGGACCCTCCTGGTTTCCCTTTCCGGCGCCGGCGTAGACTTTTCCCTGGCCCGGACCATGCTCCCCCTGAACCCCCAGTTCACCCGCTACGAGCTGGTGTTTACCAATAGTTCCTTCATCACGGAAACCTACAGCTTCTACAACAGCGCCATCCAAATTCATCTGAATCCGGATACCTATAGCGTTAGGGTCAATGGTTATACTGGGGACGTGATTACCGCCCAAAGCGATGTCTATCCATCGATCACCGTCAGCGGGGGGGCTCTCTCGTCTCCTCCCCCCTTTGTTCTTAAGCCCTATAGGGGCTCTCCTGATGGCGTGCTCAGCTACTCCCTGGGCTGGGACGGCCTTTCCCGCATGCCCTACCGGGCGGAACTCCTCATAGAGCATTACGACACGTATCCCGACTGGATTCCCATGCCCCTTTCCTCCGCAGAAATAACCGCCGGCAGCGGGCCGGGGACCATCCTCCTTTTACAGAGGGACGCCGCCCTGGTTAAACTGACCGGGTCCCTGTCCCTCCCCGCCAAGGAGTACCGCCTTACCGTCGCCGTAACCATGAACCAGGGGGACCATCCGGTAAGCAGGGTGGACTACGCCCACGTCTACTCCAACCTTACCACCCCCGCGGCCTTCTACTACGGCGGCGGCGATCTCCTGGTCTCCAACACCAGCCCCGATCCGGGGGTGGGCTTTATCACCGGTTTTACCTTTGCCGAAACCCCCGAAGCCACCACGGTCATAGGCTCCGCCCCCGGCGCCGACGGTACCCGGCTCATCATGATCATGGTTCCCAGCGACGCAGACCTGACCGATCTTACCCCCCAGGTCACCTGCGCCGAGGGGTCCTTTATTACCTCCCCCCTTCCCACCACAGATTATACTGGGACGACTTATAACGCCTCCTATACCAAGGGCTTCATAGACTTTTCCAATCCCACCCTCTGGACCGCCCAGGCTAAGACCGGCGCCACCCAGCAGTACACCGTGTTGGTGTCCAAGCCCCCTGACACCTCTACGGAAGCCCGGATAACCTATTTCTTTTTTGAGAACTATGGTAATTATCCGGGAATCATCGATGAAGGTGCTAAAACCATTCACGTGATACTGCCCTATGGTACTAATGCTACTTCCCTTACCGCGAGACCTTCGATCATCGGGAAGAGCGTGTCGCGGACTGATAGTAATTATTCGATAGACATCAATGATTATAGCCAAAATGATACAGCCACCAGTACTCCCGCAGTGTTCACCGTAACCGCCGCCGATAATTCAACAACCGCAGTCTACGATGTAACCGTGGATGTGGCCGACGATGACCAAAAACAAATCACTGATTTCGCCATCGATGGCTACCCTGACTGTCCCGGAAATATTGCGGAAGGTCTTCCAGGCAGCGAGGGTCTCATCACAGTGACCCTGCCCTACGGCGTTTCCCTGGTCAACCTTAAACCCCTGGTCCAGTACAGGGGCAAAAGCCTGGACCCCGGTACCGGCGTAACCCCGAATTTTAACGTCCCGGTCCTCTACACCGTCACCGCCGATGACAATTCAACAAAAACCTATCGGGTTGTGATCAGCAACGAATTACCCAGCAATGCCAAGGGTATCTTCGATTTTTGGATTACCAACTATTCAAACTGCAAGGTGGTGATCGGTCAGAACCCCCGGCACGATGGCAGGATCCCCATCGTCATCCAGGTCCCTCCTGAGACCGATGAAAACGACCTGATCCCCGGCATCACCCTGAGCCCCGGCGCAGTGATACGTCCCGCGCCCGGTATTGGTGCTGAAGTCCAGTCCAACGCTCCGATTCCCTTTGGCAATCAGGGCGGTTTTTCGGAATCGTTGAACTATCAGGAAGCGTTATACCGGGTAACCGCCCAGGACGGTACTCACCAGGACTATGTGGTGGTTGTGAGCATGAGGGGCGACACCTACTATGTCAACGGCCAGACCGGCCATGACGATTACCCCGATACTTACAACGGCCAGACCGAAGCCAACGCCTTCAAGACCCTGGCCTATGCGGTCTACCGGGCGGCACATGAGTCGCCTCCTATATTAAAGATCTTCGTGAGGGGCGAACTTAACGACAGTACCGAGGGTGGGGCCTATGAGAATGCTGCGATTGGATTAAATGTAGATAAAAACTTAGACGGCTTCTACCCAAGCGGCAGCAGTTCCGGCAGCGTCTTTACCCTCAACGGAACCAACAGCAAAAAAATAACCGTCACCGGCCTGGGTACCAACGCGGCGCTCCGGGGAACCTCTGGCAAACGGGTCCTTAGCATCGGCGGGGAGGCTGACCTGGTCTTTGAAAATATCACCATCACCGGGGGCAACGCTCCCGCCTCCAGTGACGGCGGTAACGGCGGCGGGGTTCACATCAGCGGGAGCAGCAAGGTGAAATTTTCAAACGCCTCCATCAGCGGCAATACCGCCGTCGGCTCCGGGGGCGGTATCTATGTAGTGGATGATGTTCCTAATGGCTACTACGATTTAACCCTGGTCAACAGTTCCGTCGGTAATAATACGGCCAATGGTACTGCAAGGCCTCCCAGTACTAATCTTCCGGACGGCGGCGAAGGCCTACCCCTATCTGACAGCGGCGGCACGCCCATGGGCGGCGGCGGCGGTATCTATGTTCATAATTATGCCCTTGCCTGGCTGGCCGGCGGGAGCGTCACGGGTAATACGACTTTGGGCTCCGGCGGCGGCGTCATGGTAAACGGCCGTGCGGAAGATAGTAATACTGATGGTGAGCGTGACGACGAGTACGGTCTCCTCATGAGCGGCGGGACCATCGCCAACAACAACTCCAAGGGCAGCGTCTCCCCCCACGGCGGCGGCGGGGTCTATGTGGCCGCCGGGGCCTTTGAGATGCTGGGCGGCGATATCAGTTCCAATAAATCCACCCGCCAGGGCGGCGGGGTTTTTGTGTGGCACGACAGCCGCTTTAGCGCATCCGGTACTTCCTCCATCACCGGCAACGAGGGGGTGGGAAGCTCCAAGGCCGTCTGCAGCCGGGGGCTAACGGAACTGATGGGCAGCGCCCGGGCGGATAAGGTCTATATCTGGAATAACAGCGGGAAAAATTCTTTTAACCAAGAGCATGATTCCTTTATCCTGGCGGAAAACGCCCGGGTCGGGGGCATAGCCCTGGCCTATTCGCCCGACAATATCAATTTTATTATTGTCACCGCGTCAGGTGTAGGTGGGACGGATCGGATTGCCCTCATCGACCTGGAAGGCCACCTGACCAACGGTCTGTTTGTGGACACCGATCTCAACTATGACTGGCTCAACAAGAAGGTGCTTGATGGTACTTTAACAGCTTTGTCGGCGGTTGTTGATACCGACATTAATACCAATGACCGCTATGCCCTTAACACCTTTGTGGGAGGCTCCGTACGCTCCCTGGCGGCCTATTACGTTGATCCTGCTGATGGGAAACTGAAGAAGTAAAGTTTTTCCCCGGGGGAAAAGGAGTTTGCCCCATGCATCGCGTCGGCCTTTTGCTTGTATGCTGCCTCCTCCCCCTTGCGGCCTTTGCCCAAACCGAAGAATGGGTGGAGACCGGACGTTTCGGCGCGGAGGAGCCCGTCCTGAACGAAGCCCCCGCGGGCTTCAACGGCCTGCGGGACCGCTGGCTCTACCTGGGCTTCCGGGTGGGTCCCTCCCTGCGCTTCTACACCCCCTCCGGCGATACCCCCTATACCGGCGGCGACACCCACGCCCCCTCGCTGGATACGGCCCTCCAGGCCAATGTCCGGATCCTTTCCTTCCTGAGCTTCCAGGCCGAAGCGGTCTTTACCTGGGATAGCGCGTCCATCTGGGCCTACCGCCCCGGTTCCAATAACGAGATTGACCGTTACACCTGGGACTACAGCGCCTATTCCCTCCAGTTTCCCCTGACACTCCACTTGAATTTCTACCCCCGCCGCTTCCGGGTCTCCCCCTTCCTGGGGACCTACCTCTTGGTGTCCCTGGGGGACCTCGAGGTGGGCAATTCCCTGGGGGGAGGGAAGGAGGCCTATGCCCAGCGTTTCTCCCTGCCCCTGGGCTTGGTGGGGGGCCTCAACGCGGCGATGAAACTGGGGCCCGGCATGATCTTCACCGATCTCCGCTACGCCGCGGACCTGGGCAGGCTGAAAATCGACGACCAAAACATCCAGGAATACCGCCGCTCCATGGTATCCTTTACCCTGGGCTACGAATTCGGCCTCTTCACGAAAAAGAGGGTGAATAGATGATGAAAAGCCCCCTTTCCGTGAAAGCCCTAATCTTCCCCCTGGCTCTCGTCTTCCTGTTCCCCCTGGCCGCCCAAAGCCCCCAGGTCCCCTGGGGCATGAACGATCAGGGCCAGGCCGTTGTGGCGGTCCTTCCCCTGGCCGGGGAAGAAACGGACGCGATCCTCCGCTTCCACCACGGAACCAAGGAAGCGGTGGCCGCCCTGGGGAAGTACGAGCCCAGGGACGTGTACAACTCCGCCCTGGCCGAGGCCGGCCTGGAACTGCCCACCGACATGCCCCCCAACCGGATTCTGGCCCCCGGCGCCCGCTATGCCCTTACCGGCGGCGTGTACCCCGGCGCCAGGGCGGGGGAGTTTTACCTCCAGTTGTGGCTCTGGGACCTGGCCGGTTCCACCATGATCTACACCGACGACCTGGTCTACGACGAAATAGCCGGGGCCCTGGAGAGCCTGCCCGGCCTGGTGGAATGGCTTTTTTCCCACATCCACGAAGCCGTCATCGAAACCGCGGAACCCCCCGCCCCGAAAGATTACTGGTTTATGACCGGCGTCAAGGCCGGGCTCTCCCCCCGCTGGTATATCAGCCCCGGCGAGGATACCCCCGGCGCCCAGGGCCTTAACCTTGAAGGGGGCGTCTTCGGCGCCCTGCGGCTTAATTCCCTGCTCGCCCTCCAGCTTGAACTGCTCTTGACCGGGGATGTGGTGGTCTACCGGGGACTGGACTGGAATAAGGGCGCCTATACCCTGGAAAATGAAAAGTTCACCAATACTTCCCTCACGGTCCCCTTCCTCTTAAAGCTGAATTTCAAGGCCGGCCCGGTCAGGATTTCCCCCATGGCGGGCTTCTATGTCGCGGTCCCCCTGGGAAAAACCAAATACCGCCGGAGTACCGGGGGCGGCGACAATACCTATGGGTTCTCCGTTCCCCTGGGTTTTGCCGGGGGCCTGGAAGGGGCCCTGCCCTTCGGGCCCGGAAAGCTTTTGGCCGGCCTGCGGTACTCCATGGATTTTGGCTACATGACCATTAACAGCAGCCCGGAGACCAGGGTGAGGCGGAACATGCTCTCGATCTACCTGGGTTACGAATTCGGTTTTTTCGATAGAAACAGGCGGCCCGCTTCCGCCGAATAGCTTCCGCCGAATAGGAGGTTTCCCATGAAACGCGTATGCGCCGCCCTGATCCTGGGCCTGTCAATTTCAAGCCTCTGTCTTGCCCAGACCCAAATAGGAGACGCCTCGTATAACTCCCTAAAGGCGGGGCTCACCATAAGCCACCCCAGCCTGTCCTTTAACACCAGGGTACGGGTGACCAACCTGGTGACCAATCAATCGGTAGAGGCGGTGGTAAACGGACGGATCCCCATAACCGCCGACCGTATCGCCGACATTTCCCGGGACACCGGGGACGCCATAAAAATGGACAAGGAGGGCATGACCCTGGTGGAAATTGAGGTATTGCCCGTCCGCCAGGCTGCGGCCCCGGATCCCGTCCCTGAACCGGTCCCCGTTCCGGTCCCGGTTTCAAACCCCGTACCGGCCCCCATCCCGGTCCCTGCCCCGGCTCCAAGCCCCCCGTCGGCCCAAACCCAAGCCCCCCAGCGGTCGGCCTCCGAAAGACCGGCCCCCGCCTCCAGGACCCTGCCCCCGGCCTCTCCCCCCGCCCCGGTCCCGGTCCCGGTCCCCGCTCCCGCCGACCCCCAGACGGTAGCGCCCCAGGTCCTGCCTATCCAGACCGTCACCGATGTCCAGTACATCCCCCTTCCCGCAGCCGCGCCCTGCTGTAACGCGTACCTCCTTATGGCGGTGTTCGTCCTGCTCATCGTGGCGGTCATCCTGCTGACGATCATCCTGGTCATCCTCCTGCGTCACTGGCCCGGCGCCTGCCGCCCCTGGTATTACCCCATCTGGCTCCGCCGCCATTTCCGCTACCACCAAAAGCGCCGCTCCTAGCGCCGGTCCCCGTAGCGCCTAGCCCTGCAGCGCGTAGCGCCCCCGCCTCCGGGCAAAAAAGCAGCCTCCCCGCCGGGGAGGCTGCGTAAACCTTGAAGAAGCCGGATCGCATGGACTTTCCGGACAGATTCAGGAGCGTCCATCAGCCAATGACAAGCCCGATTGTTATTTTGTGGCTTCGGTAAGAATATCAGGATTGTTGACGGCATATTTCAGAACATCGGCCATAATACCGGTATAGCCGTTCCCCATTATTTTATAACTTTCCAAAACATCCGGGGCAACACGGATCGTTACCGACTGTTTCTTTTTGCGCCGGTTACGCTCCGCCGCCAGTTGGGCGAACTCCTTGAGGGCTTCCGGCGACAAGGGGGGGCAATCGGGATCGTAGACAGACGGCGCTTTCCGCGCTTCCCTGACCGCTTTTTTTACCCGCTTTATGACTTCTTTAGGTGGCTTTTGTCCAACCCTTACCGTCGATGTGATAATACCCATTGTAACTCCTCCTCTCGTGCTTTTCGGCTTCCCGCGCCGTGACCA
>JAISQJ010000147.1 GCA_031274285.1 Treponema sp. | reverse complement strand
CCGGGCAATCCAGGAACTTTGCCTCCCTGGAGCAGGGGACCTACCGGCTCTTTATCTTCGCCGGTTCCTACAACTGGGATTACTACGAAGATAACAACATGGTGGGCAGTATACCGATGAACTGGAAGCGGATAACCTACGACTGCGGGGATCTGTTTATAACCGCCAAATCCCGCAAGGTTTATAACTTTGATCCCTATATTGCAGGGGTGAATGACCGGGATACTCCTCACGGCATGGTAAAGCTTGTCCTGAACAACGGGGGAAGTACCACGGGCAGCGGCTATAGCGGCACCCTGACTCAGGTCCAGATTATCTCAGGCTCAACCATATCAGGCAAGATCACTGAAACAAGCCCCGCCTACGTTTTGGACATCAGCCGGCCTACTCCCACTGATCCGACACTACAATCATCTGCAACCGATGTGGACAAGGGCGGTCCTGAGAATAGGACATCCGGCGGCTTTGTACCCCCCCGCTATGTGGTGATCGACCGAGCCGAGCCCCTCACTCCCGGCAATTCCCTTACCTTTTTTGTTCCCCCCGGTATTTACGGCATGAGGGTTTTCAATCCCCAGGGGGGCGGCCCGGAAGACGCATGGTATGGCCGTAAATCAGATCGTTACCTTGATCTCTACCTGGTTGAAGAATCCTCTAAGACCATCGTGATCAACTGGTACCAGCCACATGGCCTGCAAATTATTACCTCCACCAGCGGAATCGCCTATAAACAGGTGACGGATCTGAATCTTTCAGGCGCCCTTAAAGCGCCCGCCGTCGGACACCCATTGCAGCCTCGTATCGAGCAAGGCGCCTACAGCCAATACTACAGCGCCGATATCCGCTGGTACTATAGCACCGGGATCCAGGGCCCCATAACGGATCATTACTGGCTGCCCGACAGCCCCTCCCATGTCCGTTCCCCAAGCCCGATCCAATACCCGCATTTTATCAGCGACATCACTACCCATAACGTAAAGGTGGGAGATTATTACAGCGCCGTTGTCACCCTCATACCTGAGTCGGGCTATACCTATGCCGGCCTCAGGCCAAGTACCGAAGGAAGCGGCAACATCAAGACTACCGGTACATCGCCCTTTGCCTATAACAATTATCCCCTAAGGAGTATGGGGTGGTGGCTGTCGTCTTGGCTCGCCACCGACGGAGCCCTTAAGAATGAAGCCGCCCAGAAAGACGGTTCCATCAAGGTGGTTATCCACTTCCCGATACTGCGCTAAAGGTATGCTCCGTGGGCTTTGACATTATTAAGGCCCCTGCATAAACTGGTATCTGTCCGCAGGGGCGGCCCACGGAGGTTTTTATGCAGTTTTCATTCAACCTTCCCGTAAACCTGTTGTTTGGTTTCGGGACTATTAACGAAATCGGCGGGCGGGCTGCGGCTTACGGCAAAAAGGCCCTGCTGGTCACCGGCCGGGGCAGCGCCAGGAAGTCGGGGCTCCTGGACAGGGTCCTGGCCCTGCTAGGGGCCGCGGGGCTGGAAACCGCAGTTTACGACCAGGTGGAACCGAATCCCACGGTCCCCCAGGTGGGCGGGGGGGTAAAGGCCCTGAAGGAATTTGGGGCGGACCTGGTGATTGCCCTGGGCGGCGGGAGCATCATGGATGCGGCCAAGTGCATCGCCTTTATGGCTAAGAACGACGGGGACCTGATGGACTACGTGTTTGCCCGTAAAAGTTCCACGGAGGCGTTCCCCATCATCCTGGTGCCGACCACCTGCGGAACCGGAAGCGAAGGCAACGGCTTTGGGGTGGTTACGGACCCCGCCACAGGGGATAAAAAGTCCCTGCGGGGAAATATGATCATCGCCAGGCTTTCCATCATCGATCCTGAGCTGATGACCACCATGCCCAAGGGGGTCCTGGCGGACGTGGGTTTTGACACCCTTTGCCACTGCATGGAAGCCTACCTTTCCGCCGCCGCTACCCCGGTTTCCAACCTCTACGCCCTGGAGGGGATAAGCCTGGTCCAACAAAGCCTGGTTTCCCTGTACCGGGGTCAGGGCGGCCTGGCGGAGTGGGAAAAGCTTTCCTGGGCCAGCACCCTGGGGGGCATGGCTATCGGCCTGGCGGGGGTTACCGCGCCCCACGGCCTTGAGCATCCGGTAAGCGGATTGAGGAATGTTACCCACGGTAAGGGGCTTGCCGCCCTGACGCCGCCCATCACCGGCCGTTCCGCGGCCGCGGCCCCTGCCAAGTACGCCGAAATTTCCCGCCGCCTGGGGGGCCGTGATGAGCGGGACTGCGCCGGGGTGCTGCGGAAGCTCCTGGCCGATATTGACCTGGCCATCGGTTTGGGCAGCCAGGGGGTAAGGGAGGAGGATGTGGATTGGATGGCGGAGAACGCCCTGAAGGTTTCCGCCGCGGGAGTTGCCAACCATCCGGTCAAGTTCAGCCTGGAGGAGATCAAGGAGATCTACCGGACGGCGATGTGAGGGTTTAAAGGATACAAAAAGGAGGGATCAATGCTATTACGAGACTCGCTGCCGGAAGTAAAAACAGAACTGCCCGGACCCAAGGCCAAAGCCCTGATAGCCCGCCGCACGGAAGCGATGCCGCCGGCCATTCGCTGCGTCTACCCCATCGCTATTTCCCGGGGGGAAGGGGCCATGGTGGAGGACCTGGACGGCAACATCTTCCTTGACTGGGTGGGCGGGGTAGGAGTTCTGAATATCGGCTACTCCCACCCGGAGGTGGTAAAGGCTGTGCAGGACCAGACGGCCCGCTACTTCCACGGCATGGTCAACATCGTTACCCATGAGGGTTACGTGGCCCTGGCGGAGAAGATCAACGCCATTGCTCCGGTAAAAGAATTGAAACGAAAGACCATGTTCACCAACTCCGGGGCGGAGGCGGTGGAAAATGCGGTCAAGATAGCCCGGGGCGCCGCTAAGAGGCCCAATATCATCGTGTTCTCCGGGGCCTTCCACGGCAGGACCCTGCTTACCGGCGCCATGACCAGCAAGAAAGCCTACTACCACGGCCTTGGCCCCCTGCCCGACGGCATCTACCGGGCGGAGTTCCCCTACCTGTACCGGGCCCCCAAGGGCTTTACCAGGGAGGAGGCGGTGGACTACTACGTGAACCGTTTCCTGGCGGTCTTTGAGGAATCCTCGCCGCCGGAGGATGTGGCGGCGGTGGTGGTGGAGCCTGTCCAGGGCGAGGGGGGCTTTGTCCCCGCGCCCAGGGAATGGGTTCAGGCGATCCGGCAGATCTGCGACCGTCACGGCATCCTTATCATCGCCGACGAGGTGCAGACCGGGTTCTGCCGCTCGGGCCGCTGGTTTGTTAGTGATTACTGGACCGAATGGGGCTGTGCCCCGGACATTATCGCCCTGGCTAAGTCTATCGCCGGCGGTATCCCCCTGGGCGCGGTCTGCGCCGGCGCTTCCATTGCCGACAAGGTTCCCCCTGGGGTCATCGGCGGCACCTACGGCGGCAACGCCCTGGCCTGCGCCGCGGCCCTGAAGATCATCGAGATCATGGAGCGGGAAAAACTTGACCGGCGCTCGGGAGAAATCGCGGAAAAGCTGTGCTCCGCCTTTACGGCCTGGCAGGGGGACTTCCGGGCCATTGGGGATGTGCGGGGCATCGGCTGTATGATGGGCCTGGAGTTTGTCCGGGACGAAAAGAAGACCCCCTGGCCGGAGCTGGTTTCGGAGATCGTCCAGGACTCGGTCCGCCGCGGCCTTATCGTGGAAAGCGCCGGTGTCTACGGCAATGTGCTGCGTTTTCTTTCGCCCCTGGTGATAAGCGACGCCCAACTGGACCGGGGGCTTGAAATCTTAAAAGCCGCCATTGCCGCATCGATCAAAAAATTGTCCTAAAAGCGAATGCGTTGGGGTTGTGGACCACAGCCCCATGCGCCATAAAAAGCAATACTATTTTTTTGGAGGCAGACATGAAACTCAAGGATTCAGGCAAATCCGCCGCCGACATCAAGGCCATGGCCAAGAAGTACCTGATTGAAACCTATGAGCGCTACGATTTTATCTGCGAGCGGGCGGAGGGGGTTTACCTGTACGACGAGCAGGGCCGGGCCTACCTGGATTTTTACGGCGGCATTGCGGTGAACAGTGCGGGGAGCCGGAACCCCAGGGTGGTGGCCGCGGCCAAGGAACAGCTTGACGATGTGATCCACACCTTCAACTATCCCTACCTTATCCCCCAGACTCTTTTGGCGGAGAAGATCTGTACCGCCCTGGGTTACGAAAAGATTTTCTACCAAAACTCCGGCGCGGAAGCCAACGAGGCCATGATCAAGATGGCCCGGAAGTACGGCATTGAAAATTACGGGAGCGGCCGCTACCACATCATTACTGCCAAGGACGGTTTTCATGGCCGCACCTTCGGCGCTCTTTCCGCCACCGGGCAGCCGGGGACCGCATGCCACCGGGGTTTTGGCCCCATGCTGCCGGGCTTTAGCTACGCCGAATTTAATAACCTGGAGGATTTTGCCTCCCAGGTGACGGAGAACACCATCGCTATCATGCTGGAACCTATTCAGGGGGAGGGCGGGGTCCATCCTGCCACGGCGGAATTCCTTAGGGGCATACGGAAACTCTGCGACGAAAAAAAGCTGCTCCTTTTGATGGACGAAATTCAAACCGGCTGGGGCCGCACCGGGGAAGTGATGGGCTACATGCACTACGGCGTTAAGCCGGATATCCTGTCCATGGCCAAGGCCCTGGGCGGCGGCTTCCCCATCTCCGCCATTTGTACCTCCGGCGAAATTGCCAGGGCCTTTAGCATGGGCTCCCACGGCACCACCTACGGCGGAAACTCGGTGTGCTGCGCCGCGGCCCTGGCCCAGGTTACCGAAATTTTGGACAACAACCTGGCGGCCAAGGCCAAAGAAACCGGGGACTACTTTATGGGGAAGCTTAGGACCCTGCCCAGGGTAAAGGATGTCCGGGGCAAGGGACTCCTGGTGGGGGTGGAACTGGACGGCCCCATCGGGCTTGCGGTTAAGCATAACTGCCTGGACCGCAAGCTCCTGGTAACCCTTATCGGGGACCGGCTTATCCGCATGGTGCCTCCCCTGACGGTCTCCAGGGCGGACTGCGATAAGGCCGCCGCCGTCCTGGGGGAATCCATAAACGCGGTAAGCCCCTAAGGGCCTGTCCCAACGGTTGCTGCGGGGCTTAGTCCGCCGTGGCGCCGCCGTCCACGGGCAGGGCCACCCCGTTGAGGAAGGCCGCCTCGCCGGAGGCGAGGAAGAGGGCCGCATTGGCCACATCCGCCTCGCCGGCGAGGCGGCCCAGGGGGACTTCCCCCAGCCGTTCCTTCTTCCGTTCCGGGTCCTTGAAAAGTTCCTGCACCAGGGGGGTGTTTACCGTACTAGGGTGGAGGCTGTTACAGCGGATATTGTCCTTGGCGTAGCGGACGGCGATGGTTTTGGTTAACAGGGTAATCGCCCCCTTGGTGACCGTGTAGGCTTCGGTGGTGTACCGGTGGCCCACCAGACCGCAGACGGAGCTCATGTTGAGGATGGAACCCCCGCCCCGCCGGCGCAGCGCGGGGATACAGTGCTTACAGCCCAGGAAGGGCCCCTTAACGTTGACCGCCAGCATGGTGTCAAAATTTTCGGCCCCCATCGTTTCGATGGGCTCCCGTATATTGATGCCGGCGTTATTCACCAGGATATCCAGGCCCCCGGCTTCCTTTTCCGCCGCGGCGACGGCGCCTATCCAGCTTTCCTCGCTGGTCACATCAAGGACGATGAAGAGGGCCTTGCCGCCGGCGGCACGGATTTTTTCCGCCGCGGCCCTTCCGGCGGCGGCCTGCCTTTCCAGGTCGCCGATGATAACCACGGCCCCCTCTTCCGCAAAGCGCTTCGCGATTGCCGCGCCAAGCCCTTGGGCGCCCCCCGTTATCAGGGCGGCCTTATGCAGCAAGCGCCCCATAGCAGGGGCCCTGGCAAGGGCCCCCTTAGGGGAACTCAAATCCGCGTCCGTCATACGCGCCTCCTTCATCCGTCCGGCCTACGCTAAGAGCGGGCCGTAGGCCGCCAGGATCTTGTCGTAGTTGGCCGTATATTCCTCATCGATGGTTTGGAGTTCCGGCCGGGAGCGCAGGTACTCGATGGAAGCCTTAACCCCCTCGTAGTAGGAAATCCGGGGGGCAAAGCCGGGGACAAAGCGGCGCAGCTTGCTGTTGTCAAAGAGGAAGTTCA
The DNA here is from genome assembly GCA_031274285.1 of Treponema sp. GTDB lineage: Bacteria > Spirochaetota > Spirochaetia > Treponematales > Breznakiellaceae > JAISFT01. The sequence goes on along the minus strand of JAISQJ010000147.1, from coordinate 4,454 downwards.
CCGTCTTATCCCCCATCAAATCATCATGCAGATGGGGAAGCGTCTTAACGATAAGGTCCGTGGCTATATGCACGACCTGAGCCTTCTTCCCCACGATCCTTTCGATAAGCTCCAGGTACTGGTTCCAGGTAAGGGCCTCCTCGCCGGTGATGTGGAAGGCGTGGCCCGCGGCGTTGTAGTTCCCCATGAGCCCCACAAAGCCCACGGCAAAATCCGACGCGTGGGTAATGGTAAAGCAGCTCTGCCCGTCCCCCGGAACGATGATGGGAAGCCCCTTTTCCAGCCGGTCTACCAAGGTCCAGGGGCAGCGCCAACTGGTAAAGATGAAGGGGATGGTTCCCAGGCAGTAGGTCCAGTTGGGCCTTACGATGGTAATAGGGAAGCCCCTCTCCCGGTAGGCCCGGTTCAGGGTTTCCTCGCAGGCTATCTTCCGCTGGCCGTAGAGGGAATTGATGTTCCGCAGAGGGGTGGACTCCGTGGTCAGCCATGAGCCGCCGGGCTTTTGGTAAACGCAGCAGGTGGAAACAAAGATATACTGGGCGCACTTACCCTCCAAAACCCTGATATCCTGCTCGATCTGCTCGGGCAAAAAACCAATAAAGTTAGCCGCTACGTCAAAGAACTTCCCCTCCAGGGCCTTCTTCATGGCCCCCTCGTCCCGGGCGTCACATTCAATAAGATGGACCCCCGGCGGAATATGCTTGGTGCCCCGGTTAAGCAGGGTGATGTCCCAGCCCTGGGCCATGGCGTAGGTAACCACATCGGTAGAGATAATGCCGGTACCTCCGATAATAAGCGCCTTCATAGGTAACCTCCGGTGATGAATTGGGATACGGTCTGCCCATTATAGGCTATCGCAGGCCGGAAGGGAATGGGCCCGGCAACGTCCCAGGAATGCGGGTCTTGGTTCTATCAAATATACTTGAAACTTTTTCAAATATATGCTATAGTTTCAACTATGATTGAAACATTTCCCGGGTATATTCCCAGGCTCCTTTATGTAGAAAAAATCAGACCCTACATAGGGTCCCATATCATCAAAGTGCTGACCGGGCAGCGCCGGACCGGAAAAAGCTACATCCTCTACCAGCTTGTTGACGAGATTCGCAAAGACAGCAAAGAAGCGAATATCGTATATATCAATACCGAACTGGCGGAATTTAAGGGACTCCGCGGCGCGGAGGAACTGTATGGTTTCATAAAATCAAAACAGAAGAAGGGAAAGGCCCATTATGTTTTTATCGATGAGATACAGGAAGTGGATCGTTTTGAGGAAGCGGTCAGATCGCTTTTTGCCGAGGGGGTTTGGGATATTTACTTTACCGGCAGTAATTCCCGGCTCCTTTCCGGGGAATTAGCCACCTACCTGGGGGGCAGGTACATTCAGTTTCAAATCCACCCCCTTGGCTACCGTGAGTTCCTTTCATTCTACCGATTGTCCAATACCCCGGAGGCGCTAAAACAGTATCTGTATATCGGCGGCATGCCCTATCTTTCTTCCCTGCCCGGAGTTTCCGCGGGGCAGGGCGATCATTTAGCCTTTGAATATCTGCGGAATGTATACGAATCCATTTTACTGCGGGATGTGGTGGCCAGGGAAAATATCAGAAACATCAGGTTTCTGGAAAATCTGGTTTCCTATCTTGCGGACAATACGGGCAATGTGTTTTCCGCCAATAACATCAGCAAGTACCTTAAAAGCCAAAGGATAAATATGCCGGTACAAACGATCATTTCGTACCTGGGGGCCCTGGAACGTTCTTTTTTTATCCACCGCCTTGAGCGGACCGATATCCGCGGCTTAAAGGTTTTTGAAATTGGGGAGAAATACTATTTTGAAGATATTGGAATACGGAATCTCCTTGCCGGTATTGAAGGCGATCATGACATGGCAAAACGTGTTGAACACGCGGTTTATCTGTTTTTGATCCAGCGGGGCTTTACGGTCCACGTGGGAAAGCTTGATAGGGCGGAAATAGATTTTGTGGCGGAAAAACAGCAAACCAAGCTGTATGTGCAGGCCTGTTACCGGATTGACCGTGACGAAACCCTTAACCGGGAATTCGGAAACCTGGAAATGGTAAAGGATCATTTCCCCAAATATGTGGTAACCCTGGACGAAGAGCTGCCCATCGTGAACCGCCGGGGCATACGGCACGTTCACCTAAAGGACTTTCTTATGAAAGACTGGTAAGGCCCCGTGATGCGCCACGTAAAAAACTGACCAAGATGCCCCCTTTACAGTTTCCGGGCTTTCCGGTAACATGGGATTAGGAAGGAAGGATCGATATGTCACGAACCTGCGATATCTGCGGAAAACACACGGTTACCGGTAACAAAGTAAGCCATGCCAAGAACCGGACCCGGCGGACCTGGAAGCCCAACCTGGTCAAAATAAAGACCGAAATCGGGGGAACCGCGGTTACCCTGAAGATCTGCGCCCGGTGCCTGAAAAGCGACCTTATCACCAAGAAAGTATAGGCTCACCTTACGCGGTCTCTACGATCAGTTCCAGGCCGTCATAGGCCGGTCCCATGACCAGCCTGCGGAGTCCGCGATTCTCCTGATAGCTGCGGCAATACGCCTCTATCTCCCGGTGGTTGTAATCGTGGCAGATATGGGTAAGGAAGCTCCGCGGGGCGCCGGTTTTTACCGCCGTGTCGAGGGCTTCTTCAAAGGTAAAATGGGTCTCGTGGGGTCTGGTCCGCAGGGCGCCGATGATGAGGATATCCGGCCCGCTGATAAGGGGCCAGGAAGAATCGGGGATGGCGCTGGTATCGGTAAGGTAGACCGCGCAGGCGCGGTTTCCGACTCCCCATCCACCGGCCTTCCGGCCTCCGCCCCCCCAGTTTCCGGCCTCTTCCGCCTTTTCTTCTTCAATGCGCCAGCCCAGGATATCCAGGGCGCCGTGTTTTACCGGGACGGGGCTGAACAAAAGGCCGCCTACGGCAACCGGGGCGGACACCTGGACGGGAAGCAGCTTGGGCTTGCCGCCCCCCCGCTGGGTTTCTTTAAACACGTAGGAAAACCGTTCCTGTAACTCTTCGATAGTTTCCCGGTTCCCATAGACCGGCAGGGGGGCTTCCCGGCTGAGGGGGCGGACATCGTCCATGCCGTGGATATGATCCGCATGGGAGTGGGTCAGAAATATGGCGTCCAGGCGCGTGATCCCCGCCCCTATGGCCTGGAGCCGGAATTCGGGGCCCGTATCAATAACGGCCCGTTCCCCCCTTGAACCCTGGACATAGAGGGATGAGCGGAGCCGCCGGTCCCGGCTGTCCGGAGAACGGCATACGGGGCAGTCGCAGCCCAGCATGGGGACCCCGTGGGAGGTACCGGAACCAAGGATGGTAAGCTTCACCCCCTTAGTATGCCCCAAAAACCCCCGCCAGACTATAACTCACAGCCCCGCAGGCGCTGATCCGCTCCAATCTTTTTTGCTTCTATGATTTATGCTTGAAAAGACGGCATGGAGGTTTAGTTTGGCCTTGGGTGTGTAGTATGTTTCGATCCGCATGTTGTTTTTAACTAAAAAATGCGCTACCTTAAGCTATTATGGCGATAAAATTCTTGTTCAAACTGGCCCTGCCGGTCCTCGTGCTGGCGGGTTGTACCTTTCTCATGGGCCCCGACGAGCCGGTGGGGGAAAATACCGGGACCCTCACCGTAAGCTTTGGGGAGGCCGCCGGGGACCGGGCCATCAGCTCCGGCAAGGACCTGCCCTCCGAAATACTGGCCGCCCTGCGCTACGAGGTAAGTTTTACCGGACCGGGGAACACCGTGATACACCGCACGGTTTCGGGCGGCGGGACCGTCAACCTGGCCCTTATCCAGGGCCTCTGGCGCATAGACGCCCTCGCCTACTACGGGGAGGACCTGCTGGGAACCGGGAGCCTGAGCTTTGACCTCATACACGAAAACACCTTGGTCCGGGTGCCCATGTATATGAGCGGCCCCCTGTACGAGATAATTATTCCCCCCACGACCGGGGGCACGGTGGCCTCCAATTTCAGCATCGTCTTTCCGGGGACCACGGTAACGCTGACGGTAACGCCGCAAGACCCCTATTACCGTTTAACCGGCGGGAGCCTGAAGTATAACGGGACGGTCAACATTGATGAGGGCACCAAGACCTTTGCCATGCCCGCGTCGGATGTAACCATACGCGCGGATTTCAGTCCGCTTGCGGTTGGAGGCCCAGGCCCCGCCGGAGGCTTAATATTTTATGACAAAGGCGACGATACCGGCGGCTGGCGCTACCTTGAATGCGCCCCCGCCGATATGTCTTCTGCCGAGTGGGGAGCTTACATGGCGGCTGTAGGAGGGACAGATACCGCCGTAGGGACGGGACAGGCGAATACCGCCGCTATCCTTGCCAAGCTCTCAGAGTTGCCTGAAACAGGCAAGGCCGCCCAGCTCTGCGACACCTATACGGCCGGCGGGTACGACGACTG
>JAISQJ010000103.1 GCA_031274285.1 Treponema sp. | reverse complement strand
AAACGGGGCCCAACGTACTCATCGACGACAAGAAAAAACAGATTATCACCCAAATTGACGCCATGCTGGAAAACGGCGAATATGCCGTAGCCATAGAAGTAAAGACCCAGTTGAACATAAGCCACGTGGATGAGCATCTGGAGCGGATGGAGAAACTCCGGCGCTATGCCGATGACCGCCGCGATACGCGCAAATTCCTGGGCGCCGTGGCGGGAGCTATTGTGGCGGATAATGTAAAAACCTACGCCCTCAAAAAGGGACTCTATGTGATACGGCAATCCGGGGACACGGTTACCATAGAAAACCCCACCGGCTTCAAGCCCCGGGAATGGTAAGGACCTAAGCCAGGGGTACTCCGTTTCCACCTGTTATGTTATGATCCTCCCATGACAGCCGATGAACTTCGTTCCAAGTATATCGAATTCTTTAAGGCCCGGGGCCACACCCAGATTCAGGGCAAGTCCCTTATTCCCGACAACGATCCCACGGTGCTGTTTACCACCGCCGGCATGCACCCCCTGGTGCCCTACCTTCTCGGCCAGGAACACCCGGCGGGGAAACGCCTGGTGGACTACCAAAAGTGCATCCGCACCGGGGATATTGATGAGGTGGGGGACCCCAGCCACCTTACTTTTTTTGAGATGCTGGGAAACTGGTCCCTGGGGGATTACTTCAAAGAGGGGGCCATCAGGATGAGTTTCGAATTCCTCACGTCCCCCCAGTGGCTGGGGATCCCCGTGGAGAGGCTGGGGGTCACGGTCTTTGCCGGTGACGAGGACGCCCCGCGGGATGAGGAATCCGCGGCGGTGTGGAGGTCCCTGGGCATCCCGGAAAGCAGGATCAGCTACCTCCCCAAGAAGGACAACTGGTGGGGCCCCGCGGGGGCTACCGGTCCCTGCGGCCCGGATTCGGAGATGTTCTACGACTTCGGTAAGGAGCCCTGCGGGCCGGACTGCGGACCCGGCTGTTCCTGCGGCAAGTGGCTGGAAATCTGGAACGATGTGTTCATGCAGTATAATAAAACCTCCGGGGGGACTTACGAGGCCCTGGCCCGGACCTGCGTGGACACGGGTATGGGGATAGAGCGGACGGTGACTATCCTCAATGGGCAGCAATCGGTCTATGACACGGAGATTTTTGCCGGGATCCGGGGGGCGGTGGAAAAGGCCGCCGCCTACCGCTACGGCGGTGATGAGGCCAAGGACCGCTCGGTACGCATCATCTGCGACCATGTGCGCTCCGCGGTCTTTATCCTGGGGGACCCCAAGGCGGTAAGCCCCTCCAATCTGGGCGCCGGCTACGTGCTCCGCAGGCTTATCAGGCGGGCGGTGCGGCACGGACGTAAACTCGGCATTGAAGGCCCGTGGCTTAACTCCGTAGCCGGGGCGGTGGTGGAGGGATTCAAAGGTCCCTACCCGGAACTGGCGGAAAACCAGGCCTTCATCATGGAAGAACTGGACAAGGAGGGGGAAAAATTCTCCGAGACCCTCCAAAAGGGGGAACATGAGTTTGAAAAACTCCTCCCCAACCTCCTTAAAGACCCCCGGAAGATCATGAGCGGACGGCTGGCCTTTAGGCTCTACGATACCTACGGCTTCCCCATTGAGCTTACCGAGGAACTGGCCGCCGAGCGGGGGATGACGGTTAACCGGGAGGAATTTGACGGGGCCTTTAAGAAGCACCAGGAGCTTTCCCGGGCGGGGAGCGAACAGGTCTTTAAGGGGGGCCTTCAGGATCACAGCGAAATCGCCACCAAGTACCACACCGCCACCCATCTGCTCCACGGGGCCCTGCGGATGGTCCTGGGGGATCATGTGGCCCAGAAGGGCTCCAACATCACTGCGGAACGGATGCGTTTCGACTTTTCCCACCCCGCGCCCATGACGGCGGAGGAAATCCAACGAGTCCAGGACATTGTAAACGAGCAGATCCGGCGGGATCTGCCGGTGAGCATGGAGGTGATGAGCCTGGAGGAGGCCAAGGCCGGGGGCGCCATCGCCCTTTTTGGGGAAAAGTACGAATCCCAAGTCAAGGTCTACACCATTGGGGACCCTTCCGCCGGGGTCTTCTCCCGGGAGGTCTGCGGAGGGCCCCATGTGGACCGGACCGGGGTCCTGGGGAGCTTCAAAATCCAGAAGGAACAGAGTTCCAGCGCGGGGGTAAGAAGGATACGGGCGGTTTTGAACAGCTAAAAATCCATAAACCCGGCGGGCTGCGGGGATTCCTGTAGGCGAACGACCGGTTTTTCCGTATATTAGGTCTTGGCAATATTATGCTTTCGTGGAACGGCAGGTACTTCCCCGTAACCGCATCTTCCGGCATGGGTTTTAGGTATAAGGATTATCTATGAGACGGTTATTTTTTGCGGCTTTTCTTTCTTTGGGCGGTATTGGGGCGGTTTTCGCCCAAAACGACGCCCAAACGGTGGCAATGGTCAATCTCATTAGGCAGGAGCCCATCACGGTGCGGCAGCTTAAGGCGGAACTCAGTCCCCTGGAACAGGCCAGGGGCCGGCCCTACACCGTGGCCGAGCGGCGGGCGGCCCTGGAAGAGATTGTCAACCAGCGGCTCATCCTCCAGGCGGCGGAACGGGACCGGATCGCCGTATCGGAGAATGAGATAGACGCCGCCCTGAGGGATTATCTGGCCCAGCAGAACGGCCGGGCCCTGACCGATGCGGAATACACCCGGGCCATGCAGCAGGCCGGCGCCAATGCGGCCACCATCCGGCAGCAGGTAAGCAGGCAGCTCATCATGCAAAAGTACCTGATGTCAAAAAAACAGGCCCAGATCAGCGCGGTAAGGCCGCCCACCGATGAAGAGATCGCCAGGTGGTATAATCTCAACAAGGCTAAACTGATCCGGCCCGACATGGTGCGCCTGAACCTTATCTCGGTTCCCTACGGCCCGGATTCTGCCAGCAAGGCCAAGGCCAAGGAAATCGCCGACCGCCTGGCCCGTGACATCAGCGGCAGCCCTCCCAAATTCGATGACGCCGTTTTGCGGGGCTATATTGCCAACCCCAACGGGGGCGCCGCAAACGCCGCCGTATCGGAGGCCGGTTATGTGGCCACTAGAGGCTTCTATGTAAGCCGTACCCCGGAGGTTCAGGAGGCGGTGGGGGAAAATTTCCTTACCATAGCCTTTGGCCTTCAGCAGGGGGAGGTATCCCCCCTTATCGAGAACGATTTGGCCTACCAGTTCATCAAGGTTACCGAATTCTACCCCCAAAAGAGCCTGGAATTGGATGACATTATGGACCCGGCTAATCCGGTTATAGTCCGGCAGTATATCCGCCAGGGACTCATAACCGAGCGGACGCAGCAGGCGGTGGATCAGGCCCTTAAGGAACTTGTTGACGAGCTGCGGCGGGGAAGAAATGTGGTGACGCTCTACGAACAATACCTAAATTGGTGATATGGCTTCCCGAAGAAAAGGACGGATTCTTGCCTTTCAGGCCCTCTACTCCTGGGAAGTGAATGGCGGAGGGAGTCCCAGGGAACCCCGCCTTCCGGGAAAGTTCCGTGTCCCGGAGCAACCGCGCCTTCCGGGGGAGGTTTCCGAGGATCTGCTAAAATTTTCCTGGCTGGAATTGGAAAAGCAGAATACCCTGGATGAGGATATGTCCGGTTTTTCCCGGCTGCTCATCATTGGTACGGTAGAAAATATCGCCGCCATCGACCAAATGATCAAAAAACACCTGGAAAACTGGGATTTTAGCCGTTTGAACCGGGTGGACCTGGCCATTCTACGGATGAGTACCTATACCCTGATGTTTCAGACCGATGTGGCCCCCTCCATTGTGATCAACGAGGCTATCGGTATCTCAAAGGAATTCGGTACCGGTGAATCCTACCGTTTCATCAACGGCGTTCTGGACAGTATCAAGCGGACCCTGCAAAAAGATCCGGCCCCGCCGGAAGCCCTCCAGGGAGTGAAATGACCGGCAAGGGCCCCGGATTCTTGATACGACTGGCCGCCATTGCGGGGCTCCTGCTTTCCGTGATCCTCTGCGCCCTGCTTATTTTTATTTTTCTGCGGCCCGGCAGAGACTTCAGAGCCCCCTCCCAGGATTCCTTCCACCGTCTGCTGCGGGACTATGACCTTGTCCTCGCCGAGGGCTGGGAAGGCTCCGGCCGCCTGCATACCCTGAACGGCCTGTTGGACAAGATGGAAAAGAGCGCCCAGGGGGTCGAATCCTGGCTCTCCCTGCTCAAACGCCGCCGGGCCCTGGCCAAGGCCGCCCCGGAGATGCTTATCCCCTACCAGGAGGCAAGCCGCCGGGCCGCCGCCGCCTTCCCCTGGTCCGAGCCCCTGGCGGCCGTGGCCGCGGCAAGCAGCCTCCTGGGAGCCCCCGTCAGCGCCAAAACCGCCGAGACCCTGCGGACCTATACGGCAATCATCAGTGACACCCAGCTTATTCCCCTGGCCCTGGGGATCGGCATCCTCTGCGGCGACCTTAGCGGCCCCGCCCTGGCCGCGGAAAGGGGGGCCGAGGTTCTCCTTTCCGGCGGCCTTCCCCTCATAGGCCCCGGCCTGGCCGAGGGCCGGAGGAACCGGCTTATTATCAACCTGGCCTTGCTGCGGCTTATGAAGCGGGATTACCGAGGCGCGGAGGCCCAGATCCAGGGACTCTCCCGGACCGGCATTACGAAACACCGCACATTCCTGGGGGAATACTACTATGACTTTGGGGACCCCCTGCGGGCCGCGGAGTTATGGCATGAGCTGGGCCTTGAGGCCGGGGCCGAGGAATTTTTGCTCCGCTCCGCAGATGCCCTCTGGCTGGGGGGAAGGGGGGAAAATGCCCGAACCCTCTGGCTGGCCCTGAGCGGAGGCTCCAATCCGGTCCCTGAAATACAGCTGCGGAGCCTCTACAACCTGGCCGCTTCCTCCCCCGGCGCGGAAGAAAAGCGGCGGTGGCTTGGCCTGCTCTACCGGGCCGGAGAGGAGGACCCCTCAATCCGGGGGGACCCCTGTTACGGCTACGGGCGGATTGCCTACACCAGGGACCTAGACCCCTACGAAGCCTTGGCCATACTGGAGGAGGCCCCGTATAAGGGGGCTCTGGAGGACCTGGAAATCCTTCGCCGCCGGGGGGGGCTCTGGGAGCCGGACCGGATCGCGGCGGAAACCTGGCTGCTCCTGGGCCGCTACCCGGAAGACGCCCGGCTTTACCAGTGGGCAGCCTGGTACTTCGTCTACCAGCGCCGCCGCGACGATACGGCCATTCTGATTAGAACCGCGGGCTACCGGGGCATCCGGGGCCCCTGGCTGGACCTAAGCGCCGCCCTGCGGGACCTGGAGGCCGGCCTCCTGGACGAGGCGGAGGAACGGCTGCGTTCCATGGACTCCCCGCCCTGGCAGCGGGACGCCAACCTGGGCCTTATCCTGGAAACCCGCCGCGCGCCCGGCCCCGCGCTGGAACACTACGAGACCGCCGCCGCCGGGGTACAGGACAGGCGGGCCGCAAGCCGCCTCCAGGTGCGAATCGCCGGCTGCCTGCGGACCCTGGGCCGGCCGGAGGAAAGCCGCCGGGCCCTCCTCTACGGCCTTGACCTTAACCCCGACAACCTGCCGGCCCGGCTGGAACTCCGGCGCCTGGGGGAATGACGCATTGGCTTTTGGGCCGAATTTTCTTGACCACCCTAGCTGGTTTTTGTATATTCAATACGTAAAACCTTAACAATCAGATTGAACGGAGGATTATATGAAGGTAAAGCCCTTGGCAGACCGGGTTATTGTCAAGCTGGAAAAGAGTGAAACCAAATCCGCTGGAGGGATCATCATCCCCGACACCGCGCAGGAAAAGACCCAGAGCGGCGTGGTGGTCGAGGTGGGGGACGATAAGGATGTTATCAAGGTAAGCCCCGGCCAGAAGATCCTGTATGACAAGTACGCCGGCACCCAGATTAAGATCGACGGCAACGATCACCTGATCCTGAAAATGCAGGATATTCTTGCGATTATTGAGTAAGGACCCGTTTGGAAAGCCCGGTCCCTGAGTCCGGGCTTTTTTGTGTCCTTTTGACACGGTTTTTGGCCAATAATGGGAAAAGGTGTCATATTAGGACAGATCAGGGCGCGGTATCGGTCGAATCGTTCTTTGAGGGGGCTTCCGGCTCCTTTTTTCCGTGATTCTAAGCCCCGGCAAAGCGGTAAGTATCCCATGGAGCAGCTGGTTTTCGGGTTTTCATTCGTAAATTTATAAAAATATTACCCGCTTTTCAAAAATTTCTCTGTTTTTTGTCATTTCATAGCTAATCCTCCCCGCCTTGGCATGGTATTTGCTTTATTATTGGTACAAACCATGAGGAGGCGTTAATGACCGCGATGACGATGAAACGGACGAAGACTAGCATGGCTTTCGGTAAATCCAGGCAAGAGCATTTCGACGCAAGCGAAAACATCCTTTCCACCTATTTACGGGAGATCAACCGGATTCCTCTGCTTTCCAGGGAGGAAGAAGAGACCGCCGCCCGGGAGGCGGCCAAGGGCAGCAAGGCGGCCAAGGACAGGCTGGTGAATGGAAATCTGCGTTTTGTGGTGAATGTGGCCAAGAAGTATCAGGGCCAGGGTTTATCCATCATGGACCTGATCAGCGAAGGTAATATCGGACTCATGAATGCCGTTGAACGCTACGATGTGGACAAGGGCTACCACTTCATATCCTATGCGGTATGGTGGATCCGGCAGGCGATTCTCAAGGCTATCTGTGAAAAATCCCGGATGATCCGGCTGCCCCTGAACCGGGCCAACGAATTGGTGCAAATCCAAAAGGCCCGCAAGCTGGTACAGGACAGTCATTCCACGGAGGCGGAGATCCGGGAAGTGGCCCGGCTCCTCAACATGGATAAAGACCACGTGGCAGAACTGATAAACATAAGCCGGGAGCATGTTTCCCTGGACAACCCCATTTCCGCCGGCGACCGGGACTCCAATTCCCTGGAAGAATTTATCGAAGACCATCAGCATGAAGCCCCGGAGCAATACGCCATGAACCGGGCTTTGAAAAAAGACATTGAAAGCGTCCTGGAAACCCTGGAACAGAAAGAAGCGGCTATTATCCGCTACCGTTACGGCCTGGGGGACTGTTCTCCCCTCTCCCTTAAAGAAATCGGCGACCGCTTCAACCTGACCAAGGAGCGGATCAGGCAAATCGAAAAAAAGGCCATCAAGCGGCTGCAGCATCCCATCCGTCGGCGGGTTCTTAAATCCTACGTGGCCTAATTGTCTAATACCCGGTGACAGAGGACAACGTGTTTAAGCCTCAAGCTAAGCCCAGGGTGAACGCCCCGCCCCGGGCTGTCATATTCGATATGGACGGCCTCTTATTGGATACCGAGCGTCCGGTGAAGGACCTGTGGCTCCGGGCAGCCCGGAGCAAGGGCTGGGAGATCCGCGTGGAAACGGTGTACCGCACCACCGGAATAGACGAGCTCAGTACCCGGCGCATCATGCTGGAAGACTACGGCCCGGATTTTCCCTACGATGACATACGGCAGGAACTCAGGCGCCTGGTCCGGGAAGAGGCCGAACTAAACGGCATCCCCTGGCGGTCGGGGCTCGCCGTCATACTGGACAAGCTGGAAAGGAAAGGCATCCCCTTTGGGGTCGCCACCTCCACCAGGAGGGAAACGGCCCTGTGGAAGCTGGAAAAGGCGGGGATCCGTGGGCGTTTTGCCATAATCACCTGCGGCGACGAGGTACAACGGGGCAAACCCGCCCCGGACATCTTTCTCCTGGCGGCCGACCGCCTGGGGGCGGCGCCGCAAGACTGCCTGGGTCTGGAGGACTCCCCCGCGGGGCTCCAGGCCCTGGCTGCGGCGGGAATCCCCTCGATATTTATCAAGGACATGCTGGAACCCCCGCCGGAGGTCCTGGCCGCGGTTTGGCGCCGCTGTGAAGACCTGGCCGAGGCCGCCGCCCTTATCGGATAAATCTTTTCCCCAGAGGGAGGGGCTACAAACCCTTGGTCACATCGTGGAGCCATTTACCGCTGCGGAAGCGCCAGATTCCCGCTATCAGCTTAAAAAACTCCTCGGACAGCACCAGGAGGTAGATAAGGGGGAAGGGGGCATGGAAGATGAAGCTCGCCGCAGCCGCTGCGGGCAGGGCAATGGCCCACATGAAGGCCACGTCGTAGAAGGCGCAAAATACCGTGTCCCCCCCGGCCCGGCAGATCCCTATGACCATAGACATGTTAAAGGCCCGGAAGGGGTAGGCGGCGGCCAGGATCATCATCATAAGGGCGGCAGTATGAAGGACCGTCTCGTTCACCTTGAAGATGAGGGGGATAAGCCAGGAGATGGGGATAAGCAGAGCCGCGGCCCCTACCGCTACCAGGGGGGCAAAAAAGAGAATCCTCAGGGCATAGCCTCTGGCGGTATCGTGGTCCCCCTCCCCGATGGTTTTGCCGATGAGTACCCCCACCCCGTTCCCCAGACCGATAAAGAGGACCCAGGTAAGCTGGGACACGGTGCCGGTGATGTTAAAGGCCGCAATGGCGTCCGTATGGGTCCGGGCGAAAATGACATTCTGCATGCTGACCCCCAGGGACCAGATAAATTCATTGGCCAGGATGGGCGAGACAATCAGGGCGAAGCGGCTGATAAAAGTCCGGCTAAAGGCGCACATTTCCCGCAGCGGCCCCAGGATGGGGAATTTTCCCCGGCAAATAATAACAAAGAGCAGCAGGGTCTCGGTAAAGCGGGCCGCCGTGGTGGCCAGGGCGGCCCCCGCCACCCCCATGGCGGGAAAGGGGCCGATGCCGAAGATCCACAGCCAGTTGAGCGCCACGTTGATGGACAGGGCGGCCACCGTGGTCACCATGGGGGCCTTTACCTCTTCGACGGAGCGGAGAGAGAGAACCAAAACCTGGGCAATGGCAAAGGGGAGAAACGAGGGGGCCAGATGCCGCAAATAGACGGCCCCGGTTCTGATCACCGCCGGGTCATCGGAATAGAGGCCCATGATCCGATCCGGAACAAGCGCCGCCCCCAGGGTAAAAATACCGCCGATAAAAAGGTTAAGGGCCATGCAGAGGCCCACGGTTTTCCGGATTCCCCCGATATCCCGCTTGCCCCAAAACTGGGCGATAAATACGGCGCCGCCGGAACAAATTCCAAAAAGGATGATCATGTAGAAAAAAAATACATTGTTACCCAAGCCCACCGCGGCAATTTCCACGGTTCCCAGCCGGCCTATCATCACCGTATCAACTACATTCACAAAAGAATTGATAAGATTTTGAAGCATGATGGGAATGGCAATGGCAAAAAGCTTTTTATAAAACTCTTTATCGCTAAAAAGGACAGCTATTTTCATAAACCGCAAGGGGCCACTATACCAGGGCCGGAAACAAGATACAATAGAGACATGGACATCACCGTTACAGTATAATTCAAAATCACAAAGAAACAGCATCACAAGGAAACAGCGGCTTATGAAATTTTCACAGACCTTTATTCCTACCCTGCGGGAAGTTCCCGCCGACGCGGTGATTGTAAGCCATCGCCTGATGTTCCGCGCCGGCATGATCCGCAAGCTGGCCAACGGTCTTTTCGCCTACCTGCCCCTGGGGCTCCGGTCCTTTCGCAAGGTGGAGCGGATCGTCCGGGAGGAGATGGACGCCACCGGCAGCCTGGAGATAAAACCCACGGTGGTGGTTCCCGGGGATCTGTGGAAACAATCGGGGCGCTGGGACGCGTACGGAGACGCCCTGATGCGCCTGAAGAACCGGGTGGGGGCGGACTTCGTGGTCTCTCCCACTGCGGAGGAGGCCTTTACCAGCCTGGTCCGGGACGAGCTTTCCAGCTACCGGCAGCTTCCCCTTTCCCTGTACCAGATCAATACCAAGTACCGGGACGAGGTCCGCCCCCGCTACGGGGTGATGCGGGGCCGGGAATTCGTCATGAAGGATGCCTACTCCTACCACACCGATGAGGCAAGCCTGGACAAGACCTATCAGGATATGGGCCGGGCCTACCGGCGGATCTTCAAACGCTGCGCCCTGACGGTGATCCCCGTTCAGGCCGATTCCGGGGCCATGGGGGGGAGCGGGTCGGAGGAGATCATGGTGGAAAGCGAGATTGGCGACAATACCCTGCTCCTCTGCAAGGCCTGCGATTACGCGGCCAATGTGGAAAAGGCGGGCTGCAAGAGCGATTTTAAGGCCCCCCCCTCCCCGGATGCGGCAAAACAGGCCGGCCTTCCCCCCATCGAAAAAATCGATACCCCCTCGGTAAAAACCATCGACGAACTCTGCGCCTTCCTAAAAACCGGGGCGGAAAAATTTATCAAGACCCTGATCTACCGGGCGGTAAACGTGGAACTGGACTTGTCAACCGCGCCGGGGGCGGCAAGGCTGGAAAAGCGGAAGCCTGCGCCGGGGGCGCCCGAGCTGTACCCTGAAGCCTTTTTTGCCGTGGCAATCCGGGGGGACCTGGATGTGAACGAAGTCAAACTCGCCGCGGCCCTCAAGGCCTCGGAGTTAAGCCTGGCCTCCGATAGCGATGTGGAGCGCCTTACCGGCGCGCCGACGGGCTTTGCCGGTCCCGTGGGACTGCACACCCTGCCCCTGGTCATCGATCTCACGGTAACGGCCATGAACGATGCGGTAACCGGCGCCCTGGCCAAGGACCTCCACTACCGCCACGCCGCCTATGGCCGGGACTTTGAGGCCTGGATGATCAGCGATGTCCGTACCGTCAAGGCCGGGGACCGCTGTCCCCTCTGCGGCGGGGAACTCTACGAGAAGAAGGGCAACGAACTGGGGCATATTTTCAAACTGGGTTACAAGTATACCAAGTCCATGAACGTGACCTACCTGGACGAAGCGGGTAAGGCGCAGGTTCCCACCATGGGCTGCTACGGTATCGGCCTGGACCGGACCCTGGCCAGCGTTATTGAGGAACACCACGACGGGGACGGTATCATCTGGCCCCTAACCGTGGCCCCCTACCAGGTAATTATCGTGCCCATCAAATACGAAGGGGCCGTCAAAGCCCTTACCGATAGCCTGGAAAGGGAACTGGAACAGCGGGGCCTGGAGGTACTGGTAGACGACCGGGACGAAAGACCGGGGGTTAAATTTAAGGATGCGGACCTGATCGGCATCCCCTTCCGGGTAGTGGTGGGGGACAAAAACCTGGCCGCCGATAAGCCCAGGGTAGAGATCAAAGGCCGGGGGGAAAAGGAAAGCCGCCTGGTAGAAACCGCCAAGGCCGCAGAGGAACTGGCCGCCCTGGTAAAGGCAGGATTGGCGGAACTGAATTCATAAATCTTTACCTGTCCTAAATCTTTACCTTGACAACTTTCTATATCTCTGCTTAAATATTGTCATGCTCTTAAAGGAGATGAACATGGTCTACATGATCCTTCTGGGAATGATGCTAAGGGACCCAATATGTGTTCAATTGTTTGGGCGCCCCCCGGGCGGGGTTGGGTGGGTGTATTGG
>JAISQJ010000071.1 GCA_031274285.1 Treponema sp. | reverse complement strand
TATCGTCTGTTCTTTTACTATGCCAAGAGTGTGTCATTTTTACTCATTTTCTTAAATTCGCATTTCAAAAAAAAATTGGCCTACCGATTTGCTTTATCCACGATTTCAACACAGACTGTATACTAGTTCATACGCGTTTACTTTCGTGTCTTAAAAAATTACCATACCGCGGAAACGGGATTCAGCGGCGTCTGCCTTTTAGAGCGTTTATCCCCTGGTTCATCAACACCGCGATAATGATGATGATTCCTCCGGCAATGCTGAGGGGCGCGGGGATTTCGCCGGTGGCCGCAAAAACCCAGATTGGGTTCAGTACCGGTTCCAGTTGATCGATGAATACTGCGTCAACGGCCCGGAGCCGCTTAATCGAGTAGGCGTAGAGCAGAGATGCTATCCCTACCTGAACAACACCCAGAAAGAGGATGGCCTCGATGCTCACGGGGGTAAACTCAGGCGGACGGCTTAGCATAAAGGGGATGCCCAGGGCCAATGGGACGCAGTGGGATATAAACAGGCAGAGCTCAGGCGATCCGTTCCGATTCATCCTGAGAAACACCATGCCGGCCCCGAAACAGACCCCGGCGGCAAGGGCTACGCCGTCCCCCGCGATTCCGCCGGTCTTTAGACCGCTGATGAAAAGGAGCGGCAACCCCGCGCAGGTAAGGACCAGGGCCGCCCACTGTCGTGCCTTGAGCCTTTCTCCGATGAGGAACCAGCCTAAAAGGGCCGCCCATATAGGGGCACTGTGGTGAAGGAGGATGGCGTTTGCCGGGGAGGTGAGTTTATTTGCCGTTACATAGAGGATCTTCGTGGCGGCAGACGCGCCCGCGGCGGCCAGCAGTAACACTATCCCTGTTTTGCCGGGGGCCGCGGAATGGGACCGGAACATGCTTCCGCCCTTTATGAGCAGCATGAACAGAAGAGCTATTCCGCTGCGCATACCGGAAATCACCATGGGGTGCCAGTCAATGTATTTGATAAAAAGCCCGCTGGTACTCCAGCAGAGTACGCAGAGCAGCATACATAAACCGCCGGAGCCGGTCCCGGGAAGCAGCGCGGCGGTTTTACTTGTTATGATAGTCCCGTAAATCGCATACCGCCTGCTCGTAGTCGATTAAGGTGGTAATGGACGGTTCGCTTCCGCAGACCTGGCAGCGGGGATTAGAGGCCAGTTTTACCTTGCGGAAATCCATGGTCAGCGCGTTGTAGGTAAGGAGGAAACCCGACAGGAGGCCCTCCATGCCCAGAAGGAACTTGAGGGCTTCGGCGGCCTGGAGGGTTCCGATGACGCCTCCCATGACCCCCAGCACCCCGGCCTGGCGGCAGGTCGGCACGGCGTCCGGAGGCGGCGGGTTGTGGAACGCACAGCGGTAACAGGGACCCTTGCCGGGCACGTAGGTCAAAAGCTGCCCCTGGAAGCGGATGATCCCCGCGTGGGAAAAAGGCTTGCCCAGCATCACGCAGGCGTCGTTGATCAGGAACTTCACCGGAAAGTTGTCGGTGGCGTCGATGATAAAGTCGTAATCCCTGTCGTTGATAATGTCGGTGATATTGGCCGAGTTGATCCATTCGTGGTAGGTTACGACCTCCGTATCAGGATTCATGGCGTTCATGGTTTCCCGCGCGGATTGGACCTTGGGCTTCCCCACGTCGGCGGTGGTGTGGATGATCTGCCGCTGGAGGTTGGACAGGTCCACCGCGTCGGCGTCGGCAATGCCGACCGTCCCCACACCCGCCGCCGCCAGGTACATGGCCGCCGGCGCACCAAGACCCCCCGCGCCGATGATGAGCACCCGGCCTTCCATGATCCGCTTCTGGCCCTTAATCCCCACTTCCTTGAGGATGATATGCCGTGAATACCGTTCAAGCTGCTCGTTGGTAAAGGCCACTAGAGGAGTCCCCCTTTCACTACCGTAAGGAGGAAGGTCCCGTCCTCCGATTGCCAGACGCTTGTCACCTTGTGGCCTTCGTCCTTGAGGCTCCGGGGTACATTCTGAATCGGTTCGCCGCCGTTAAGCCTCACTTCCAGGGCCTGGCCGTCTTCCAGTTCTTCCAGGGCCGCCAGGGTTTTTACAAAGGTAACGGGGCATACCACATCGGTAATATCCACACGGGCGGCGGCTTGCGGCTCGTTCAACGGTTCGCTCATTTAAGGGCCTCCTCAAGATTTTCTTTCAGGACCGCCGCCCCGACCCTGGCAATGGTTTTGCCCATCCGTTCCCCCGCCTTGCCGTGGGTCCGGTAAAATTGAATGGCGGCGTCCGCAGCCTTAAACACTGCGTCCCTGTCAAAAACAATGGGTAAAAGATGAAGCCCTTCTTTTATCTCGTTGCCAAACATACCGCCGAAAGACAGGATATACCCGCCCTTTCCTTCCCACGCGCCGGAGGGGCAGCTTTTGACGCATTTGCCGCAGTAAACGCAACCGGATTCTTCAAAGGCAAGGGTCTTGTTTCCCTTGTCCGCTTTGACCACCTGCGGGGGGCATACCGCTTCGCAGAGGCCGCACCAGGTACAGTTCACTTCTTTCCATTCGGGGAAAACGCCCCCCTTAACGCCCAGATCGTTTTCCTCGGCTTTAAGGCAGTTGTTCTTGCAGCCCGTAATCCCGATCTTGAATTTATGGGGCAGTTCCTTCCCGAAGTAGCGTCCGTCCAGTTCCTCCGCCAGGCTCGTGGTTTCGATGGCGGCGCTGGGACAGACCGCCGAACCCTGGCACGCCGTAACCGTCCGCACCCGCGGGCCGCAGACCCCGACGCTTACCCCCGCGCCGGCCAGCTCTTTTTTTACCGCCTCGATGTCCTCAACGGAGATGAAGGGCACTTCCACCCCCTGCCGGGAGGTAAGATGAACATAGCCCCGGCCGTATTTCCGGGCCACTTCGCCTATCCTTTGTAACTGCTCCGCCTTGAGCTGGCCCCCGACAACTTTAAGTCGCATGGAAAATTTACCCTTCTGAATTTGCCGCATAAACCCGCCCTTTTTCAGAGCGGCGTAATCTACCTCTGCCATAACACCTCCGGGATGAACGGGAATCCGGCTCCCTAAGCTATTCTACTAATAATAGCGATATTCTAGGTAAAAATCAGTGTTTTGTCAAGAACCCGAATTGCCTCATCGAAAATGACACCGAAAAGGTTAAGTGCCTCATCATAAAAATGACACCCAAATTATAAGCTACCCATAGAGGTAAGCAAAATGGGGTTACAAATGAGCACGAA
>JAISQJ010000059.1 GCA_031274285.1 Treponema sp. | reverse complement strand
GCCGCAAGCGGGTCCGGCTTGGGGATTTCCCGCCGTCCGGCTGGCGGATGGGGCGTCAGGTGCCAAATTTTTTATTCATCAGCGCCGGTTATTATAGGGGTGTATCCTCCCTGGAAACTGGAAAGCTGCCGCCCCGGCTGTCCCCTACTCAATCACCACTTCCGATGCGGCGTCCCCTTCCCTGGTATAGGCCCGCCGGAAGTTGTAGGGATCCAGGAAGCGTTCCCCCCGGTGAAAAAACAGGTACTGGTAGGTTCCCGGCGGCAGGGGAAGGCTTAGGGTATAGATCCCCTCCGGGTATTCCCGCAGTTCATACATAAAGGGGTCCCAGCCGTTAAAGCTGCCCGCCACTGTCACCGTTTCCCCCGGGGGCCCCTTAAATGAAAACTGCAGAACCCCCTTGGGATTTTCGTGGAGCGCCGGTTCTTTCTTCACCTGGGGCAGGATCACCAGGGAATTGGTGAGCCCCGTAGCCCGGTCCCGGCGGCTTTGGGGATTGGCAGGGTCCGTGGTCCACAGACCGTCGATGATAAGGCGGTACTCAATCTCCTGTTCCCCCTCCGGAGCCTGGTACACAAAAAAGAGGAGTCCCGAATCTTTGTAGGGGGCGGGAGCCTGTTTTCCCCCCGGGCTGGGCGCATCCTGGGGGTCCTGGGATACCATGAGCTTGCGCATCCAGTGGACTCTGGCGAATCCCTCCGCCGCCAGGGCTACCCCCGCCCGGCGGTGGCTGGAAGGGGCGGTAAAGATCACCGCATCCTCGAAGATTTGCGGGCCGCTGGTCCCCGGAAGGGTCAAGAGCCGGTCATAAAATTCGGGGGATTCCGAATCCAGTCCCCTAAGGGGCAGAGTTAACAGGATAAAAAAGGCGGTACTCAGCAGCCGGACCGCGTCCCGTGGGCCTTTCATACAGTAAAGTATCGGCCATCCCCCCTGGTTTTTTAGCATCTCCCGTCGGCGAACTGTTTCCCTACTAAAAAGCCGGGACTACGGCTTATTTGATGCCAGGGAGGCTACACCCGAAGGCAATTACCAGCGCTGATATTGAAAAACCGGCGCCGGTTATTATATGGGTGTATCCTCCCTGCCCTCTTTAGCCGATACTCGTATATATACCATGCCTTCATTGGAAGCTCTCCGAAACTTTAAAGCCTCTTTTGACAAAATCGGCAATGAACAGGCCGTATTGGCGGAACAGGATATACCCTACGAAGAGCTGCCCCTTCCCGAAGTGGAGGCCGAAATCCCCGACACCAGCGCCGAAGAGGCCGCCGAGGCCGCGGCGGCCATGGAAAATCTCTCCCAAATGGGGCTGGACCCCTCCGTGGCCGCGGCCCTGGGAATCCCGGAGACCGGCCCTGAGGAGGGCGCGGATACGGCCTTGGGGGACTTTGATCTGGGGGCCCTCCTGGGCTCGGTCCCCGGCGATCTCCCCGGCCTTCCCGATGAAATCCCCGGCCAGGCGGATATCCCCGAGGGCCTCCTGGACGGCCTTGCAGAAGACCTGGAGCAAAGCCCCCCGGACAACGGGGACGCCGAAACCGGCGGTTTGGAAATCGGGGACCTGGGCGATCTAAGCGGCTTTGGCGATCTGGATGCCGCCGGCCTGGAGGATGCCGGTCCGGACCTGGAAGACGCCGAAACCGGCGGCTTGGAAATCGGGGACCTGGGCGATCTAGGCGATTTTGGCGATCTGGATGCCGCCGGCCTGGGGGATGCCGGTTTGGACCTGGAAGACGCCGAAACCGGCGAGCCGGGGGACCCGGAGGCCCTCAGCCTGGACCTGGGCGGCGAAAATGCGGCCGGGGACCTGGACCTGGGGGGCGAAGCCGGGGAGTTGAATGGGAGTGCCGCGGCTTCGGCCGGTCCCGAAACCCAGGATGCGGCCCCCGAAGCCGACGATGCAGAATGGCTCAATCTGGACCTGGGGGAAGGCTTCGGCGAGACCGATCTCGCCGGCGGCGGGACCGACTCCTTTGATAACTTCGACCTGGAGGAGCCCCCCCCCGCCCCCAGCCAGGACGAGGAAGCGGCCGGGGACCTGGACCTGGGGGACTTCACCCTGCCCGGCATCGACGACATGCTGGGCGGCATCCCCGATCAGAAGCCCGGCAAAACCCGCAAAAGTATCTTCGGCGCACCCAAGGAAGAGGAAGACGAGGACATCAGCCTCGACGAAACCGATCTAACCACGCTCCGCCGCACCCTGGCGGCCTACCCCCTCAATTTGCGCCTTGCCGTGGAGGAGATCATCGCGGAGCAGGCGGTCCCCCCGGAACAAATGGGAAACCTGATCCGTCTCCTGGTCCGGGGGGCCCTGCCCAGGGAGACCGCGGCCCTGGCCGGCAAAATTCTGGGCAAAACCATCAGCATACCCAGGGGATTCCAAAAGAAAACCGGGGAGCAGTTGGAGGCCGAGCAGGGCAGCGCGGTTTACATCTTCGTCCACCGCTTCCTCCCCGTGTTCCGGCTCTTCCTCTTTATCGCCCTGGTGGCCGCCTCCGCCTCCTACCTGGCCTGGCGTTTCATCTACAACCCCGTCAGGGCGGAAAACTTCTACCGCCTGGGCTACGAGCGAATCGCGGCCGGGGAATACGAGCGGGCCAACCAGCGTTTTACCCAGGCCTTTAACATCCACCGGGACAAGGAGTGGTTCTACCGCTATGCCGAAGCCTTCCGGGACCAGCGCCAGTACCTCTACGCCCGGAACAAGTACGATGAACTCCTCAGTTACTACCCACGGGACAAGCGGGGGGTCCTGGCCTACGCGGCCATGGAAACCTACTACGAAGGGAACTATGAAAAGGCAGACCTCCTCCTGCGGCATAACATCCTGGACTACGAGGTCAACGATCCCGACGCCCTCCTGGCCCAGGGGGACAATGCCCTGGCCTGGGGTGAAATCGATCCCTCCCGCTACGAGACCGCCCGCTTTGCCTACGCCCGGCTCCTGGACCGCTACGGCTGGACCGATCCCGTGGCCGAGCGGATGCTCAGGTATTTCATCCGTACCGATAACCTCAAGGAGGTCATCCCCCTCCAGTCCTTCTTCATGGATAACCCCAAGAAGAAGATCAGCGCCGAAACCCTGGCCGAATTGGGCGGCTACCTCCTGGACAAGCGGACTGAAGAAGTCCGGGGCGTCCCCAATGCGTATGTGGAACAGATCGCCGGGGTCCGGGATGTGCTGCTCCGGGCCATCATGCAGGGCCCCGGCCTGCCGGAAGCCCACTACCACCTCTCCCGGTACTACCGGAATCTGGGCAGTTGGCGGGAGGAACAGCTTACCCTGGAAGTAGCCCTCAAAGCCTTTGACAGCGCCTCCGAAGAATCCCTGCGCCGCCTGATCTACCATATCGAAGCCCTGGACCGGCATGCGGCGATCCTCATAGGCCGGCGGGAAAACTTCCCCGCGGAGGAACAACTGGTCAAAGCCATCGGCCTCTACGAAAACGCTCTGGAACGCAAACTCCTAAGCTCCGGCCCCCGCTTCGGCCGACTCTACGCGGCCATGGGAGACCTGGAATACTTCACCAAGTCCGGCGACATGGAAACGGCCCTTGGCTACTACCGCAAGGCGGAAGAAAACGCCTACGCCCCCCCGGAAATGCTCTACCGCATGGGCTCCGCCCACTACCACCGGCAGGAATGGGCCCCCGCGCTGGAACGCTTCTTCGCCTCCTCCGCCCGGCTGCCCCTCAACCGCCGCCTCCTCCAGGCCCTGGGCAACGCGTGCTACCAGCGGGGGGACTACCATGCGGCCCAGGGCTACTACAACCGCCTCCTGGACCTCCTGGAAGCCGAGCGCGCCCGGCTCCCCATCCTCCTCCCCAACGACCGGCCCGAGTACATCGACCTTGCCCAGCGCCTCATGATCGCCCAAAACAACCTGGGAGTCACCCTGGAAGCCCTGTCCCAGCGGGAAGGCAGCCCCCGCTACCGCTCCCAGGCCGCATCCTGCTACATCCAGTCCGCCCAGGCCTGGGACGCCCTCACCCGCAACCCCCTCACCATGATCCGCCTCGGCGCCGGCGACCTTTCCAGCCCCGGCATCAACCTCGCCTTCCTCAACTCCCGCAACATCCTGTACCCCCAGACCGGCTACGAACCCCAGATCTTCATCCAAATCGACAAAGACGTCCTGGACCCCTCCCCCTGGGAAACCGACTAAGCGGGGGGAAGCCTCCCACGGTCATCGAACAAGTCTATTATTTTGTTATCGTCATTCCAGAATCATCAGATCGTTAAAGAGCAGTACGGTTATCTTACCCAGTTGAAGCTCGCCGTTAAAGCGCCGCAGTAATTCTGCTTTGGCCCTTTGCTCGTCCAGGGGATGCAGCTCCTCCTGGGAGAGGGCGCCAAAATAATCCCGGATGATCCGCCGGAACAGGCTTACCTTCCCGGCCAGTTCCTCGGTAAAGGGCCGGTCCCCGGAGTCATAGGGAAACACAACGGAAAGGACCACCGCGGCCCTGGGGGCCGCGCCTGTTCCGGGGGCCGGGCCGCCCCCGGCGGCTATCCGCAGCCGGCCGATACCGGTGAATACGGCGGGCCCCTCCGCCTGCGTTCCCTCCACCGGGTTTCGCAGCCCCGCAGCCGACGTCCCGGAGGCCGCTCCGGCGGAGTCCCGGAATACCGCGTAAAGGGTTCCCGCCAGAATAAGCAGGGCCAGGAGCGCCGCTATAGCGGCAAGGACCCGGCTAAGGAACTGCAGCCCGCGGCCGGGCCGGGCCGCCCCTCCCCTCGCCGGTACACCGGGCCCCGCCGGTCCCTTTGGTCCCGGTCCGCCGGCCCGCCGGCCCGCGGCTTCCGGCCCGGTCCGGCCCGGCCCCTTGCGGTGATTCGCGTACAGGGCCATGGCCTCCTCAACTCCAACCGGACCGGCCTCCATGCGGGCCTGCTCCGCCGCAGCCAGCAGCCCCCGGCCTTCGCGGGCGGGCCCTCCCCGGGGCTTTGCGGGAGTTCCCCTGGACTTAGCCAAGACGTATCCCCGCCTCTTCAAAACGGCGGAGGATGGCCAAATTCACCGCGCTCACCGCCGCGGCGTAATCGGCCTTGCGGGACACAAAATAGGTCAGGGAGACCTGGCAAACCGCGCCCCCCACCGAAAGCAGGGCCGCCTGGGGAACCTCCTCCAGCCCCGGCTGGGCCGCGCCGATCTCCCGTAAAATGCCCAGGGCCTCCTCAATTTTATCCGGCCCGTTTTCCCCTTTCAGATTAACCTGCTGGACCACCTTGATATTCGGGGCGGCGCTGATGTTCTCGATAGGATTGGCCGCAAAAAGACTGTTGGGCACAAAGATCGTCCGGTTGTCCTGAGTCCGCAGCTTGGAAGTCCTGATCCCCATTTCGGTGATAAGCCCCTCGTAGGCGCCAATCCTGATCCGATCGTTCAGGCGGAAAGGCCGGTCCACAAAAACCGTAATGGACCCAAAAAAGTTGGAAAGGGTATCTTTAGAAGCCAGGGCCAGGGCCGCGCCCCCCAGACCCAAACCGGCCAGCAGGGCGCTCACATCGTAGCCCAGAACCTTCAGGATCAGGGCCGCGGCGATAAGCCAGATCACGGTACCGCAGAATTTGCGGAACAGGGGCCGGATATCAAACTCCCCGTTCCCCAGGGCGCCAAGAGCCCTGGCCGGGGCCAGCCGGTGGATCAGGGTATCGAAGATCCGGGAAACCCCCCAGGCCGCCAGGGCGATAAAGAGGGATTGCAGAAGCCGGTCAACCCAAAGCCCCGCGATCTCCGGCATCTCCAGCCCCCTAATCCCAATCCCCGCCCCCGCCAAAGCTACCCCAATACCCAGGGGGCGCTCCAAAACGGTTACCAGAATGTCATCAATATCGGTGTTGGTCTTCCGGCAGATATGCTTAAGGATCAGCCGCATGATAAGGGAACAGAGCTTCCCCGCAACCAGCCCTCCCAGGATAAAGGCGGCGCCGATCAGCCATTGCCGCGCCGTGTTTTGCAGAAAACTCCCAGCTAGAAATTCGTCCATCCCGAACTCACTATACACCTTCCCAATAGTACGTGCTATACTAACCTTATATGAATTGGAGGGCCTATGTTAAACCAGCGCACCGCAATGAAAAGCGAAACAAAAGAACGGATGAGAGACGGTGAAGGGACCGTCAGCTTCACCTACCTGGTGGACTGCGAAAAGGAAAAAAACATCCGCATGTTGTCGGAGGCAACCCTGCCCCCCGGCGCATCCATCGGCTATCACCGCCACGACAGTGAAACCGAATATTACCTGATCCTCTCCGGAACCGGGGAGGTAAACGACAACGGCACGGTAAAACCCGTAAAGGCCGGGGATGCCATGATCACCGGCAACGGCGCTTCCCACAGCATCAAAAATACCGGAACCGTCCCCCTGGTATTCCACGCCGTCATCGTCACCTATTAGGGACAAGGGGGGGAAGTCTCCC
>JAISQJ010000033.1 GCA_031274285.1 Treponema sp. | reverse complement strand
CAGTATTCGCAGCTCATTTGTTTACCTCCAACATGATTTTTTCTCCATCCCGCCTGCCTATGGCGATCATGGTGTCCCGGCTGTACAATAAAACCGGCTGGCGTTTTTCGCTCCGCAGTATTTCAACGGGGCATCCCGGCGTTAAACCGATGGCGGTGATACGGCTCAAAAACCTCCCGCCCCCTTCAATGGACACGACATTTCCCGTCATGACATGCTCCATTTTGATCAAAGTAACCATTTTTGCCTCCTATAGTTAGATTTAACTAACATTGATATAATAAATATTTAACCACGTTAAATATTAAAAACCAATTTCCAATAAAAGCCGCGTCTGCCTTCTTTGTGATACTACATATTTAAGTTACTTAACTATGTAGGTTAAAAAAACAGGCTGGCCGCATACCGCCTTCTGTTTCTCTAGCAGCCTGTTGCACTTGTGGATTTTTTGCATACTTATACAAAAAATCCCGATCAATGGGCTGCTTTCGGAGTTTGCAAGGTATAAATATTCACTATCGTGAATATTTATACCGTTTTATGCGCGAAGCGCAACAAACTCCTAGCCTTTGACCGCGCCGATCATCACGCCCCGGACAAAGTACTTCTGCAGAAAGGGATAGGCCAGAAGCAGGGGCAGGGCGGAAACCACGATCACCCCGTATTTAAGCTGCTCCGCCAGTTTCTGCCTCATGATCATCTCCGACGCATCGGTGGTGATCATGTTCGCCTGGTTTATCAAAATGAGGTTCCGCATGATCACCTGCAGGGGCATCTTGCCCTGGTCCGCCATGAACATGAGGGCGTTCATAAAGGCGTTCCAGATCCCTGTGGCGTAGAACAGCACCATGACGGCGATGATCGTAGATGACAGGGGCAGGGCTATTTTGAAAAAGAACCCAAAGTCGGTACAGCCGTCCAGCCGGGAGGCTTCAAGCAGTTCCTGGGGGATGCTGGTGTCAAAGAAACTGCGGCAGACGATGAGGTTGTACACCGATACCGCGCCGGGAAGCACCATGGCCCAGAGGGTGTTATAAATATGGATCTTTTGAATTATCAGATAGAGGGGAATGATGCCGCCGGAAAAGAACATGGTAAAGGTAAAGAGAAACATGATGATCCGCCGTCCTGCCATGTCCCTGCGGGAGAGTGAATAGGCAGCGGGTACCGTGACCGCAATGGAAACGGCGCTTCCTGCGGCCGTATAGATGAGCGTGTTCAGGTAGCCCTTCCAGAGGGGCGGATACCGGAAGATCCGCTCATAGCCCCCCAAAAAGAGTTTAACCGGGTAGAGAAGTATGCGCCCCTGGTTCACCACATTGGGATCGGTAAAGGATGCCACCAGCACAAACCACAGGGGATAGGCAACGCTGACGCATATCAGAATCATGATGGTCCAGTTGACAGCATCGAAGGCCCGGTCCGAAAAGCTTTGCCGGCTGAAACTGCCCCGGCCCCGGATTTTTCCCTTGGTATTCATATCATTCATCCCCTAAAAAATACTGATGTCCGAAGTTTTCTTGGCAATAGTATTACAGAGCGCCAGTATGATAAAATTTACCCCCGAATTGAAAAGCCCTACCGCCGTAGCAAAACTGTATTGGGCGCTCTGCAATCCCGTCTTGTACACGTAGGTCGAGATGACCTCACTCACGATGGTGTTCATGCCGTTCTGCATCAAATACACTTTCTCGTAGCCCACCGTCATGATGTTCCCGATGGCCAGAATGAACATGATGATCGCCGTGGGTATAATAAAGGGAATGTCTATATGGATAATCCGCTGGAACTTGGTGGCCCCGTCCACAATGGCGGCCTCATAATAATCGGGACTGATGGACGTAAGGGCGGCGATATAGATGATCGCGCTAAAACCCATGCTCTGCCAGATATTGGAAATAATATAAATCGGGCGGAAATACTCCGGCCTGGTCATAAAGAGGACCGGCTCTCCCCCGGTAACCGCGGTAACGATGGTGTTTACAAAGCCCGATCCGGGAGACAGAATCACCGTAAGGATGCTTACCACCACCACCGTAGAAATAAAATAGGGGGCATAGGAAATGGTCTGTATTGCCTTGCGGGGTCCCCTCCCCTTTATTTGGTTCAGGAGTATGGCGAAGATAATCGGCACCGGGAAGGAAATGAGAATCGTAAGCAGGCTCAGGATAATGGTGTTGGAAATGGTGTTGAAAGCGATATTGGTACTGAAAAAGTCGATGAAGTGCTTGAACAGAGGTTGGGCCCAGGGGCTGCCCGTAATACCTGACCGGGGTCTAAAGTTCTTAAAGGCAATGGTAAGACCGTACATGGGGGCATAGGCAAAGACCCCCAGCCATGCCAGGGCGGGAAGGACCAGGACATAGAGCCGCCAGTTGTCACGGAAGAGGCTTTGAACGCCGTTTTTTGCCTTCATTTCCGCCTCCTTTATGGAAACGTTTCCATATCCATGAGTGTACACCCGGACTTTCCGGCCTGTCAACAAAAAAATGGCTATTTTTTAAGAAAATTCTCCCATTATCCTTGCTTGTTTTCCTTAAGTGGGTATACCATGTTCCATAAAAGATGGAAACATTTCCATGATAAGGAAAGACAGCACAAAAGGGAGATCGCCATGGAGGACTACTACCGCCCCGTATACCACTTAAGCCCCCGGCAGGGCTGGATGAACGACCCTAACGGACTCATCCAGTTCCGGGGAACCTACCACGCCTTTTACCAGCATTATCCCCATGCCCCGGATGTAGGGCCCATGCACTGGGGCCATGCGGTAAGCCGGGACCTGGTCCATTGGGAGCATTTGCCCATCGCCCTGTACCCGGATCAGGACTACGAAACGGGCTGCTTTTCCGGCAGCGCGGTGGATAATAACGGGGAGCTTACCCTGGTCTACACGGCCCACCGCGACGGGATTTCCCCCAAGGAGGTGCAGTGCGCCGCTTTTAGCAGGGACGGCATCCGGTTTACCAAGTACGAAAAGAACCCGGTCATCCCCTGCCCTCCGGCGGGTTACGGCGAGGACTTTCGGGACCCCATGGTGTTCCGCCGCGGGGAAAACTGGTATCTGGTTGCGGGCTGCACGAAGGATAACCGGGGCGGGGTTCTGCTCTATACATCAAAGGACCTGCGCCAATGGGACTATCTGGGACCCTTCTGCCAATCCGAAGGCAGTCTGGGAACCATGTGGGAATGCCCCAGCTTTTTTGAATTGGACGGTTCCTGGATACTCCTCTGTTCCCCCATGGCTATGGAAAAGGCTAAGTGCATTTTTATCACCGGAGAGGCGGATTTTGAAAAACCCGCCTTTACCGGAAAAGGGTGGCAGAACGCCGGTTACGGCTATGAATTCTATGCCCCCCAGGTCTTTACCGACGAGAGGGGCCGTCGAATCCTTATCGGCTGGATGGATATGTGGAAGGGGGAATTCCCCAGTAAAAAAGACGGCTGGGCCGGGGCCTTCACCTTTCCCCGGGAACTTTTTTTGGAAAAAGGGAAGGTATGCCAAAGGCCGGTGGAGGAACTGGCCCTACTCCGGGGGAAAGAACTTTTCAACGGAAACCTTAAGCTGCGGGGAGGTCAGAAAAAAAACCTTTCGGCTGTAAAGGGAGACTGCCTGGAAATCAGGTTCACTATTCCTGCCGGCCAAGCCGGACCGGGCGTTTTGAATATGCTGCTCCGGGCCGCCGGGGACGGGAAAGAAAAAACGGTCCTTCAATGGGATTTTGCCTCCCGTATTTTTATCCTGGACAAGGGGCAAAGCGGTATCGGACGGCCCGAAAGACTGAGCGTCCCCTGGGAGGATGAAGATGGGGACCTGGAGGTTCATATCCTCATTGACCGGTCCTCGGTGGAAATATTTCTATTCCGCGGCAGATACGCTGTTACCGGCCGGATCTACCCCCAGCCCTCATCGGTCTTTTACGATATGTACATGGAAGGAGGAGAGCTTTCCATTCCGGATCTGAGGATTATTGCATTGGCCTAAACAGGGTATAATGGAGATACAGCCAAAAGATCTTAAAAGAGGATAAGTATGGCCAATATACGGGATGTGGCGGAAAGGGCGGGGGCGGGCTTAGGTACCGTTTCCCGGGTGATAAACAACTCAGGGTATGTCTCCGCCGAAGCCCGGCTCAGAATAGAAAAGGCCATGGAGGAACTTGAATTCACCCCCAACCAGATGGCCCGGAATCTGGGCAGGCAAAGTAACAACCTGGTGGCCATCATTGTCCCCAATATCAGCCACCCCTTTTTTGGGGACTATATTAAGCATGCAGAAATGGAACTGTACCTGCGGGGTTACAAGACCGTGGTCTGCGATACCATGCAAAGGAGCGACCGGGAACAGGAATTCCTGGATATGCTGCGCCGCCGGGCGGTGGACGGAATTATTCTGAGTACCCATGCCCTGGAAGATGAAGAGTACCGTAAGGCCAAGGGGCCCATTGTCTCCATGGAACAGCGTCTGGGCAGGGGGATCCCCATGGTTTGTTCGGATCACCCCAAGGGAGGGCGGCTGGCGGCCCAGCGCCTTGAGGAAAGGGGCTGCCGGTACGTGGCCCAATTTACCGAGGCGGGAGTGGTCAAGCCGGCCAATGCCCGGTACGTAGCCTTTGCCGAATACCTGGAAGCCCGGAAGGTAACGGTATATGAAATTCCTACCAACTATAACCGCCTGGATTTTGCCAATTACCTGGAAGCGGCGAATAAACTTTTTAATAAACAGCCGCAGATTGACGGCTTTTTCGGTGTGGACATGGCGGCCTGTGCGGTACTCAAGGTTGCCCACCAGCGGGGTATCCATGTGCCGGAAAAACTTAAGGTGGTGGGCTACGACGGCAGCATGATCACTGAAATAGGGCCTCAAAACATTACCGCGGTGGTTCAACCCATCCGGGAGATGGCCCAACATTCGGTGGCTGCCGTGGTTGATCTTATCGAAAACCGCCCCCGGCTGCGGGACGAAACCATACTTGATGTCTACCTAAGGGAAGGGGACACCGCTTAATTTGGAGGAACTTGCTATGCAGGATTACTACCGCCCCGTATACCACTTTACGGCCAGACAGGGCTGGATGAACGACCCCAACGGACTCATCCAGTTCCGGGGAACCTACCACGCCTTTTATCAGCATTATCCCTACGCCCCAAAATGGGGTCCCATGCACTGGGGCCATGCGGTGAGCCGGGACCTGGTCCATTGGGAACATCTGCCCATCGCTCTGTACCCGGATCAGGACTACGAAAAGGGCTGTTTTACCGGCAGCGCGGTGGATAACAACGGGGAGCTTACCCTGGTCTACACGGCCCACCACGATGAACGTTCCCCCCGGGAGACCCAGTGCCTTGCCTTTAGCAGGGACGGCATCTACTTTACCAAATACGAAAAAAACCCGGTAATAAAGGGACCTCCGCCGGGTTACGGCGAGGAATTTAGGGACCCCAAGGTTTTCCGCCGGGGGGAAGATTGGTACATCGTCGTGGGCTGTACCAGGGAAAACCGGGGAGGAGTGCTGCTCTATACATCACCGGACCTGCGCCGCTGGGACCTGGTCGGCCTGTTTTGCGAGTCCGACGGCGCCCAGGGGATCATGTGGGAATGTCCCAATTTTTTCCAGTTGGACGGCGCATGGGTACTCCTTATCTCTCCCATAGACATGGAAAAGGCCCGGTGTATTTTCATCACCGGGGAAGCGGATTTTGAAAAACCCGCCTTTATGCAAAAAAAGTGGAGCAGGGCGGATTACGGTCTTGATTTCTATGCACCCCAGGTCTTCACCGACGAGAGAGGCCGCTGCATCCTCTTGGGCTGGATGGACATGTGGGGGGATTTCCCCACCCGCAAGGACGGCTGGGCCGGGGCCTTCACCTTTCCCCGGCAGCTTTTCCTGGAGGGGGCCACGGTATGCCAAAGGCCGGTGGAAGAGCTGGCCCTGCTCCGCAGGAAGGAACTCTTCAACGGAAACCTTAAGCTGCGGCGGGGTCAGAAGAACAACCTGGCAAATATACAGGGAGACTGTCTTGAAATTGAATTTACCATCCCCCGGGGAAAATTGGAATCCGGCGTCTTAACCATGCTGCTGCGGGCCTCTGCGGACAGGAAAGAGCGGGTCCTCCTGCAATGGGATCTTAGCTCCCAGGTCTTCACCCTGGATAAGGAACAGAGCGGTTCCGGGCAGGGGGATACGCCAAAACCGGCCGCCCGGAAACAGCCCTGGGCAGGACTTTCCACGGAAAAGACCAGCATTCCCCTGGAGGAGGACGGGGAAAAGCAGGTTCATATCCTCGTCGATCGTTCTTCAATAGAAATTTTTTTATGCGGTGGAAAATTCGTCTTTACCAATTGGATATTCCCCCGGCCCGCATCGGTTTTTTACGACCTTTTCATGGAAGGGGCCGAACTTTCCATCCCGGACCTGAAAATCTTTGAGCTGGGCTCGGGGCTGGAGACACCGGCGTCAGGGTGAAATTTAAGAACTAAATTGTTCAGGTTTTACGTTTTCATGGTCCCGAATACGCAAAAAGCGCCATAAAACGGGATTCCCGTTCCTTGTTTTTAAAGCCTTGTAATGTTTTCCGATTAAGCGTAGGATGGGCCCACCGAGGTTACTATGGCAAAGCATATCCGGCAAGCAAAGCTTGTCTTGGAGGACGGGTCGGAGTACGCGGGCTGGTCCTTTGGCAGGGCTCGTTCCCAGGCGGGGGAGGTGGTCTTTACCACGGGCATGACCGGGTATCCCCAGTCCCTGACAGACCCGAGCTTTAAGGGGCAGATCCTGGTTTCCACCTACCCCTTGATTGGCAACTACGGGGTTCCCCTGCGGCCGAAAACCGGGGAGCCCTTTTTTGACGAGCTGGGGATTCCTGTCCATTTTGAATCCCCCCTGGTGCAGGTGTCGGCCTTTGTGGTGAGCGAGGTCTGCGAGGAGCCCAGCCATTTCGCCTCCGGGGCGACCCTTTCTTCCTGGCTGGACCGGAACAATGTGCCGGGGATCTACGGCATCGATACCCGTTCCTTAACGGAGCGCCTGCGGGAACACGGGGTTATGCGGGGGAAGATCCTGGTGGAGGGGAGCCGGGAGGTGACCTTGGATTCCGGCAATATCCCCAACCCCGTGGCGGAGGTTTCTAACCCGGAGACCCGGGTCTTTAGCGCCGGGGAGGGGGGGCCCCGTATTATCCTGGTGGACTGCGGGGCCAAGGCGAATATCATCCGCTGTCTTTTGGCCCGGGGCGTCCAGGTGATCCGGGTCCCCTGGAATCACGATCTCAAGGGTATCGACTACGACGGCCTCTTTCTTTCCAACGGGCCGGGGGACCCCAAGGCCTGCGGCCGGACTATCGCCATGCTGCGCCGGGCCTTTGATTATAAAAAGCCTATTTTTGGCATCTGCCTGGGGAATCAGATTATGGCCCTGGCCGCCGGGGGGGACACCTACAAGCTGCCCTACGGCCACCGGGGGCAGAACCAGCCCTGTGTGGAGGCGGGGACGGGCCGCTGTTATATCACCAGTCAAAATCACGGCTACGCGGTCCGGGCGGAGAGTCTTCCCCAGGGCTGGGAACCCTGGTTTACCAACGCCAACGACGGCACGGTGGAGGGTATCCGCTCCACCCGGCGGCCCTTCTCCGCGGTGCAGTTTCATCCGGAGGGCTGCCCCGGTCCGCGGGATACGGAATTCCTTATCGACCGGTTTTTGGACCAGGTGAGGGAACAGCGGTAAAAAACCGCGGGACCGGGGAGATGGTCTGTGCTAACATTACATGAGGGGAGGAGATTCCTATGGGACTGGTTTATGCCGATGTTACGCTGAAAAACGCCGTTGATGCGGGTGAGGCCCAGCGCGGACACATCAAGGAAAAAGAAATCCGCGCCGTAGCGGTAAGGGCGCTGGTGGATACCGGATCGGGGACTCTGGTTATCAACGAAGAGATTCGGGAAAAACTGGGCCTCGCGGTAAAGGGCTTGCGCCGCTCGGAACTGGCCGACGGTTCCAAAGAAACCTACCAGCTCACGGAGCCGGTGGAAGTTCACTGGGAGGACCGGGATGCGGTTTGTCGGGCCCTGGTAATCCCCGGCGCCAAGGATGTCCTTTTGGGGGCCATCCCCCTGGAAGACATGGATTTGATAGTAGACCCGGCGCGCCAGGTATTAACCGGCGCCCACGGGGACGAAGCGCTGTGTATGGTGAAGTAAAAAAACATGATAAACAACAATACGAACACGACCAACCATACGGCGGTTTCTAAGGTGCTGGTCCTGGGGTCCGGGGGCCTTAAAATTGGACAGGCCGGGGAATTTGATTATTCCGGGTCCCAGGCCCTTAAGGCCCTGCGGGAAGAGGGAATCAAAACGGTCCTTATCAACCCCAATATCGCCACCATCCAGACCAGCGAGGGCATGGCGGACGCCACCTATTTTTTGCCCGTGACCCCCCAATACGTGGCCCAGGTGATCGAAAAGGAAAAGCCCGACGGCCTGCTCCTGTCCTTTGGGGGGCAGACCGCCCTTAACTGCGGGGTCGCCCTGGACCGGGACGGGACCTTACAGCGGCACGGGGTACGGGTTTTGGGCACCCCGGTAAAGGCCATTGAGGATACCGAAGACCGGGAACTTTTTGTCAAGCGGCTTAACGAGATCAAAGCCGCCACCCCCCGCAGTATCGCGGTGACCTCCACGGAGGCCGCGGTCAAGGCGGCGGCGGAAATCGGCTTTCCCGTAATGGTGCGGGTGGCCTACGCCCTGGGGGGCGCCGGATCGGGGATCTGCCGGAACGAGGGGGAACTGCGGCGGCGGTGCGACCGGGCCCTTTCCCGGATCAACGATTCCGGCGGCGTGCCCCAGATCCTGGTGGAAGAATGGCTGGGGGGCTGGAAGGAAATTGAATACGAGGTGGTGCGGGACCAATACGATAACTGCGTCACCGTGTGTAACATGGAAAACCTGGACCCCCTGGGGATTCACACCGGCGAAAGTATTGTGGTGGCCCCCTCCCAAACCTTAACGGATTCCGAATATCACAAGCTCCGCAGAATCGCTATCGAGGTGATCCGCCATTTGGGAATTGTGGGGGAATGTAATATCCAGTACGCCCTGGACCCCCAATCGGAGGACTACCGGATTATCGAGGTGAACGCCCGGCTCTCCCGCAGCTCCGCCCTGGCCTCCAAGGCCACCGGTTACCCCCTGGCCTTTGTGGCCGCCAAGCTGGCCCTCGGTTATTCCCTGGTGGAGATCGAAAACCGGATCACCCGGGTAACTAAATCCTGCTTTGAACCGGCCCTGGACTACTGCGTAGTAAAGGTGCCCCGCTGGGACTTAAGCAAATTCAAAAATGTTGACCTGCGGCTGGGATCGGAGATGAAGTCCGTGGGGGAGGTCATGTCCATAGGCCGGAATTTTGAGGAGGCCCTGCAAAAGGCCCTGCGGATGACCGGCATCGGCGCACCGGGCCTGTCGGCCGACGACAGCCTCTGCGGTTTGGGGATCGCCAACATCAAGGAGGCCCTGCAAAAACCCACGGACCGGCGGATTTTTATTATCTACCGGGCCCTTATGGAAGGCTGGACCGTGGAGCGGATCTACCGGCTTACCAAAGTGGACCGGTGGTTTTTGTACCGCATCGCCAGTGTCCTAAAAGCCGAGGAGGCCCTGCGGGCCCTTAACCAGGTTCCGCCGCCGCCGCATCCCGGCGCCGGGGCGCCCCCCCCGGGCCGGCGGCCCCAGGTGATCGGGGCGGATCTTTTGGCCCGGGCAAAAAGGCTGGGCTTTTCCGACGAGCGCATCGGGGAGATCTGCGGCTTTTCCGAAGCGGAGATCCGCGCCCTGCGGGAGGAGTACCGGATACGGCCGACGGTCAAACAGATCGACACCCTGGCGGCGGAGTACCCCGCGAAAACCAATTACCTCTACATGAGCTACGGCGCCTGTACGCCGGGGAGCGGCGCCGCGGACGACATTGCCCCCGCCGGCCGGGGGGTGCTGGTCCTGGGCTCCGGGGCCTACCGCATCGGGAGCAGCGTGGAATTCGACTGGTGCTGCGTAAACG
Source organism: Treponema sp. (assembly GCA_031274285.1). Lineage (GTDB taxonomy): Bacteria > Spirochaetota > Spirochaetia > Treponematales > Breznakiellaceae > JAISFT01. Next base: position 5,468 of record JAISQJ010000033.1, on the reverse strand, counting down.
CCGTGGACACCGCCCGGAAACTGGGCCGCTATTCTATCATGGTAAACTGCAACCCCGAAACCGTTTCCACCGATTACGATATGTGCGACCGGCTCTACTTTGAGGAACTCACTTTAGAACGGATCCTCGACATCTGGGAGCGGGAGGCCCCGGAGGGGATCATCCTCTCCATGGGGGGGCAGATCCCCAACAACCTGGCCACCAAACTCTACGCCGCGGGAACCCTCATATACGGCACCACCCCCCAGTCCATTGACATGGCGGAGGACCGGAACAAATTCTCCGCCCTGCTGGACAAGCTCCGCATAGAGCAGCCGGAGTGGAAGGAACTCCGGGACCTCCCCTCCGCCCGGGCTTTCGCCGCCCAGGTGGGCTATCCGGTACTCATCCGGCCCAGCTACGTCCTCTCCGGGGCGGCCATGAACGTCGCCTGGGACGACGCCAGCCTGGAACGGTTCCTGGGCCTGGCGGCGGATGTTTCGCCGGAACATCCGGTGGTGATCTCCAAGTTCATCGAAAACTCAAAAGAAATCGAGATAGACGCGGTGGCCAAGCGGGGGGAAATCATTTTCCACGCCATCACCGAACACATCGAAAACGCCGGAGTCCACTCCGGGGACGCCACCGTGGTGCTGCCGGCCCAGCGGCTTTACATCGAAACCATCCGGAAAATCCGGCTTATCAGCGAGGAAATAGCCCGGGCCCTGGACATCACCGGCCCCTTTAACATCCAGTTCCTGGCCCAGCGCAACCGGGTACGGGTCATCGAGTGTAACCTGCGGGCCAGCCGCAGCTTCCCCTTCTGCTCCAAGATCAGCCGGGTCAACATGATCGAGCTGGCGGTAAAGGCCATGCTGGATGAACCGGTCCAGGCCCCGGCGGTCTCCGCCCTGGACCTGCGCTGGGTAGGGGTCAAGGCCGCCCAGTTCAGCTTCTCCCGGCTCCACGGCGCGGACCCCGTGAGCGGCGTGGAAATGGCCAGCACCGGGGAAGTGGGCTGCATCGGCGCCGACCTTTCGGACGCCTTCCTCAAAAGCCTCCTCTCCGTGGGCTACCGGATCCCCCAACGGCGGATCCTCCTTTCCACCGGCCCCATCGAGGACAAACTGAACTTCCTGGACTCCGCCCGGCTCCTGGTGGACATGGGCTATGAACTCTACGGCTCCCGGGGCACGGCAAAGTTCCTCTCCGGCAACGGCATCCCCGTCAAAGCCCTCAACTGGCCCCTGGAATCCCGGGAACCCAACATCGCCGGTTTTATCAAACGCCGGGAAATTGACATGATCATCAACATCCCCAAAAACAACCGGGAAACGGAACTAAAAAATGATTACCTCATCCGGCGTATGGCCGTGGACTTTGACATCCCCCTCTTTACCAACATCAAGGTAGCCCGGGAGTTTATCGACGCCATGGTTTATGAGCGGAGCAAAGGACTGGAAATAAAAGCCTGGGAAGAGTATCGCTAATATTCGGGCGCTTGGCCGGGTGTTACAATCGGCCCATACGGTTGAGGGACGCTGGCCTCAAAAGACTTTCAAAAAGTCCAAAAAGATAGTATGTTTACCACAGGAGAAGGAAATGGGAAAAGCGCAAGCATATCCAACGGGGCTTAATTTCGAGCAGGTTTGGGCCTCTATACAAGCTCTCGGTGAGAAGATTGACCGTTTCGCCGAGGAAAATGCCCAACGGATGAAGGAAACCGACCAACGGATGAAGGAAACCGACCGGCTGCAGCAAGAAACTGCCCAGCAGATGAAGGAAACCGACCGGCAGATAAAGGAGTACAACAAGCGCTTCGGGGAATTTCACAACCGTTTCGGCGAAGTTGTTGAATATATGATCGCGCCCAATCTGCGGGAGAAATTCAGGGAGCTGAACCTAAACTTCCCAAAAGCCAACCCCAATGCCAATGTTTCCGATACCGAACACCAAATATTCCTTGAGATAGACGTGATGCTGGAAAACGGTGATAAGGCCCTGCTGGTGGAAACCAAAACCAAACTCACCACCGGCGATGTTAAAGATCATATAAAACGTCTTGAAAAGATGCGCAAATACGCCGATTTACACGGGGATAAACGTAAATTTCTGGGGGGAGTCGCGGGGGTGGTGGTGACTCCTTTTGTAAGAAGGTATGCCCTGGAGCAGGGCTTGTATGTAATTGAACCCTCCGGGGAAACCTTTAATATTACCGCGCCCCAAGGCCGGCCCAGGGAATGGTAGGCCGACACTTGTTCCGCAATGGGGAATTCTTTTGCGCCGGGCCGTGCCACATTTGTTACTTCACAACCTTCGGTTGCGGTTATTTGGCCCCCTCCGGGTGGCACAGGACCATCGAAAGGTTGGCGCCGCTAAACTCGGCGGCGGGGATGTGGTAGGGGAGAAAAATTTCATCCCCCCGGCGCAGGGGGAGTTCGCCGCCCTGCCAGCGGATACTCCCCTCCCCTTCCAGGGTTATCCCCACCTGGGGAAAGCCCGTGTCCCGGAGGGGGACGCTGCCCTTAACATCAAGCCGGGTATAAGAAAAAAAGCTGGTCTCCCGGGGGCTGATAATATAACGCTCCGAACCCCAATCCCCTTCGCGGATCGTCTTCGGGGGAATGCGCCAGCGCCGCAGATTCTCCGCCTCATCGCAGCCGTCGTAAATAAAGGCCCCCAGCATCCGCTCGTCGTAGAGTTTCTCATCCTCCGCCTTAAAGCGGGGCTCCTCGCCGGGGGGCAGCATGGCCTTGATAGTTTCGTAACGTTTCTTTTGCGTGATCGGCACCACGGTAATATCACTGGGTTCCTGGACTTCAATCACAAAACAGCCCTCCCCCAGGGCATGGGGAACCCCGCCGCCCACAAAGTAGGTTTCCCCCACCTTTACCGGGATTTTGTGACAGAGTTTTTCCAGGGCCGGAAGATCGTCCTTCCGGTACAAAGCCTCAAACTGTTCCCGGGTAACCCCCTCCTTAAAACCCAAAAGGATATAGGTCGGCTCCGGGGTATCGTCGCGGACGCCGATAACATACCAGCTTTCCTCTTTCCCAAAATCGCTGTTCCACATCTTTTTTGCCCAGGGCCGGTTGGGGTGAGCCTGGAGGATGTACTGTTTCTGGGCGTCCAGATATTTGATAAGCATCCCCAGGGTATCCTTGCCGTGACGTTCCAGATGCCGGGGCCCCAGGATCTCTTCCGGGGCCAGGTTAATGGCCTCAAACAAATACATCCTTCTCCCGTCCGGCAGAATCAGCTCCGAACAGCCCCGGTGGGGTTCAGCGGGGGGCGGGTTTCCCACCCGGGTCACCGATCCGATCCAGGCCTCCGAACCGGCGGGATCGTCCCGGGGAGGTTCAATACCCCGGAGCTTATCAATTTCCCGGCCCCCGGCGCCCCGTATCTTATTAGGCACCAATTTCCAGGGCTGGTGGAATAAATCTGTTTTCATTTTTTTCTTCCTCTGCCTCCGCACAAGGGCGGCCTCCCGGTTGTCACTCTTCCTCCGGATACTTCATCCCCCAGAGCCGGCGAATGTCGTCCATAATCTCCATGGTCCTTATGGTTTCCGCGTGGGGTATTTCCGGCGGCTCCGTTAATCCCGCCTCGATTGAGCGGCGGCAGGATTCCACCTGGTACTCAAAACCGGTGAGCTGTTTGGGGGCGTAATGGGAGGAAACCAATTGACCGTCACTGTCGTAAACATGAAACAGGGAGCAGTTGCCGGTATTGGGATACTCGATATAACCCTTATCCCCGTAGATCATCCCCCGCTTATCGCCGCCGTTAATCATACTGGTGTAGATGGAGGCGATAGCCCCGTTGGGATAGATCAGGCTGGTAAAACTCTGGGCGTCCACCCCGGTATCAAAGAGGGTGACATGGGAGGAAATTTCCTTGACGCCGGTCCCCAGTACCAAAAGGGCAAAGCTCAGGGGGTAAACCCCCAGGTCCAGCAGGGCGCCGCCGGCCAGTTCCCGCTTAACATACCGCTCCCGGCCCACCCCCACATAACACAGATTCGCCGTCACCGCGGTCACTTTACCGATAAGGCCGGAGGCCAGAACCTTTTCCAAAATTTTCCGCATGGGCAGGTACCGGGACCAGAGGGCCTCCGCGACGAAGATCTTTTTTTCCCGGGCCCCGTCCAGAATTTCCCGGGCCTGGGCCGCGTTTATCGTAAAGGGTTTTTCGCAGAGAATGTTTTTCCCGTAGCCCAGGCAGAGCTTCATCACCGGGTAATGGTGGGAATGGGGCACCGCCACATAGACCAGATCCACCGCCGGGTCTTCCAGCAGCGCCTCATAAGAGCCAAAGGCCCTTTGTACCCGGTTCTTCTCCGCAAAGACCTCCGCCCTGGCTAAATCCCGGGACGCTATCCCATACGCCTCCACCGGGCCGCCCCCGGTGCCCCGCATAAGATTCAAGGTGTTAGCCATTTTAACGGCAATGTGCCCCGCGCCGATGATACCAACCTTCATAAAGACCCCCCAAAAAGAAGCGGGCGGTTCCAAACGGAACCGGCTTTAGTATGCCAATCTTAACACAATACTCAGGATAAGTAAAATGGCCCGCCAGGGCTTTTGCCATTCTCTGTTTGGGCGCATTTTTTCGGGCTTTGCCCGAAAAAACTCAGGCTTTACGCTCCAATTTGCCCGATTCCGGCGGCAAAGTCGGCCCTTCGACATTGGTACACGGTGGGAAATTCCTTGGGCCTCTCGCCGTGCCGCGTTTGTCCCACAACACGCTTTATGTTTCGCGTGCGGCCATGTGGCGTGCTTCTATCCCTAACACGGCTCCGTAAAACCGCCGCCCGGGCCGGCGGCCTTTGTTCGGCCAAACGGAAAACCCGGCGGGCGGAACCTCAAGGCAGGCTCCTTACCAGTTTTTCATAAGAAAATCCTTGAGCTGAATATGCCGTATGCCCCGGCGGTTCACGTCCGGATATCGATCCGCTCAAGGCGGTGAACAAAGAAGGAACGTTCCAGGGCCCCCAGGTACGAAATGATTGTTTGTACCGGCATATTTATCCTTTGGCTTTTAAGATACTTGCTGATATTATTGGCGGAAAATATATTACCCGTATTATCCGCCAGGTAAGAAACCAGGTTTTCCAGAAACCTGATATTCCTGATATTTTCCCTGGCCACCACATCCCGCAGTAAAATGGATTCGTATACATTCCGCAGATACTCAAAGGCCAAATGATCACCCCGCTCTGTGGAAACTTCGGGGAGGGAAGAAAGGTAAGGCATGCCGCCGATAAACAGATAATGTTTTACCGCCTCCAGGGTATTGGGCAGCCGGGAATTACTGCCGGTAAAGTAAATATCCCAAACCCCCTCGGCAAAAAGCGATCTGACCGCTTCCTCAAAACGGTCAACTTCCTGTATCTCATCGATTAAAACATAATTGCCCTTTCGCTTTTTCTGTTTTGCTTTGATAAAATCATACAGTTCCTCCGCGCCGCGGAGTCCCTTAAATTC
>JAISQJ010000170.1 GCA_031274285.1 Treponema sp. | reverse complement strand
AAGCCCTGGATGGGGCCGGAACCTAACTGGGAGAGGAACATGGCCGCAATAAAGGTGGTGATGTTGGAGTCCATGATGGCCCAAAAAGCCTTGTCAAAGCCCCCGTCCACCACCGCCTTCCGGCTCTTCCCCAGGCGCAGTTCCTCCTTCATCCGCTCGAAGATGATCACATTGGCGTCCACCGCCATGCCGATGGTAAGGATGAAGCCCGCGATGCTGGGCAGGGTAAGGGTAAAGTTAAAGGCCGAAAGCACGGAGAGCATGAGGTAGATATTGAGAATCTGGGCAATGATGGCGTTGATTCCCGAGACCTTGTAATAGATCAGCATGAATACCATGACCGCGGTCAGGCCCCCCACCAGGGCAAAGAGTCCCTGGCGGATGGTGTCCCTTCCCAGGGAAGCGCCGATACTCTGCTGGCTTGCCACGGAAAGCTCCACCGGCAGGGCCGCGGTCCTCAGGATAAGGGCGATGTTATTGGCCTCGTCAAGGCCGAAGCCCGTAAGCCGCACCCCGTCCCGGATGGGCTGGGTGATGGTGGCCTGGGACTTTACCTTGTCGTCAAGCACGATGGCCAGGGGTTTTTGGACATTGGCGGAGGTGAGCTTGTAGAAGATGTCCCCCCCTTCGGCGTTCAGCATGAAGGTGACCTGCGGTTTCCCGTCCAGGTTGTTCCGTTCCACAAAGGTCTGGGGGGTAATGTAATTCCCGCCCAGCCCCACTTCCTTTTTTACCGCGGTGTAGCCCTGCAGTTCGTCCAGGCCGTAACGGTCCTTGGTATAGACCCCCAGGATCATCACATCGGCGCCCACGCCGGGAATGACGATGTCCCTGAGCTTGCCGTTTTCATCAAAGGTGTCGGCGGGGTGACTTTCGTAGTAGCGGTTAAAGGCGGCGGCGGCCTCCTCGTCCACGATGTGAAAGGCCAGACTCCCCTTTCCCATGATGATGTCGTTGATCCGTTCCGGGTCCGCGGCGCCGGGGATCTCCACATAGATCTGGTTGGAGCCCTGGCGGCGGATAACCGGCTCGGTAAGGCCGAAGCGGTCGATACGGCTGTTGAGGACCTCCAAGGCCCGGTTTACCGCGTCTTCGGGATCGTCGTTATCCAGGGTACGGCCTACATCGAGCACGATGGACAGGCCCCCGGAGAGATCCAGCCCAAGCTGGATGGCGTTTTTCTGCAGATTCTTAAGCTGGAGTATATCGTCCCGGTAATGGGATTCGATGGCCTCCAGGGCCTCCGTCTTGGTTGGGAAGGCATCAAGCACCGTATAGGCGTCCCATTTTTCCGGGGCCTTGAGCTTGGCGTCCCGGCGGAGTTTCCTGGCCTGGACGGTGAGGAAACTCAGCTTTTCGGGAACATCGTCCCCGGTCCGGGCCAGATCGAGGAGTTCCTGAAAATCCTGCCGGGCCGTGAGGGACGCATAGTTCTTGATCTGCTCCCGGGACTCCAGGGCCAGGGTCTGGCGTTCCTTGGGGACCATGAAGTACCAGCGGATGCTGGGAAGGAGAAAGATGAAACAAATCCCAATCGTTACCATAACGATGAGAAAGCGGTACCGTTTACTCATGAAATAATCCTGTTTGGTTCTGGTATTCGGCCCGAAGGCCCCTTTGTACAAAACTTAGCCTCTCCAAGGTTGCCCCCTTCAATTCGAGGAAGGTCCCCTGCGGCGGGGCCGTTCATTTTTCCGCTTCCGAGGCGTCGGACTTTTGCTCGTCCCGCTTATCCTCGATCTGGGCGTCCTTTTCGCCCTTTTCGCCCTTGGCTTCCACGGTGGAAATGGCGCTGCGGTTGAATTCTAGCTTTACGTTGTCATCGACCTTGAGAATGATTGAATGATCCCTGACGGTCTGGATAACCCCGTGAATACCGCCCACGGTAACCACCCGGTCCCCCTTTTTAAGGGCTTCCAGCATGCGCTGGGTTTCCTTTTGCTTTTTGTTCTGGGGACGGATGATGAGGAAGTAGAAGATGGCGATGATGGCGATGAAGGGTACGAACTGGAGAAAAGCGGCGCCGCCGGATGCGCTTCCACCGTCAGGGGCCGCCGCGAGCAGGGAGAGGACAAATGAATTCATAGATTAACATCCTTACAGCGAAAATTTGTGTAAGGATAACACTAGCATGGGAAAAAACAGCGGGTCAAGTCATGGCTAAAGGACGATGGCGCGCTTTACGTCCACGGGAAAGACGCCGAAAAGCCGGTCCAGGGGAGAATCGGCCCCCAGGCCGGCGCCGGAAACCCGGTTGTAGAGTTCCACCAGGACCTCCAGATCGGGATTCCCCTCCCCCCTGGGCCGGCCGTAGACGGCTGAGGCGTAGGCCGCCCGGAAGAGGCCCCGTTCCGCCAGTTCCCTGGTGGAGAGGGCGCCGTAGCGTTTCTTGGCCTGGCCGTCCACCACGGCGCTGGGGCCGTCGTAGCCGATGGTAAAGATGAAGTCTTCCCGGTTCAGCATTAGTCCTCCGGGTTAAAGGCGTCTTTGCCCAGGCCGCAGACCGGGCAAACCCAGCCGTCGGGGATGTCCTCGAAGGCGGTCCCCGGACTGATCCCCCCGTCGGGGTCCCCCAGGGCCGGATCATAGACATAACCGCAGGCGCCGCAAACATACTTTTTCATAAGTCCCCCTAGCAGCTTGTTGCACTTGTGGATTTTTTGCATACTTATGCAAAAAATCCCGATCAATGGGTTGCTTTCGGAGTTTGCAAGGTATAAATATTCACTATCGTGAATATTTATACCGTTTTATGCGCGAAGCGCAACAAACTCCTAGCTGCTATAGTATAAAACAAAACCAGGAAACTTGCAATTTCCGAGTGGCCGGGACAACAGCCTATACACCTATAGAGGATACGCCTGAATATCCCCCGGCGCGGGTGCATAAGAAAAACCGGCGGGCCCTGTCTGCCGGCCGGACGGCGGGGACATCCCCCAAGCCGGCCCCGCTCGCGGCTGCGCCGCTTCGGTCAAGCGGCCGTCTGGGGGGCCTCCCGCCGTCCCATCTGCATGTTTGGCCGCGCCGTTTTCCGATACCGGCGCCGGGGGTTTGTTCCGGGTGTATCCTCCCTAGATCAGACAGGCTGTTGCCCCGGCCCTAATTGTAGGGAAGCGTGATGAAAACCGCATGGCGGTTTTCATCTTGGGAGTTTGGCTGTAGGCCAAACTCCAGGAAGGGTGTTGAAGATTTGTCCAAAAGTAAATATTTATAGAGGATACGCCTGAATACCCCCCGGCGCGGGTGCATAAGAAAAACCGGCGGGCCCCGTCTGCCGGCCGGACGGCGGAGGGTCTGCGCAAGGGATAGAAGCGGAAATACTTGTTTGGCCGCAGGCCAAACAAGATTGGAGCGAATAGCCCGGTCCCCGGCGAAGCCGGGGATGCGCCCAAATATTACGAAAAGGATTGAATATGCTGCCAAGGGTTGATTTTTTCGGTATTCCGGTTACCAGGCTTATCACCGGCGATAATTCCATGGAGGGGCTTTCCTACATTCCCCGGCGGCACCCGAGTTCCGAGATGCTGGACTACTGGACCGCGGACAAGTGCGTAGAGGCGCTGTTCGAGGCGGAACGGTGCGGTTACAACACGTATATGGCGGTGGCGGACCCCTTTCTGCTCCGGGTGATCCGGCAGTACAAGAACGAGGGGGGGACCATGGGGATCATGTTCCAGACCTATCCCCCCATTGACCTGGACGTAAGCATGGTGCAGATGGGGAAGCTGGGGCCGGCGGCGGTTTACCACCAGGGGACCACGGCGGATATTTGGCTGGAGGAAGGGAAGGCGGATTTTCTGCGGGAGCGGATAAAGCGGCTGAAGGGGATGGGGCTCCCTACGGGGCTGGCAACCCACGTGCCGGAGGTGTTGAAGCGGGCGGAGGACGAGGACTGGGGGCTGGATTTCTACATGGTATGCCTGCAGAATTCCCGGAAGTACGAAAAAGAGGAGAGTACCTTTCTTACGGGGAAGGAAAAAACCATCAGCTTCCGCCCGGGGGACCGCTGGGATATGTTCCCGGTGATCCGGGCGGTGGGGAAGCCCTGCATTGTCTTTAAGATCTTTGCCGGAGGGCAGCTCTTCTACGATCGTACCGAGGAGGAGATTCCCGGTTTAATCGAAAAATCCATGCGGGAGGTCTACGGCAATATTAAGAGCGGCGATATTGTGCTGACGGGGGCCTTTCAGAAATACAAGAACCAGATTAGGGAAAATGCGGAGATTGCCGCCCGGGTGCTGGGGGAGACGGTATGAGGAACACCTTAAAAAACAAACCCCTTTCCCTATTGCTCATTGCCATGGTGTATGCTTTTTCTTTTGGAGCCGGAGGCGCGGCGTTGTATCTTTTCAAGGGCCGGTTTCCGCCGCTGGCCGCCATGTTTATCGCCGATTCAATAGCCACGGTGATCGTGTATATCTTTAACCTGTTTTTTAAGAACGCCAGTTTTTACGATCCCTACTGGAGCGTGCAGCCTCCCCTGCTCCTGGCGGGATTTTACTTAGGCTATGGCATACCCTTTCAGGCGGTTCACCTGTGGGCCGTCATTCCGCTTTTCCTCTGGGCAATACGGCTTACGGTAAATTGGGCCGCCGGCTTTGAAAATCTTGCCTGGGAAGACTGGCGTTACCGCGGCATTAAAGCGCAAAACCCCCGGTATGGAAAGTTGATAGTCTTTTTCGGCATCATGTATATGCCCACCTGTCTGGTATTTTTGGGCGCCATCCCCCTGTGGTACATGGTGAACGGGGCGGAACTTAATCCCCTGCCGCCCTGCCTTGGGGGAATCGTCATATTGACCGGTACGATCCTTGAATTTATCGCGGACAGGGAAATGAAACGGTATAAAGCCGATCCCCGGCGGGGCCCCTACATCTATAGCGGTATATGGAAATATTCCCGGCATCCCAATTATTTAGGGGAAATGCTCATCTGGATAGGCATTTTTATCGCGGGCCTGCAAAATTTCCACCCCTTGAGCCTTCCGGGGGTGCTGCTCATCATAGCCCTATTCATAACGGCCAGCATTCCCATGATGGAAAAACATCTGCTTGCCCGGACGCCCCTGTACCGCGACTACCAGCGGGATGTCCCCATGCTCCTCCCCCTGCCGCGGGTGCTGGGCCTATCGAATGAAAAATGAGGAATTTTAACCGCCAGGGCGCTCCTATGTTTGTCCTAACTCATATTCAAAAAGGCGTCGTACCTCATAAACAGTTTCTATCGTTTTATAGGGCTCATCATCAAAGCTGTAGGTTTCCGTGACTATAATTTCAATTTCTTCACCCCGTTCCATATCATCAAAGGCTTTAAGAGTTTCTTTATTAATTACACCAATAATACAAGCTCCAAAATGGGGGAAAAAAGGTGCATCATGCTGATAAAATCCTCCGGACTCATAATATTTATTATCTATCCATTTCATTCCCCCGGGTATTCTTATATTTTTATCTTTCACGAAATAATATTTTTTGCCGTTACGCTCGAATGATAGTTCTCTTACCTTAAATCTTGTATAGGGTTTTGCCGTATGAAAATTTATTGTTATTTGATGCCCATTATGGAACCAAATAAGACAACCGTAAATAGAAAAATCAGGTGTATTTTGAGTTTTTGTACTTATTCTATAATAGCTCTCTATATTTGCATTCCCCATTGCGGTAAGGGCCCCACACCCTACACATCCGCCGACCAGGGCTATGATAGCGAAAAATGATGGTACAATAAACATGGCCCTGGGTTTTATCTTTTTCATTTTAACCTCTTACCTGCCGACGGCTAAGTGTAGGACAAGGGGGGAAAATGTGCAAGCCGGGGATGCGCCCAAAAGAGGATTGGCCCTAAGAATCCGGGATACCAGCAATTCAAAGTATCACCCGTCAGGCTCATCTCCCCAGACAAAAAGGATAAAAGCATCCCAGTCTTCATGCAGAAACCGGCAAAACAGGTACTTCAACGCCGCATAGAAATTGTCCCGTCGCCCGGCTCGCTC
>JAISQJ010000139.1 GCA_031274285.1 Treponema sp. | reverse complement strand
TGGTTAAGGTTTCTGAGGCTTGCGGTATATTTTCCTAATACCGCTGTGGAAGGCCAGCCGGTGTTAGCGCCCGGAAGCTGTAGGGTTTGGGCTTGCTGCGGTGGCTGCTGTTGCCGCTGTTCATAATCGCCAACGGCCTGGTTTTGTTCCTCAAACATCCGCCGTTCTTCGGCGGACATTTCACCGACATCGCTGGAAAACATAGAGTCAGCAGACATTTCGGCAAGCGTAACAGCCCGCTGTCGGGACATACCCTGTCCCACAAAAACATCCGTCATGATTTGTATTGTCCGCTGCCGATCCTGCGGGGAAAGTCCGTTCATGGATCTTCTTGCAATCTGTTCAAGTTCCTGCTGCTGCTGTTGAGTTTGCGCCTGCACCAGCGGCGCTGCTGCCGTCATCCCCATTACCGCAAAGACGATAATCATCAACAAGGTCTTTTTCATACAATCCTCCTCATTCTTTAGTAAATGCGGTAAATTCAAATTTGAAAGGCGACAACCTGCTTTTGTATTCCCATGTCCCCACCATGCCGGCGGATCCGCGGATCCAAGATCGAATTCGATAACGCCCTTTTTCCGTTTGGTGTAGAATGATTTGCATAAATCATCGGGGTTTGTTGGGGATGGTTCACCGGGGTCAAAAAGTACCTGTTTTTTTGTATCCCGCATGAAGCCGATCGTGGCCTGAAAAGCGGCCCTGCGGGCGGATCTATCCCTTAAAGAGAGATGGCGGTGAGTCTTAAGAGAGAGAGAGCAAAAAGCGTGCCAGGTTAGGTGAAGTATTGTACTTTTGCCATGATTTCATGATTATCTATTATGGCACAGGGCGGAAATTATGGCAAGGGGGCTTTGTCATTCGTGTTTTGGCCCAATCAATATACAAGGGAAATTGGTAGTGTTATAATAAAGGCAGCGCCGATGGAGGGCCTTATGAAGAGCATTGTATGTATCCTGGGAACCCTGGGCCTGCTAACGGCCTGCGCTTCCGCACCCAAAGACATGAGCCCCATAGACCGGGGGCAATTTCCGGCCGGTTTTACCGCCCCGGAGGCGGTGGTTCTGTATATCGAGGGGAATGTGGGGGTATTTGAGCTGGATGACCAGGAGGTGTCCTGGACCAACGCGGATCAGCGGGAGCAGTTTGTAACCATTGAGCCCGGCCTTAGGGTGTTCCACGTGGGATACAACGACGGCAAGCTCATGTCCAGTACCAGGGTAGCCCTGGCGGCCCAACTGGAGGCCGGCATGGCCTATCTGCTAAAGGCCCTCGTTTATGAAGAAAATGTGAGCTTTTCCATCGTCCGGTATATCGACGGCCGGGAAGGGGAAGAGGCCAACTTTTATCTGAAGCGCGAGTAGGGGCCTAAAAAAACCCCGCGGCGGTCGCGGGGTTAAAACTTCGGCTAACGGTCCCCCATGTCTCCATGAGGGACAAGCTCTAACTATTCAACCTTGAAGCGGGACACCTCTTTCACCAGTACATCGATGTTCTCTTTGTTCTGACCGCTGATCTCGTTCACCCTGGTCACCGCCACGTTGATCTGCTCCGCGCCGGTAGCCATCTCGTTCATGCCGTTGGTTATCTCCTGGGTCGCCATCTCAAGGTTCTTCCCTTCGGTGATTACTTCCCGGCTCCCCTCCAACATCTCGTCGGAACCGCCCTTCACCATCTGGGTGATCTCGTTAAGCTGGCCTATCACTTCCAGAATCTGCTGGCTCCCTACGCTCTGCTCCTCCATGGCGGCCCGGATGTTCTCCTCTTGCTGGGACACCACCTTGACGCCCGTGTCTATGGCCTCGAACTTGTTGAGCACGTTGTCCGTGGACTTGGTGATCTTGTCGATGGAGTCCTTGATCTTCTTGAGGACCGAGCTAATGGTCTTACTCTGTTCCCCGCTGCTCTCCGCCAGCTTACGGATCTCGTCGGCCACCACCGCGAAGCCCTTCCCCGCCTCCCCGGCGTGGGCGGCCTCTATGGCGGCGTTCATGGAAAGCAGGTTGGTCTGGCTGGCGATGTTCTCCATCACCGCGTTGATCTCCAACAGGCCCTCGGACTCCCGGGCAATCTCCTGAATGTCGGTGGCCACTTCCTGCAGCCCCGTCCGGCCCACCTCCGAGGATTCTATCAGGTCCCGAACGCTTTCGGCGTTCTTGCTGAGGGTGCTGGTCACCGACTGGATGTTGGCGATCATCTCCTCTATGGCGCTGGACGATTTTGACACGCTGGCAGTCTGCTTATCCACATTGCCGTTGAGTTTGTCGATATTCACCGTGATCTGTTCCATGGTGGCGTTGGTTTCGGTTACCGAGGCGCTCTGGTTGATGACCCGCCCCTTGATGCTCTGGATGTTGCTGGTGATCTCGTTGATAGCCGCGGCGGTTTCCGTCATGTTGCTGGCCAGTTCATTGCCTATGTCAAAGAGGGCCACCGCCTGTTGTTTGATGGTGACCACCAGGGTCTTAATTTTCTCCAGGGTCTGGTTGAAGAAGTGGGCCAGGTCGCCGATCTCGTCCTTGGATTTCACGTTGATGGCCTTGGTCAGGTCGCCTTCCCCTTCGGAAATGTCCTTAAGGGTGAGGGACACATTGACAATGGGTTTGGCAATGCTTACGGCGATGAAGTAGACAATAACCGCGGTCACCACCAGGGCAATCACCGCCATGAGAATGGTAAACTGGGTGAGCGCATTGACGCTGGCCAGGACCGTTGATTCATCCACCGAAGACATAATGGCCCAGGGAGTAGTAGCTCCGCCCACATTAAAGGGATAGATGGCGCAGATCCGGCCGTTGCTGCCAAACATACGGGGCTCCCCGGTCCTGAGGGCCTCCTGAATATAATCCACCCCCACCTGGCCCACAACACCTTTGACAGCCGCCTCAACGCCGGTTCCCCGCTTGGAGGGGTCGTAATGGGCCGCCACGGTACCGTTATTGCTGATAAGCAGGGCCCGGCCGGTATCGTAGGGCTTCAGGTCCTCTATAATCGTCTGGGAAGCCGCCAGATCGATGTTGATCCCGATAAGGCCGACTATCCGGGTAGATCCGTCCGGGATAATGGGAACGGTGATGTTAAACAGATAGGAGTCTTTCCCGGCTACATTCTGGACGAAGGGATCGCCCATGGTGGGTATGTTCTTAACCTGGCTCAGGACGTTCTGCCAGTCCGTATAGGCCTTCAAGTCCAGGGTACCCGAAGCCCGGGAATACCAGGGAATAAAGTTGCCGCTGGCATCGGTGCCGGGGGTATTGGCCAGTTCCGCGGCCCGGTCATCGATGACCCCCGGCTGCCAAACCATATACATCCCCACAAAACGGGGATTGGACTCCATGATCGACTGGAGCATCTCGGTATACCGGGTACGCCGTACCCCCAGTTCCACCGATTCATAGCCGTTTACAATCTGGGACAGGGTAGTGACGGTATAGAGGTACACCTCGTACCGGCCCATCAGGTCCATACCGTGGAGACCGGTCATGCTTTCCAGGTTTGCCTCCGCGGCCTCAATTTGCAACGCGCTGGCCCGGTTTAACAAAATAACTGATATGGACGTAATAACCACCACCATCATAACAAAAATAATCACCGTTAGCCTAAATTTAAGCTTCATAACTCTCCTCCACCCTTCCAAAACGATATTTTGAAAATCTGCAAGGTATAAAATTGCGTTTTACCGCACTTTCACACGATTATCGGACAAACCCCGGCAAATCTTCAACTAGACTCCCCTCATAGTAACCTTATTTCTCAATTTTTATCTAGTGTTTTTATTATAATATAACCACATTTTTTGCAAAATCCTCTAATCCGGGGCCTTTTGGCCGGCATAGGGACGTTAGGACGCCCCTCCGGCCATATGGCCGGGGGAGACAAAGGCCCGCTTCAGGAGTTCCAGGTCCAGTTCAGGGTAGACCGGGAAGCGATCCAAAAGTCCCTTGACCCGTTCCAGGGCTTCCTTTTTGGCGGTCTCCGCCACCACATAGTGGGCCTTGCTCTTTTTGGCGGGGTTCTTGGCGTCCGGCGCGGGGCTGGTGTTCCTGAGCACCAGGCTGATGACGGCCCCCAGCTCCTCCATCTCCGAAGAGCCCATCCCCAGGGTGGTAACCGCGGCCGCGCCGATCCGCAGACCCGAGGTATACCAGGGGCCGTTGGGGTCGAAGGGAAGGCTGTTCCGGTTCAGGGTGATATGGCACTCGTGGAGCGCGCTTTCCGCCTGGCGGCCCGTGATAGCAGCCTCCCCGCGGTGGAGGCTGCGGACGTTTACCAGCAGGAGATGGTTGTCGGTGCCGCCGGTAAGGACTTCCAGGCCGCCTTTGATGCAGGCCTGGGCCAGGGCCTGGGAATTCTCCACGATTTGCCGGGCGTAGCGGCGGAAATCCGGGGAACCGGCCTCCCGCAGGGCCACAGCCTTGGCGGCGATGACATGGGGCAGGGGGCCGCCCATGGTCAGGGGGCAGCCCTTGTCCAGGGCTTCGGCAAATTCTTTGGTGGAAAGTACCAGCCCCGCCCTGGGACCCCGCAGGGTCTTGTGGGTGGTGCTGGTCACCACCTGGGCCCAGGGCACCGGGTCCCATTCCCCGGTAAAGACCTTGCCCGCCACCAGGCCCGCGAAGTGGGCCATGTCCACCATCAGGACCGCGCCAACCGAATCGGCAATTTCCCGCATCCGCTTAAAGTTGATCTTCCGGGGATAGGCGGAGTAGCCCGCCAGGAGGATCAGGGGTTTTACTTCCCGGGCCTGTTTTTCGATCCCGTCGTAGTCCAAAAGCCCGGTTTCCCGGGAAACCGTGTAGCTGTGGACATCGAACATCCGGGCGGAAACGTTGTAACGGTAGCCGTGGGTCAGGTGGCCCCCCGAATAGTAGTCGAGGCCCAGAAGCCGCTGGTTCCCCAGTTCGGTTTTAAGCTCCTTCCACTGGGCATCGCTGAGCTTGTACAGGTTGGTTTCGCCGTATGCGGCCAGGGCCGGGGCCTCCACCCTGGTGGACAGGATGGCCCAGTAGGCTAAAAGATTGGCGTCCGCCCCGCAGTGGGGCTGCACGTTGGCGTATTCCGCACCGAAAACCTTGCAAGCCTCCGCCGCGGCCAGGGATTCGACGGCGTCCACGTTCTCATTCCCCGCATAGAAGCGGTGGGCCGGTACCCCTTCGGCATACTTGTCGGTAAGGAGGTTCCCCATGCTCAACTGCACGGCCAGGGAACAGTAGTTCTCGCTGGCGATAAGTTTGACCCGGTTCCGCTGGTTTTCCAACTCCCTGACGATGGAACGGGCGATTTCCGGGGCGGAACGGGCGGTTTCCTCCAGGCTGCACAGGTAAGCCAGGAGGCCGGTATGCACCTTATCCGGGGCGGTGGCGGCAAGATACGAAGCGACGGGACTGTTACTCATGGGTGCAGGATAGCCCGGCAAAGAAGGACGATTCAAGGGGACTTACCAGGGCGGCGGACGGCGGAATATAATCGGGGCATGAAAATTACCGGGATGGAACTGTTCAAGGTACCGCCGCGCTGGCTTTTTCTAAAAATCACCACCGATAGCGGGCCCGCGGGCTGGGGCGAGCCCGTGGTGGAAGGCCGGGCGGACACGGTGCGCTCCTGTGTGGAAGAACTTAGGGACTATGTGATCGGCAAAGACCCCATGCGTATCGAAGACCTGTGGCAGGTGCTCTACCGCTGCGGCTTTTACCGGGGCGGCCCGGTGCTCAGTTCCGCTATTTCCGGCATAGAACAGGCGCTCTGGGACATAAAGGGCAAGTTTTACCATGCCCCGGTCTACGATCTCCTGGGGGGAGCCTGCAGGGACCGGATCAAGGTCTACTCCTGGATTGGGGGAGACCGTCCCGCCGACACCGCGGCCCTGGCAAAGGAAAAAAAGGACAGCGGCTTTGAGGCCGTAAAGATGAACGCCACGGAGGAACTCAACTACATCGACGATTACCATAAGGTTGAGGAGGTGGTGGGCCGGGTTGCCGCTATCCGGGAAGCCTGCGGCAGCGATTTTGGCATTGCCGTGGATTTTCACGGCCGGGTCCACAAGCCCATGGCAAAGGTCCTGGCAAAGGAACTTGACCCCTTTCACCTTATGTTCATAGAGGAGCCGGTGCTTTCGGAGCAGTATGAGGCCTTTAAGGAGATCGCCTCCTATACCTCCGCCCCCATCGCCACGGGGGAGCGGCTCTACACCCGGTGGGATTTTAAGAAAATTTTTGAGCAGGGCATTGTAAATATCATCCAGCCGGACCTGTCCCATGCGGGGGGAATCCTTGAATGCAGGAAGATCGCCGCCATGGCCGAAGCCTACGATGTGGCGGTGGCCCCCCACTGCCCCCTGGGGCCCATTGCCCTGGCCGCCTGCCTCCAGATGGATGCATGTACCCCCAATGCGGTGATCCAGGAGCAAAGCCTGGGAATCCACTACAACCAGGGGAACGACCTGATGGATTACCTTAACGACAAGGATGTGTTCCGGTATTCAGCGGGTTATGCCGCCCTTCCCACCGGGCCGGGCCTGGGGATCGAAATAAACGAGGATCTGGTGCGGGAACGGGCGGCCATAGGGCACCACTGGAAGAACGATGTTTGGCGCCACGCCGACGGAAGCCCCGCGGAGTGGTAAATTAAGTAAAAAACTTCTTGCTTATTACTCTGCCGGGGGCTCATTCCCAGGGGAAGGCCCGGCCCCCGGCCATCCAGTCTACAAACTGGGCGGCGGTCCGGGGGGAGCGGCCGTTAAACCACTTTTCCCAGCGCAACGCGTTTTCCCGGAAGCATCCGTCCCTGGACAGCCCCCGTTTTTCCGCGATAAAACCGGCGATATCCAGGTACTCCTCCTGGCTGGGGGCGGTAAAGAACACCGTAAGGCCGAAACGGTCGGCCAGGGAAAGCTGTTCCTGCATGGTGTCAAAGGACCGGAGTTCCGGCCCCGGACCGCGGTCCGCGGCCAGTTCCTTTACCAGGTGCCGGCGGTTGCTGGTGGCGTAGATCACCGTGTTGGGGGGCCGGGTTTCCACACCCCCCTCCAGCAAGGCTTTAAGGCCGGTGAAGGAATCGTCAATACCCTCAAAGGAAAGGTCGTCGATAAAAATGACGAAGCGGAGGCCCCGGGTGGCGGTAAATGCCATGACTGCGGGGAGTTCCGCCATGGCTTCCTGGCGGAGTTCCAGCAGGCGCAGTCCCCGGTACTCCCGGCACACCGCCTTGATGGTGGCGGATTTACCCGTACCCCGGTCGCCGTAGAGGAGCAGATTGTTGGCGCTCTTGCCCTCAAGAAAGGCCAGGGTGTTGTTGATCACCAGGGACCTTTGATCCTTGTAGCCTGAGAGGTCCGCAAGCCTTATGGGGTCGCTGTTGAACACAGGCTGCGGGCCGGATTCCCAGCGGAAAAAGCCCTGCCCGGAGAGGATGCCGGCCCCGCTGCGGCGGATATGGGCGGCAAAGTCCTCCGGGGACCAGAGGACCTGGGGAGGGCGGCCCTCCGGCTTTTGCACGGGGCCCTCGGTTTTTAAGGACGCAGCCGCGACGGCCGCATCCCCCCGCCCCTCCGCCTGCCACAGGCTCCGGGCCTCCGCCTCCACCCCCGAGGCCGCAGCCTCCAGACCCCAGGAGCGCAGGTAGAGGGCAATGGCAAAGCCCAGGGCGCTGATATCAAAGGCGGCAATACGGCCCAGCCGCTCCAGGTCGCCCCCGGCAAGCCGGGTCAGGAGGGGACCGGCGGCCCCCCGCTCCACGGCCAGGGTAAAGGGGTTGTCGCTGGAAAGCGCCAGGTCCCGGACGCGGGAGAAAAAGCTCGTCTCCGGGGCCCCCAGGTTCGAAGCCCCGGGGTGGTCGGATTCCGCGTCCGGGGCCCCGGGCCCCCGGACAATTTCCCGCACCAGGGCCGCCCAGCAACGCAGCAGGGACAGGGGCGGCTTTCCCCCGGCGGGGGGCCCCGGCCTGTTCCGGCCCAGAGCTTCGGGGGCCTCCGGGGAAACCAGGGCCCATTCCTCCAGCAGGAAGCGGAAGGCCCCCAGCAGGGGCGTCTCTCCGCAGTCCGCAAATATCGTGAGCCCCGCCAGATCCGCCAGGCCGGCTTGCACATCGTTCATAGGCCCAGCCTAGCATGAATGGGCAGGCCGGGGCAGGAGGGGCGGGAGCAGTAGGAGGGCGGTATAAACAAATGGCCGTTTCATTCGGCATCCAGTTCAGCCCTGATGATTTTTATCAGCTTTTCAAGCCCCGCATCCTGGCCGTTGTCGTTTTCCACGGTAAAGTCCGCGAGTCTTTCATATTCAGGTATCATTTTCTTATACGCAAATACCATTAGTTCGTTCATATCATGTACATCGGGCTCTTCCGGCCGGGGCGGATATTTTTTCCGTATTTCCCGGATCATACGATCCGGGTCCCGCTTAAGGTGTATAAACCGGCCGGCTTGCCGCAGGGCCTGTACATTGCGGGCAGACAAGGCTGTTTCCGCGCCGGTGGCGA
>JAISQJ010000136.1 GCA_031274285.1 Treponema sp. | reverse complement strand
GGCCGGGTGCCAGGCAATCCGCGTAGTGCCGTCACCCTCGGGCCGGTCCGTATCGGTCATAGCCTAACGGTAGCGCCAAATGGGGCTTTTTGCAACGGACGTTGTCCGTGGTAGGCGGCGGCCTGGCGATTTTATCCCGGAACCTAAAGCGTTTTCCTGGCCTAGGCCGTGCTGCATAAGTTTCGGGACATGCTCACCGGCTCGCATGCACGTTCTGGCCCCCCCTTATTCCTTCTTGAGGGCGCTGTCGAAGGCTACTTCCGATGGGGGGAAGTCGATCTTGCGGACGAAGTCGCAGGCCTCCCGGGCGCCGTGATCGCGGTCCATGCCGGAGTCCTCCCATTCCACCGAGAGGGGGCCCTGGTAGCCCAGGGCGTTGAGTTCCCGGATGATGTTTTCAAAGTCCACGTCTCCGTGGCCCAGGGAGCGGAAGTTCCAGCCCCGGCGGGTGTCGCCGAAGGTGAGGTGGGAGCCCAGGATGCCGGCTTTGCCGTCCAGGGTGACGGCGGCGTCCTTCATGTGGACGTGGTAGATCCGGTCGGCAAAGTCCCGGAGGAAGATCACCGGGCTGACGCCCTGCCATTGGAGGTGGGAGGGGTCGAAGTTAAAGCCCAGGGTGGGGCGGTAATCGAATTCCCGGAGGAGCCGCTGGGAGGTGTAATAGTCAAAGGCGATTTCCGTGGGGTGTACTTCCAGGGCGAAGCGGACGCCCAGGCGGTCGAATTCGTCAAAGATGGGGGACCAGAGCCGGACAATCTCCCTAAAGGCGTTATCGATCATTTCTTCGCTGGTCTGGGGGAAGGAATACCAGTATTTCCAGATGGGGCTGCCCATAAAGCCGTTTACCACGGTGACGCCCATGTTTTTCGCGGTCTGACCGATACGTTTCATCTCCGCGATGGCCCATTCCCGGATTTCCGCGGGCCTTCCCGCCAGGCGGCTGGGGGCGAATCCGTCAAGCCGGGGGTCCCAGAGGTCCCCTACGCACTGGCCGATCAGATGTCCGCTTACGGCCCAGCATTTGAGCCCGTGGGCGGCCAGGGTTGCCTTGCGGCCTTCGATGTACGCGGGGTCGGAAACGGCCTTTTGAGGTTCCAGGTGGTCCCCCCAGCAGGCGATCTCGATCCCGTCATAGCCAAAGGATTTCATCTTGGCGCAGAGTGTTTCAAAGGGCAGATCCGCCCACTGACCTGAAAAAATGGTTACCGGTCGTGCCATAGTTCCTCCTCGTGCCCGCGAAGGGCGGTTCCTGTGAATTCCGGGCCCTAGCAGCCTGTTGCACTTGTGAAGCCCCTGCTAATATTGTTACCCCAAAGCCCGGTATGGGGCAAGGGATACTTGTTGACCGGCAGGGCGGCCAAGCGGCGGATAGCCCCGCCCGCTGCGGTTCCTAGCGTCCTTAGCTATTTCCCGCTATACTTGGCTTATGTCTGAATCCGCCCCCCTTATCCTGATCGATGCCTACGGACTTATTTACCGTTCCTATTTTGCCTTCATGTCCCATCCTCTGCGGAACAACCAGGGGCGGAACGTGTCCGTTCTTACCGGTTTTGCCCGGACCGTGGTGAGTTTGCTGGACGAGGGCCTGCCCGTGGAAGGGGCCAAGGGCGCCATGCCCCTCTGCCTGGCCGCGGCCTTCGATTCCCGGGTTCCTACCTTCCGGCATAAGCTGTACGCCGCGTACAAGGCCACCCGGGAGAAGGCCCCGGAGGACCTCCACGACCAGGTGCCCCTGGTGGAGGAGCTGCTGGAAGCCCTGGGGATCAGGGCCCTGCGGGTGGACGGTTACGAGGCGGATGATATTATTGCCACCCTGGCGAAGATGTGCCGGAAGGAGGGGCGCCGCTGTTATATCCTTTCCAGCGACAAGGACCTGCTTCAACTGGTGGGGGAGTTTACCTGGGAACTGCGGCCCCGGAAGGCGTCGAGCCCGGGGAGCGGTCCCGCCTATGAGCTGGTGGGTCCCGATGAGGTGAAGGCCGAGTGGGGGGTCAGTCCTGCCAGGATTTTGGACCTCCTTTCCCTGGTGGGGGACAGTTCCGATAACATCCCCGGCGTGAAGGGGGTGGGGGAGAAGACGGCGATCAAGCTTATGGCCCGCTACGGCTCCCTGGACGCAATCTATGAAAATATCGCCGGCATCGAGGGCAGTACCGGCAAGAAATTGGCCGCAGGGAAGGAAAGCGCCTATTTTTCCAAGAAACTTATCACCCTGGAAGACCAGGTGCCCCTGCCGGTTAAGCATATCGGGGAGTTTTCCACCGGGGCCCTGGACCGTAGCGCCGGGGCCCGGGTCCTGTTCCGGGAGGGGGTGCTGCAGATGGCCCGCAAGCTGGACAAGGATGTGGCCGGCCCCGGCGTCCAGGCCGCGGGGGAGGGGGACGGCGGAAACGCTGCCAGCGGGGCTTTCCCGGCGGGGGCCGGCGCTACAGGGGACGCTGCCGGGACTGCGGGGACCGCCGGGGCTACGGGCTTCGGCCGGCCCCTCGCCCTGGGAACGGCGCCCCCCGCGCTGCAGGGCCTGGGGACCTACAAAACTATCCTGGACCTGGGGGCCCTTAAAGCCCTGCTGGCGGCGGCCAGGAAGCAGGGGCTTATGGCCCTGGATTTTGAGACCGACTCCCTGGATGCGTGGAATGCCCGGCCCATTGGGATTTCCCTGGCCCTGAAGCCCAAGGAAGCCTGCTATGTGCCGGTGGCCCCCCATGCCCGGCTCCGGGATGCGGGGGACGCCCAGGGCGAGGGGGAGGAAGGGCCTGCCCCCTTCCTGGACCCGGATAAGGTGCGGGAACTGCTGGCCCCCCTGCTCCTGGACCCAAAGATGACCGTCGCGGCCCACAACGCCAAATTCGACTACAAGGTAAGCCGGGGCTGGGGCATCCCCCGCTGGACCTGCAAGATCTGGGATTCCATGGTGGCCGCGTGGCTGGTGGACCCGGAACGGAACAACTACGCCCTTGATTCCCTGGCGGCCTACTACCTGGATTACCGGGATGCCCTGGCCTACAACGACGTGGTGCCCAAGGGCAGCGCCTTTGATGCGGTGTCCCTGGAAACCGCCACCCGCTACTCCGCCGAAGATGTGGACCTCTGCCTGCGGATGCGGGAGTACCTGAGCCCCGCGCTTAAAGAGGGGGAGACCCTGGGGATCTTCGGCAATCTGGAAATGCCCCTGCTCCCTATCCTGGCGGAGATGGAGGGGGAGGGCATCAGGATCGAACCCAAGGTCCTTAAGGATTACGGTGAAGAACTGGGGCTTGAACTGGCCCGGGTGGAAAAGGAAACCTATCATCTGGTGGGACACCAGTTCAACCTGGGCTCCCCCAAGCAGCTTCAGGAAATACTGTTTACCGAGCGGAAACTTAAACCCGGCAAAAAAACAAAAACCGGCTACTCCACCGATGTGGCGGTGCTGGAGGAATTGGCAAGGGAAGATCCGGTCCCCGCACTGATACTGCGGCACCGGACTCTGTCAAAGCTGAAATCCACCTACGTGGACAGCCTGGTGGGGGAGGCGGATTCCCAGGGCAGGCTCCACACCAATTTTGTACAGACCGGAACCGCCACCGGCCGGCTTTCCAGCAAGGAACCCAATCTGCAGAACATCCCCATCCGGGACGAGGAAGGCCGCCGGATTCGGGAGGCCTTTACCGCCCGCCCCGGGAATCTCCTGATCAGCGCGGACTACAGTCAGATAGAACTGGTGATCCTGGCCCACCTGTCCGGGGATGAAAACCTGATCGGCAGTTTCCGGGAAGGCAAGGATGTCCATGCCCGGACCGCCGCCCTTATCTTTGGGGTGGAGGAGGACGAGGTGGAGGCTTCCCAGCGGCGGATCGCCAAGACCATCAACTTTGGAGTCATGTACGGCATGAGCGCCTTCCGCCTGGCCAATGAGCTGGGCATTACCCGCACCGAGGCCGCAGCCTTTATCGACGCCTACTTTAAGACCTACTCCGGGGTCAGCCGTTTTATCAGCACCCTTATCAGTAAGACCGAGCAGACCGGCTATGCCTCTACCATCCTGGGAAGGCGGCGCTATATCCCGGCCATCAACTCCCGGAACAAGACCGAGAAAGCCGCGGCGGAGCGGGTGGCGGTGAATACCCCGATCCAGGGTTCCGCGGCGGACATCGTTAAGACCGCCATGCTCAAGGTGGATCGGGCCTTGGGCGCGGCCAAGAGTCCCGCCAAGCTGCTCCTCCAGGTCCATGACGAACTCATTCTGGAATGTCCCCGGGCCGAGGCGGCGGCCGCGGCGGAACTGGTGCGGGAAGTCATGGAAGGGGCGGTTACCCTTTCGATCCCCCTGCGGGTGAGTGTGGAAACCGGCAAAAGATGGGGGGATTTCCACTGATGTTCCTGGGTGTTACAGCCGTTGCGGGGTGCGGCATTTCCGGCCTGCGGCCCTTCGGCATTTTTTCTACGGTGTTTACGGCTGCCTGGCCTACGCCGTGCTGCATGAGTACGGAAACATGCTCGCCGGCTCGCATGCGTTTGTCTGGCGGGGGAGACTTTCATTGATGGATGATATTAAGGGACGCCCCTACTTTATTGCGCAGCTTGCTTCCTGGCATGAAAAGAATCAGCACGGGCGGATTGTCAAGGCCATAGAAAAGCTGGGGTGGAAGAACTGGGATTATGAGATTGCCAGCTTCTATGCCCGGGCCCTTAACAACCTGGGGCGTTTTCAGGAGGCCCTGAATGTCCTGCTTAAACTGGAGGAGGAAGGAAAGGACGACGGGGTTTGGTTTTTCAGGATGGGTTATTCCCTCTACTACCTTAACCGCGAAGCGGAGGCGGCGGAATTTTTTCTTAAGGCCATTGAGCACGGGGATAACGGGGAAGATACCAGGGCGCTGCTGGAGGCAAGCCTTTCCGAGGCGGAAATTCGGCACAGAAACGCAGGTCCTATCCCCGAATGTTACTCCGAGGAAGAGCTTGATGCCCTGGAGGCCCACATCGAAACTTATTTCGGTTCCTACCAGAATGTGTTTCACGAGCTTGAATCCCCCGATATTCATGTTGATATCGCGGTCATCGAACCTACCCCGCAGCGGAACTATTATACCCTGGTAACCATGGGCATGGGGGCGCACAAAATGAAGGTCCCCCCGGACCTGGAAGACCTGGACCGGGCGGAAGTTATGGTATGCCTTCCCCCGGACTGGAACCTGGATAATCTGGAGGATGAAAGGTGGTACTGGCCTATCCACTGGCTTAAAATTCTGGCCCGGCTTCCTATTAACGATGATGCGTGGCTGGGCTGGGGGCACACCATTCCTAACGGGGAACCCTTTGCGGACAATACCAAACTTTGCACCATTTTACTGCTCAACCCCGGCGCATTTGGCAAAAAGTCTGCGTTTTGCACCCTTCCCACCGGGGAACGGGTGAATTTTTACCAGATGATCCCCCTCTACGAGGAAGAGACCCAGTTCAAAATAAAAAACAACGTCCAAATATTTTTGAACTTTCTGAACCGGGAATCCCTGGAATACGTGCGGATCGACCGGGAAAATATCTGCGAGGATAGTCCGCTCCGTTAGGGGCCACGCGCTCTTGGCCGGCCCCTAAAACCCGTTTTTAGCTTACCATCTCGTATGCATAATCGCCGCTGCCCAGGCCGTATTCCTCCAAAAACTTGATCTGGGCGTAGGGGTCCTTGCCGTGGAGCCGCTGAAAGAGGTGGCCTGAGTCCCCCAGGATTATTCCTCCGGGGATCCCTTCGGGGTTAAGCCTTTCCAGTTTGATCTCGTCCAGGCTGGCCTTTTCGATAGCCGCCAGGTTCCAGCTTGACATGAGTCCGATGTCCGGCACCAGGGAGGGGGTGGTCATGCCCCAGCAGTCGCACATGGCGGTAATGGAAATGAGCAGGTTGATGTAAAACACGTTTCCCGGCTCAAAGGTATCCAGTACGGTTTTGGTACAGAGGGCCAGGCCCTTTTGGAAATCCAGGTAGCTGGCATCGGTAAGGGTGATGGCGCCGGCGGGGCAGACCTTGAGGCAGTGCTGGCAGAGGGTACAGTTATGAAAATTTACCTCATATTCCCCCTTGTCAGTAAAACTGTTGGCCCGGTGATTGCAGGCGGCGATGCAGGCTTCGCAGTGGGTACATTTGGAGGCGTCCCAGCTTAGGCCCCCTTCCAGGCCGTGCTGTTCCCGGCGGGTCCGGTCGCTGACGCAGCCCATGGCGATATTTTTTGCCGCCCCGCCGTAGGCGCAGCAGCCGTGGCCCTTTACATGGGAAAAGTCGATAAGAAAATCCGCATCGTGGATAAGGCCGGCCACATCAACATGCTTAAAACCCTTAAAATCCACCTCTTTGGTGTAGAGATACTTGCGCAGTATCCCCGTGGCATCCAGCACCGGCGCGCCCAGGCTTTCCTCGGTATAGCCCCGGTGTTCGGGATGCCGGGAATCGAGGTAGTGGTCGGTAAAAAAGGGCCTGCCCCCGTGGTCCTTTACAAACTTTGCCAGGACCCGCATGAATACCGGCGGGATGGTGGAGTAGCCCAGCTCCGCACCCACATGAATTTTGATGGCGATGC
Source organism: Treponema sp. (assembly GCA_031274285.1). Taxonomy (GTDB): domain Bacteria; phylum Spirochaetota; class Spirochaetia; order Treponematales; family Breznakiellaceae; genus JAISFT01. The sequence continues at coordinate 3,599 of JAISQJ010000136.1, read as the reverse complement.
TCTTGTCCTTAACCTTTTCCGCCAGGCCGCAGGCCTCAAGCTGGCGGCCGAATTTGCGGGGCAGGGTCTGATCGGCATCGTAGGCGGTGTAGGCCATGTTTGAAAAATAAACCTTCTGTGACATCAACGGATTCCTCCGATAGTTAGGATAACGGGAAGTATACAAAATATGGGCGGAAAAATCATCGGTTTGACGGGGACCTACTGCGCGGGGAAGAATCACGTGGCCGGTCTTTTGGAAAGGCGGGGCCTGGCGGTACTCGACGTGGATAAGCTGGGGCACCGGGCCATCGTCGAGGAAAAAGAGGCCATTGTGGCTCGTTTTGGTACAGGTATGCTGGGGGTCGCCGGGGACGTGGACCGCCGCCGCCTGGGGGCCAGGGTTTTTGGCAGGCCCGCTGAGCTGGCGGCCCTGGAGGCCATAGTCCACCCCGCGGCCAACCGCCTTACCCTCCAGTGGATCGACGCCCAGGGGGACAAGCCCTGTGTGGTCAATGCGGCGCTGCTCCACCGATCCTGCGTTTTTGAACGCCTGGATGCGGTGATCCTGGTCAAGGCCCCCCTGCTTACCCGGCTTTTACGGGCCAAAAGGCGGGACAAGCTCCCCTGGGGGGCCCTGATCCGCCGTTTTGCGAGCCAGAAGGGGTTTATTTCCCGATATAAGAATAAAAATTTTTTAGGAACTGCCGATAGGTATGTCATAAGTAACCGGGGATGCCCGGTTTTTCCTTCCCGGCTTTTGGAGCGTGCTTTGGAACGCCGGATTGACGAGATTCTGGAAAAAGAGGGGATCCTGGCCCGCGGGCCTCTGATGATTCCCTAAAGGCCCGCCTTGGCGGGCAGCGGACCGGAGGGACGCATGGAAAAGAGAAAACTTCTGCTGGTGGCGGTTTCGGTCGGGGTATTCCTGGTCATTGTGTTAAGCGCCGCTATTTTGATATTTACCCCCAGCGCCGGGGGACTTGCCCCCTTGGAGGGAGGGTCCCAGTCGGCGCTTGCCGACGCCGGGGGAAATCAGCGGAGGCCGGCCTCCGCTGATACGGCCGACATGGTCCGTAACAGCGGGGACCTCCAGGGCCTGAGGGTTGCGCCCCCCGGCGCGACGCCGGGCGCCGTCCCCGTTTCCGGCACGGAGCCCGCTGCCGGGTCCTCCGCCTCCGCGGTTCAGGAGAATAACTTTTATATCAACGGGGAAGCCGCTTCCTCCACGGCGGGAGGCGATTCCCCCCAGGTGGTGATCAACGTGCCCCAGCCCAGCGCGCCGGGGGTCCCCAGCCCGCCGGTCGCGGCCCCTGCACGCTCCGGCCAGGCTAGGATCCCGCCGGCAAGCGCCGCCAGACCCGCGGCGGCCCCTGTAGCTACCGCTACGGCCCCTAGTTCGCCGGCGCGGCCCGCGGCTGCCGCAGCCTCCAGCCCGCCGGCACGGCCTGCGGCCCCCTCGACGGCGCAGCCTGGAGCGGCACGGCCTGCGGCGGCTGCTACCGCAGCCCCCGGTCCGGCGGTAAGGCCCGCCGCCGCTGCGGTTTCCAGCCCGGCGGCAAGGCCGACAGCCTCGACGGTGCAGCCTGCGGCAAGGGCCGCGCCCAGGTCTCAGCAGGACTACTGGATACAGACCGGCGCTTTCTCCGCCCTGGTCCGGGCCGAAGGGGCCAAGGAAACCCTGGCCGCCAAGGGCTTAAGCTCGATCATCGACGACCGGGAAGTGGACGGCCAAACCTGGTACCGGGTGCGGGTTGGGCCTTACACCTCGGAAAACGAGGCCAACTACTGGCTGTCCCTGGTCCGGGCCATCGACGGCTTTGACCAAAGCCAGGTGCGGAGCGCCCAGCGGTAGACCCTTCACCTCCGGCGGCGTCCCCCGAACGGCCCTGATAGCTTCCGATACTGTTCGACCGCCCCGCTTTCCTATTACGATCAAGGTCCAAGACAACATCCTGTCTGATATACTAGAGAGGATACACCCGACGGTGATCCCCGGTGCTGGTATTGAAAAAACGGCGCCCGGCGCCAAACATGCCAGCCGGATGGCGGGGGGCCCCAAGACGGACACTTGACCGAAACGGCGTAGCCGTAAGCGTGGCCGGCTTGGGGATGTCCCGCCATCCGGCTGGCGTATGATGTGTCAAGCGCCTGTTTTTCTTATTCACCCGCGCCGGTGGGGATGCTCAGGTGTATCCTCCGTAAGACCATACGGGAGGCATTAACGATGAGCGATACGGCGTTGACTTTTGAGAAGGTATTAGAGGAAGCGGGATTGATAGCCAAATGGGAGGCCAGGGGAGAGGCCAGGGGGGAAGCTAGGGGGGAAGCTAGGGGGGAGACCAGGGCCAAGCTTGAGGTGGCCAAAAATCTCATCACCATGGGCCTGTCTCCTAAAAAGGTGGCGGCCGCCACCGGGTTTGATACCGAAACGGTAAAATCGCTTAAGGACCCGCGCTAATGGCCTAAGGGGCATGCTCAGATAAGCCTTAGCAGCGTGATAAGGGCCTTCCTTTGTGCCCCGTTCAGTTTTTCCACCTGTTTAATAACGGTACGCAGTTCCGCTAAGCCAAGGCCCCCGGTTTCCGGCAATCCGGGATGCTTCCCGGTAACAAGGTATTCAACGGTGACGCCAAGGGCGCCGGCAATTTTAACGGCATTTTCGGCCGAGGGCTCGGCCCCGGATTCTCTCAGATAGTTGTCTATGGTTCTTTTTTTGACCCCGGACAGGACCGCCAGTTCTTTGACCTGCATATCCTGAAAAATCAGCAGCTCTTTTAGGTTTTCCCTGAATTTCACCGCTATAGATTACTTAAAAAAGGATAATAAACACCTTGACATTACCCTGTTAAGGGCTATAATTGGCTATCGAATTGTCATATCAGGGTATTTGGTATGTCTTCCTGCCCTGATAAACGCTAACGGAGGCAGGGTCGGCCAGCATGCTCTTTAACTCGTATCATTTTCTTATATTTTTCCCGGTTGTTACCCTCCTGTATTTTGTTATCCCCCATAAGTTCCGGTATCTCTGGCTTTTGGCGGCAAGCTACTATTTTTACATGGCCTGGAACCCCAAATATGCCGTCCTCCTTACCCTTTCAATCACGATTACCTGGATCAGCGGTTTACTCATCTCCCGCTCCCACGCAAGGGGCCGGAGGGGACAAAAAAAACTATGGGTGGCCCTTTCCTTTTCCCTGAATTTTGCCATCCTATTTTTCTTCAAATATTTCCGTTTCGCCCTAGTCAACCTGAATTTTGTTTTAAGCCGTTTCGCCCTTCAGCCTTTGCAGCCCCGGTTCGAGGTACTTTTGCCGGTGGGCATATCGTTTTATACGTTTCAGGCCTTAAGTTACACCATGGACATTTACCGCGGTGAAATTTACGCCGAAAAGAATTTTCTTAAATACGCCCTTTTTGTTTCTTTTTTTCCCCAATTGGTGGCCGGTCCCATAGAACGATCCAAGAATCTATTGGCCCAGTTTGATGAGGTTCACCGCTTTGATTGTTTGCGAAGGGTACATACCCCGGCCGCTTGCGGCGGTACTAAGGGTATGTACCCTGAGTCAAATACCTTACCAAAACAACCATACCCCGACCGCTCTGCGGTGGGGTTGGTT
>JAISQJ010000132.1 GCA_031274285.1 Treponema sp. | reverse complement strand
ATCCCTCCGGGCAAGTTGGCGGGGTAGAAACCTCCCCCGTACAAACCGAAAAAAGTCCGAAGGACTTTTTTCTTCTCGACCGACGATACCCCGCTGCTCTGCGGCGGGGTTCGTCATTTAGTGTCAGTCACCTCTGCGTTTACCGTACTAATTTCTGCCGTACCATCTGCAAAAAAACTATAAATCCACTGAAACCCTTTGTACTCCTCTGCCCGTTGAATTAAGTGATTAGGATCAACTAATAAATTGGTTACTATAGAATATTCCCTATCAGAATATTTATAGCCGCCTATCGCATTATCTATAAAATTATAATGTATCCCCCTGTTCGTTACATCATCTTCCACCGATAACGCCATTAAACCAGTAACACAAGGGTAACAGTCACCATTTTTTGCAACCATGACCCAAGGCCATGCAGGGTGGGACGGCTTGGGGGACGTACATCGCGCAAGGGATAGGAGGGTCGCCCGAAGGGCAGCCCCGGCGCTTTGCGCCGGGGCCTATTAAAGATTATTGGAAATTATTGAGGATCATCATACTCCTCCAGGAAAACTCCCCGGTCTTTAAGGAGGGCCCGCAGTTTTTCTACGTTCAGATGGCGGAGGTCCGCCTGGTCCTTGAAGCCCTGGGCCGCGGCGGTTCCGGCCCCCTGGCTTATGGCCATAAGGATGGGCGTTACCCGGACCGCGGCGCAGGCTTCGTGGGTTACGCTGATACAGCGGCCGGTAACGATAAGGTTGCCCAGTTCCCTGGTAATTAAACAGCGGTAGGGGATGGAATACCAGGAGTTTTCCCTGAGGAACCGGTGATTCGTTTTTTCTCCGTCGGGGGAATGAATGTCGATGGGGTAGCCTCCCATGGCAATGGCATCGGGAAACATGACGTTGCCGGTAAGGTCGCCGCCGCTAAGTTTATAAACGCCGTTGATTTTCCGGGACTCCCGAATGCCGATGACGGGCCCGGTGCCCATGAGCACGCAATGTTCAAATCCGGGAATGTAGGTTCTTAGAAACCGCAGGGTCTCATGGACCTGCCGGCGGCCCTCTATTTCCGCTTCGGTTAAGTCGAAGGGATCCAGGGCGGAACGCTTTATCACCCTGGTCATGTTGATGATAAATTCCCCCCGGTTGTTGGTTTCAAAGGCCAGGACCATATCCCGGTCCACCTTGAATTCTCCCCGCTCCTTGGCCTGGGCTACCAGGCTATAGGCGCCCTGGATTCCATAGCGGGGATACTGCCGCAGGTCCGGGGGGGTATGGGGGTAGACCTCGGCGGGATGGGTTTCGATGTAGGTCAAAACCTTTTCCCGGTCCACGTTATAAACCCGGGCGTTCATGGTCATGGGCTGGGCCAGATTATCCGTTTCCCGGCCGTATACGGCGCCCACCCCCGCGCCAACGGCCAGGTCGGCGTCGGCGGAGGCGTCGATAAAATAATCCGCCTCCAGGTCGTAAAAACCGGCCTTGGAAAAAAGGCGGGCCGATTTTATTTTTTCTCCCTCCACCGTGCAGTCCGTATAGACCGTATGGTAGAGCAGCCTTACCCCCGCTTCCCTGGCCATGGTTTCCAGCACCAGCTTCATGCCTTCGGGATCGAAGGCGGTGGTGGTTCCGCAATAGCCCACCGCATCCTTCTGGTGGCCGGGGGAAAAACCCTGGGCCTGCAGGCGTTCCGTTATCTCCTGGGGGATGCCGAAGATAACCTGCCGGTTCCCCGCATGAAAGGTCATCTGGGGCCCGGTTCCCGCCATGGTAAGCATGCCCCCAAGGCAGCCAAAGCGTTCAACCAAAATGGTCTTGGCCCCTTCCCGGGCCGCGGCTATGGCGGCCACGGAACCGGCGGGGCCCCCGCCGATGACCGCTATGTCGTACTTCATTTTTACTCGCATCATTCCGGTACCCCCGGCGCTCCTACAGGGCCGCTATGGCCTTGCGGAAAGCGGCGCTGGTCTTTTCCCAGTCTCCGGGGGACCCGTCCCCCGCCACGATGGCCCCAATCATAAGCGCCTTGCAGCCGGCCTTGAAAAGGGCCGCGGTCTCGGATGGAAGTATCTTTTTTTGGGTGGGGATAAGCACGGGCTTGGCGGTTTTTTTTACGATGTCGCTGTATGTAAGAAGGTCATCGTAACGCAGGGGTTTCCCGTACTGGTCAGCGGCCATGATGCTGGCTTCCAGAATATCGATCTCCGAATCCCGGACCGCATCCAGGGTATTTTGGGTGTAGCCGTGATCGATGGCCACCATCTTTGAAAGTCGGCGGCTTTGCATCATAAAGGCCGGAAGGTGGCCGGCATAGGAAGAAAAGAAATCGACCCCTAAGTTTTCAAGTTCCGCCAGTTCTTCTTCGGTAATAAAGGCCTCTTCCCCGCCGGGGACCAGTCCCACCGGAGTCCCGCCGGCCAGCTTGATAAGGTCCTCCAGAAATTGCCGGTTCGCCTTAAAATCCCCCAGGGTATTCCCGCTTGCCCGGTGCCGCAGGTTAAGGTGCACCTTCAGCGCCTCCGCGCCCCCGGCCAGGGCGGCCTTGGCCAGATCAAGGTTATTGGCGGGAAGGCTGGCTACCAGGGTGAATTTCCCCTTTGCTATCAGTTCCTTAAACCGCATGTCCCGCTCCTCTTAAACATTTCCATATTCGATCCTCCGCTTCTATCATACTTCACCCGCTCCGGCGGGTATACCAAACACAGGTATAGCGGAATTCGAAGGGGAATTTTAATTTTATGAAAAAAATGGCCCTTGGACGCAAGCGCCATGCGGGACCGCGCCCTATAAGGGGTATGAATACAATGCTATTCAAAGCCATCAAATGGCTCAGGACAGCGCTGCTGATCCCAGCGCTTATCGGGGGGCCCGGCGCGGCAGCGGAAACTCCGCAGGCCCAGGAAGTAGAGGCCCCGCAAGCCCAGGAAGCGGAGACCCCGGCGGGGAAGAGGCCCCTCAAGGTCGAACTGCTCTGGTCCGGTTCCTGGGACGAGGGGGGCAAGCTGAGCAACCGCGGGGACCTAAGGCTCCATTTTGCCGGACCCGGTTTAAGCCTGCGGGGGGAAATGCTGGACCGCCGGGACGGGGACCTCTCGGCCATGGCGGATAAAAGCTTCTGGGACGAGGGGGAAACCGCCTTCCTGGGGGGAATCTACCACCAGGGCAGCTATTCCCGAATCCTCTACGGCCCCCTGGAGGAATGGGGGCTGGTAAGCCGGCTCCGCAATCCCTGGTCCAGGGGCCTCCCCTTTACGGAGTCCCGCAAGGCCTCGATGGCGGAACTAAGGACTTCCCCCTCCGGGAAGGAGGAGGACCTCTATGTGTACCTGGGGACTCCCTATCTGGGCCTGGGGGGGCTTGCGCCGAAGGCGGAGGGGCTGCGGCTGCGGGGCTTTGCCGCGGCCAGGATTAACCCCGGACGGATTGCCGGGGGGGAAGATTCCCCGCCCCTGGGGGAGGGAACTGCGCTGAACGCCGGGCTGGAAGGCCGCCTGGGCAAGGCCGCCTCCCTGACCCTGGAAGGGCTCTACACTGCCGGGGCGCTGCAGGTCTCGAATCCTTCGGCCTGGTTTTCCGCGGATCCCTTCCTGCCGGAAAGAGATTTTACACTCTACGGCCTGGCCCTGCTCTTCAACTCCCCCTACTTTAGCCTGAGCGCCGACGGGGCCTGGTCGGATATTCCCGCCTTTGGCCAGGATATATACGCAAACCTGGGCTTCCGGGCGGGTAATCGGAAGGCGGGCCGGGGCTGGCAGCTTTCCCTGGCCGCGGACGGCGCCGGCCCCCATTATGCCGGGAGCGACGGAACCATCCCCGGGGCGGGCTTTAGGACCGGGGGGAAATTTGAATGGCAGGGGCGGGCCGGATTCGTCAGGGTGAATACCGGCCTGTCGGGGCCGGGCTTTAGGCGAAGCGCCGGCGGGGATCTAGGCTTGGACTTTAACCGCAGCTCCTCCGGCCTCTACTACCGGCCTCCCCCGGCGGCCCTGCCCCTGCGGCTCTCCCGAATCTCCGTCACCGCGGACCGGGACGGCCGGGAGGACGATCATATCAGGGACAGCCTGGGGCTAAGCCTGAGCCTGGCCGCCAGCCCCCAGGGCATCATCCGGGCCATACGGGGACGCCGCGCCGGGGAGGCCGGCAATGCGGAGGCCGACAATGTGGAGGGCGGCAGCGCGGGGACCGGCAAGCCCGCCGCCAAATCCGCAGGCCCGGAGGGGACCCTGGCCCTGAATCTTTCCGGCGCCCTCTCGGGTTCCCCGGCCGCGGGATGGGGGGAAATGCCGGGCCGGGACAGGCCGCCTTGGCCCATCCCCGAAGGCCCCTACCGCCTGGAATCGTTTAAGGCCGGCGCCCAGCTCAGTTGGTCCAGGCCCGTGAATTTACCGGTCATAGGGTGGTTCAAGGCCCAGGGAGGCCGGGGGAATTTACAGCTTAAGGCGGGCCTGGATTACAGCATGAGCATAACGGGCGCCGGGGAGGAGGAGGCCGTAACCAAACGCCGGGACCTTTCCCTTTCCGCGGTGCTGCGGGGGAAGCGCAGCAGATTCACTGTCAAATTAAACTACCCCGATCTGCCCTCAAACCCCTTTGAGGCCGAAACATCGATCCGGGACGCGTGGGAACTATCCCTCTCGTGGAAACTGGAATGGAAGTAGCGGGGCGGCGGGGTACCGTCATTCGCCAAAGACGCTGAAAATGCTCCCTTCCTCTTCCAGGGCCTGGCGTTCCGCCTCCTCCGCGGCCCTGGCCGCGGCGGCTTCTTCACGGTTAACCTGTTCGGAGTGGAAAACCTCCACAAAAGGCTCGATGCCGGCGATCATCTTGGGGATTGAAAGGATGTACATATCGTCCTTGATGGGCAGAGTGAAACGCGTCTCAAAGGGCGGCGTCCCGTCAGCAAATTCCACATAGATGCTGTGGTTTATGCCGGCCACCTGGAAACGGTCCCGGTCGCCCCGGTAAAACTCCAGGCCCAGCTGCCTATCCACGTAGACGACGACCGTCTCCGGGGCCCGCAACGCCGGTTCTTCAAGGTTCCGGTTATCCACCAGCAGCGCGTGGCCCCGGCTAAAGATAAAGAGGATCACGGCGCCGGCAATCCATAGGACGGCCAGCGCGGCCCGGAGCAGGGTCTGCCGCCGGAGCCTGGACTTTACGCTCATTGGTTCAGCCATTCGAGCCTCACTTCGCCCCGGCAAGATCCGGGGCCCTGCGGAACGCCGAACGGGCCTGTTCGGCATTGGCCCGGCTGCGCCATGCATGGATTACCAGGGCCAGGGCGATGATGGCGAAACTAAAGGCGTCCCGAAAATACTCCCCGATCATGGCGTCGCCGAAAAGGTTGACCCCGGCCCGGGGAACCACGATATACATGAGGTGGAGCAGCACGGTCCCAATAAAGACATTGGTGATGCTGGCCTTGGTCACCGAGGCGCCCCCCACCAGAATGGCGGCTGCGGCAAAAAAACCGGTCTGCCGGTGAGCGTTGTAGGTAGCCATGTTCCCCATATTCTGAAGGAAGATGATCTGCCCCAGGCTGGCCAGGATGGTGGAAATGACAATGGCTACGATCCGGGTCTGGTCCACCGGAATTCCCGCCGAGTGGGCTACGGTTTGATCCTGTCCCACCGCCCGCATGTCGTGGCCCAGCTTGGTCCGCTTAAACCAGATAATAAAGAGGCAGAGGACGGCGATAACCAGGTAATTGGCCACCGGCAGGCTTATGGAACCGATCTGCAGGGGGATAAGCCGGTCCAGGGACATCCGTACGGTTTCCAGGTTGAGGGTATTCCGTATGCCGTGGCCCCGGCTCAGGGTAATGGCCAGGGAATGAACAGGGATGATAAAGCCCATCATGTAGAGCACGATGAGCTGGTAGAAACCGTCCATGAAGAATCCCAGCATGTAGCCCGTGACCATCTCCCGGCCCCTGGCGCGGTTGAGGATATGCCCCGCCAGCCAGCCCAGGAAACCGGCGATGGGAACGGCGATAAGACTGGCGAAGATCAGGCCCGGAACCCCCACGATGTTCCAGTCCACGGCGAAGATCAGCCCAATCTGCCCTGCCATGGCCCCCAGGACCATGCCGAAGTTAATCCCCATCCCCGCCATGATGGGCAGGAGAAGGCTGAACACCAGGAAGCAGTTCCGCCCGATCCGGCTTAAAATCTCCTGCAGGATAAAGGTCATGTTCAAACCCGAAATGGGAGTCGCCGCAATGGTGATGGCCAAAAAGATCATGACCACCGCGTTGTCCCCCAAAAAACGGCGAAGGTAAAAGGGTTTTTTCATTTGGCCGCCTTTGTTTTCCTGGTTAGGGCATAGATTATCATGCCGTTGGAGATGAGTATCCGAATCACCTCGGACATATCGGTTTTAAGAACGCTGTTGATCACGCTGGGGGTCATGGCGAGAATGCTCTGGAAAAGGGTGGTCCCCACCACCACGTTGAGAATGCTGGCCTTGTTGATGGAAGCGCCCCCCAGCAGGATTGCCGCCACCGCGGGAAAGGCCATGTACAGGGGGGCCTGGTAGAGCTGCATGAAGCCGTAACTCTGCTGGTACACCAGGATGCCTATAGCCCCAAACACGGTGGAAAGGATGACGCTGATAATCCGCATCCGCTCCGAGGAAACACCCCCGGCCCGGGCAAAGTCCGGGTTGGACCCGACCGCGGTAAGGGCGGTCCCTGTGCGGCTCCGCATGAAAAGCCACATCAGGAACGACATGAGGGCGAAAAACAGGAGCAGCCCCGTAGGAAATTCAAAGCGGGGGCCTATGCGGATGGCCAGGAAGTTGTTGAGCACGTGGGCCCAGTAACCGTCCAGGGTGATGGTGGTCCGCAGGCCCTGGCCTTTGTAGCCCCAGATCATGGTGGGGTTGGTAAAGGGGAGGATGAGCCACATGATCGCCATAAAGGTGACGATGGAAAAACCGACGTACATGGCGATGGTCATTTCCTCGCCCTTGACCTTGTTGAGGAGAATGCCGTAAAGCCAGCCGAAGACCAGGGCAAAGGGGAGGCTGAATCCGATGGCGGCGAAGAAGCCCGCGGCCCCCACCAGGCGGAACTGCATAGACAGGGTGGCCCCCAGAAGCCCAGCGATGATCCCCACAGGGAGCCCAAAGTTGAGCCCCGCGCCGACCTGCATCATGGGGACCATGGCCAGGACCAGGACCCCGTTTTGGCCTATCCGGGCCAGCACGTCCTTAAAGGAATTATCCACGTGCACCCCCACAAAGGGAGCGGCGATGAACAGGACTATGACATAAAAGGAAATGATGATCCGGGGCCAGCCGAAATCAGCAATAAAATCCCTTATTCTATGGTCAAGGTTGATCTTCATAGTTTTTCACCCGACATAAGGAGCCCAAAATCCGCGGCGGGCGCATTGGGCCGGAGGATTCCCGCGATGCGCCCCGCATCCACGATGGCGATCCGGTCACAAACGGAACGGAGTTCCTCCAATTCGCTGGACACTATCACGATGGTAGTTCCCCGCTCCTGGTTGTAAGAGAGCAGGGTTTCCAGCACGATCTTTTTCGCGCCCACATCGATGCCCCTGGTGGGTTCGGAGACCAGAAGCAGCCTGGGCTCCAGGGCAAAGGATTTTGCCAGGCATATCTTTTGCTGGTTTCCCCCGGAAAGCTCCTTGGCGGGCTGCCTGCTTCCGGTACACTTAATTTCCAGCTTCTCGATGTACTCATCCGCCAGACGCCGCATGGCCTTTTCATCCCGGAAATTGAAAAGACCTCCCAGGTAAGACTTGATAAAGGCGCCCTTGATCTGCATGGAAGGAAAGGCGATGTTCCAGTCCAGGCTTTCGTCCAGGAGCAGCCCCACCCCCCGGCGATCCTCGGAGACAAAGGCCATGCCTGCCTCCAGCGCGGCCCGCGGATTGCCCAGGATCACCGGGGCATCCCCCAGGAAAACCTGACCCCCGGCGGGGTGCAGTCCCATGATGCCGTTTGGTATCCCCAGCTTCCCCTGGCCCGCAAGGCCGGCGATGCCGAAGATCTCCCCCTGGCTAACCGAGAAGGAAACGTCCCGCACCGTTTCGCCGGGCATGTCTACCCAAAGATGCTCCACCCGCAGGGCCTCCGGTCCCGCTTCGTTCCGGGCCGGGGAAGCCCCCGCAGAGAGACCGGAAGGGCTTCCCGCAGCGGACCGGCGGACCAGGGAATCCGCCTTCTCCCGGCCCACCATCCAGGAAGCCAGGTCCTGAACGGTGATCCCCTTGTTGGGGGCATCCCGGATGATGCTCCCGTCCCGGAGTACGATGACCCGGTCCGCCACGGCGGTGACCTCGTGGAGCCGGTGGCTTATGAAGATCACGGCGATCCCCTCGGAGGCCAGACGGCGCAGGGAGGAAAGGAGTATCTCCGCTTCGGATTCGGTAAGCACGGCGGTGGGTTCGTCCAGGACCAGAATCTTTACCTGCTCCCGGTCTATCTCCCGGGCAATCTCGGTAAACTGCTTGTGGCCCACGGGCATTTCCGCCACCACGGTTTGGGGAGCTATGTCTACCCCCAGCTTGCCTATGGCCGCGGCGGCCCGGTTTTGCATCACGTCCCGTTTAAGGGTGGCCAGACGCTCGCCGAAAATTGCGGTCGCCGGGTTAAAACGGACAGGCTCCCGGTTGAGCATGATGTTCTCGCAGGAGGAAAAGCCGGGAATAAGGGAAAATTCCTGATGCACCATGCCGATCCCCGCATTCAGCGCATCGAAGGGGCTCTTGAAATTCGCCTGCCTGTCCGCGATAAAGACCCGGCCCCCAAATCCCCCGGTTTCCGCGATAACGGGCATGCCGAAAAGGATATGCATAAGCGTGGTCTTACCGGCGCCGTTCTCTCCGATAAGTCCCAGAATTTCACCCTTATCCAGGGTAAAATTAATATCGCTGAGGACAGAGGTGCCGTAAAAATCCTTTGAAACCCCTTCAAATTGCAGGAGGGGCCTATCAGTTGCCATGACCATTCCCCTCCCGCCACACCGCCGCAGTCGGCGGCATGGCGGAGTCTCTTAGTTGGGTCTCTTGAACGTTATGTTATAATATTTTTCGGGCACCGTGAGGCTGGTGGTAGGCAGGAAGCCCTGGCCCATGATGTAGGTGTCCATATACACCAGGAAGTGGTTCCTGGCCCGGACCCCGGTATTGGCGTCCACATAAAAGCTGCCGTTCCACTTGGCCCCGGGGGTAAACACACCGTAGGCGGAGTAGAGATCCTGGACGTTGAGAAGCTGGGCGCTGCCGTCCAGAATCCGCTTGGCGTATTCGCCCAGTCCTGCAGATACGTTAAAGCCATAGGAGAAGGCCCAGGTGCCGAATCTGCCGGGTCCGGCCTTGGCCACAACCGCTTCCTCAACCCGCTTGAGGATGGCGGGGAAATTTCCCATATCCGCAGAAAGGTCCAGGCCCAAGGCCCCAGGATAACCCATGAGGGGGGAGGGGAGGTCCGCTTCCACAAACATGCCGCCGTAATTCAGGAGCTGGCGAATCAGGGGTTCAGTATGGGCGTCGTTGGTGCAGAAGAAGACCGCTTTCTGGCCGTACTGCTCCACCCACCGGGGTACCGCTTCCATCAGGTACTGCTGGGCGCCCGCCACCCCAATATCGGAGGTGGGGTCCGGGGCGGTTTCAAACACGAACTTTATGCCCAGGTCCTTGCAGGCCTCCTCGAAGATCTGCCGGCGAAGCCCCAGGGCCTCGTAGGACATGTGCCTGGGGAAGGAGATATGTACAAAGGTATCGGCCCCCAACTGCTTGGCGGCCCAGATGATGGTGTAGCCCCGGGAATGAAGTCAGACTGGACCACGATGTCGCTTACCGACTGGGCAACCAGCACGTCCTCGTGGGGTTCCCCCTGGATAAGGAGGATGTCGGGCCGCCGCTCCCTGATCCGGCGGTAGGCTTCGCCGGAGCCGGGGACCGCCTGGTTCCACACGATAGCCTTCATCAGGGGATCGTCCGCCAGGGTCAGGGCCTGGGAAATGACCACTTCCTGCTGATCCATGAAGTTATCAGGGTAGGTGACATGCTGGATAATGCCGCCCTCGGACACCCTGCCGTAGCGCTTGATCAGCTCCTCCGCACCCCGAAGGTCGTCTTCGGACTGGGAAACCGTGCCGGTAATGACACCGATGTGGTAGGGGCCGTTTACCTTCCAGTCCCTCTGCTGGGTTGTGGTCCGGGCCTGCTGCCGGTCCCCCGTACCCCTGGCGAATACCATGGCCCCGGCCATGATAAGGGCCAGAGCCGCCAAACCTAGTCTTTTTTTCATAAATTCTCCTCCGTTTTCAAAAGATACCCTTGATTTTCCCCTTCCCATAGATTTATGTCAATGGTTCGCGCTGTTAGGGACCGTTGACAGAGCTTCCATTTCTTAGCATGTTCTAGGTATGCATAGTTGTCCTTTGCACGTGAACAAATCTCTGCCTGGGGAATACCGGAAGATTGCGGAAAAACTGTTTCCCCCTGGGGGATTTTCCGCAGGCAAGGGGCCCGGTAAGGCGGCCGCCAAGGCCTTTGCGGGAATTCTGGGCATAGAAGCCGACTATAAACGGCTGCTGGCGGTCAACAAGACCGGTGAGGAGATGCGCCATTTCCTTGCCCATTTCCAAAATAATCTGGATCTGCTGATTCAGAAAACCTGGATCGAGAAGGCCGATGAGGACCGCAAGGCGAAACTGGAAACCAGAGTCCCCCCCTTTATCCGGGAAATTGAGGCGGGAGATTTCCAGAAGGCCCTCCGCGATTTCGGCGTCATCCTGGAGGAGCTTGCCTACCTGCTCTTCGGCGCCCAAAGCACCCGCGAGGATTTTACCGAATATGCCCTGCGTATCGATATTCAGATGGGCCTTTTCTGGTGGTACGGCGGGCAGTTGGGCTGTCTGGCGCCCTCGAATCAGGCGGGCAAGGCCGTCGATAATGACATGCTCTGGGCGGTGCTGCTCCTGGGCATCTGTTACCTTACCAATTTTTGACACGAGCCCCAACACTGAAATTTGGGGAAACCCCTCGAAAAGGAGAACTACTCATGGAAGCTGCGGACCATGCCGGAAATTCCGGCGGGAGCGCCCCTGGGACGGGGACCGACTTCATTAGTGAATTTATTAAGGAAGACCTGGCAAGCGGCCGCTACACCTACGTTCACACCCGCTTTCCGCCGGAACCCAACGGCTGGCTCCACATCGGCCACTGCAAGGCCTTCTACATCGATTTTACCATGGCTGAACGCTTCGGCGGTAAGTGTAACCTCCGCTTCGACGACACCAACCCGGAAAAAGAGGATAGTTCCTACGTCAACGCCATCAAACGGGACATCAAATGGATGGGCTACGACTGGGAAGACCGGGAATACTACGCATCGGACTATTACGAGTACCTCTACGATCTGGCGGTAAAGATCATCAAGAAGGGCCGCGCCTATGTGGACGATCTTTCCGAAGACGAAATAAGCGAGTACCGGGGCACTGCGGTGGAAGATAAAAACAACATTACCCAGACCCCCCCCGGCCGCAACAGCCCCTGGCGGGACCGCAGTGTGGAGGAAAACCTGGACCTCTTTGCCCGGATGCGGGCCGGGGAATTCCCCGACGGCTCCAAAACCCTGCGGGCCAAGATAGACATGGCCAGCCCCAATCTTTTGGAGCGGGACCCGGTGATGTACCGTATCCGCCGGGAACACCACTACCGCACCGGCAGCGCCTGGTGCATCTATCCCATGTACGACTTTCAGCATCCCCTGTCCGACGCCAAGGAGGGGATCACCCATTCCCTCTGTTCCCTGGAATACGAAATACACCGGCCCCTGTACGACTGGTTTATCCGGGAGGCCGGAGTCTTCCCCAGCCGCCAGATCGAATTCGCCCGGCTCAACATGACCCGCACGGTGATGAGCAAACGCTGGCTCCTGCGGCTGGTACAGGAAAAGCGGGTCTCCGGCTGGGACGATCCCCGGATGCCCACTATCGCGGGGCTCCGCCGGCGGGGCTACACCCCGGAGGCGATCCGCAGCTTTGTATCCCAGGTGGGGATCGCCAAGACCGACAGCATGGTGGACATCGCCTTTCTGGAGTATTGCCTGCGGGAACACCTGAACAAAACAAGCCGCCGGGTCATGGCGGTGCTGCGACCGGTGAAGCTTATCATCGACAACTGGCCCGCCGGCAAGGTGGAGGAGGTGGAGGCCGTGAACAACCCGGAGGATGCGGGCGCCGGGATGCGGAAGATCCCCTTTTCCGGGGAACTGTGGATCGAGGGGGAGGATTTTGAAGAGACCCCGCCGCCGAAATATTTCCGCCTTTATCCGGGAAACAGCGTGCGGCTCCGCTATGCGTACATCGTAACCTGTACCCGCTGCGAAAAGGATGCGGAGGGCAGGGTTACGGCAGTCCATGCCGACTACGATCCCGCCACCAGGGGGGGAAACGCCCCGGACAACCGAAAGGTAAAGGGTACCATCCACTGGGTCAGCGCCCCCCACGCCGTAACCCTGGAAGCCCGACTCTACGACTACCTCTTTACCGTTGACCGGCCCATGGATGCGGCCCCCGGCGGGGATTTTGTGAACAGCCTTAACCCCGCTTCCCTGGAAACCCTGCCCCTGGCCTGCGGCGAGCCCTGCCTTGCCCTAGCGGCTCCGGAGGAACGCTTCCAGTTTGAGCGGCTGGGCTACTTTGTCCGGGACCCCGACACCGGGGAAGGGGGCCGGCCGGTATTTAACCGTACCGTGGGCCTCCGGGACACCTGGGCAAAGATGCAGGGAAAGGCCAACAAATGAATCCCGGGATGCCGCGGGAGTACCGGCTTGCCGACCGGATCAAAAAAAAGGCCCTGGAGTCCGGGTACCTTCAATGCGGCATTATCCCCTCCGCGTCCTTTGAGGAGTACCAGACCAGTGGATAGTCGACCATGTCCTGGATTACGACCAAGCCCCGGAGGGAGAACCGGTCACCGGCGGCTGCAATATAAACTGCGGAAAATGTATAAAAGCCTGCCCCACCGGCGCCTTATCCGGCAATTTTTCCATGGA
>JAISQJ010000128.1 GCA_031274285.1 Treponema sp. | reverse complement strand
ATCCCTCCGGGCAAGTTGGCGGGGTAGAAACCTCCCCCGTACAAACCGAAAAAAGTCCGAAGGACTTTTTTCTTCTCGACCGACGATACCCCGCTGCTCTGCGGCGGGGTTCGTCATTTCATATTCGTATTTTAATCTTCTGTAATAATCCAATTCTATTAAATCAGCCGGTTATATTTTCAACCAATTCATTAAACGTAAATACAGTTATATCCATACAACCTTATTTAGCCGGGGAATTATTTTTCTCCGGTGGAATGCTATTGCCGTTTTTATATCCATGACGATGTTTTGGGGCGTCCGTTTCCGTATGGTTCTTCCAAAATGCTGAATAACACTGCAATGCCCGGTTGACGGGTTTCTGATATATTTATTATAGGTTAGTACGTTGGCAATGGATTTTTTATAAGGCGAATAGTTCCCCGGTTCTATGAACCTTATTTTATGCAGCATGTTTTCCTCCAGGGAATGATCGCGGGCGGGCTGGGCCGAGGGGGGAGTGCAACCTGTTGCCTCCCCCCTCCTTACTTATTTTTTGATGCTGTAGAGCGCCTTTTTGCCGGCGTATTCGGAGATGCCTTCCAGCTCTTCTTCGATGCGCATAAGCTGGTTGTACTTGCAGACCCGGTCGGTGCGGCTCATGGAGCCGGTTTTGATTTGGCCGGTTTCCAGGCCCACTACCAGGTCGGCGATGAAGCTGTCTTCGGTTTCGCCGGAGCGGTGGGAGACGACGGCGGTGTAGCCGGCCCGCTTGGCCATTTCCACGGCTTCGTAGGTTTCGGTGACGGTGCCGATTTGGTTGACCTTGATGAGGATGGAGTTGCAGGCCCCCATGGCGATGCCTTTTTCCAGGCGCTTGGTGTTGGTGACAAAGAAGTCGTCGCCCACGATCTGGATTTTGGAGCCGAGCTGTTTGGTGAGGGCCACGTAGCCGTCCCAGTCGTCCTGGTCCAGGGGGTCTTCGATGGAGATGATGGGGTACTTGTTGACCCACCTGGTGTAGATGTCGATCATCTCCTGGGCGCTGAAGAGTTTGTCGGGGTTGGATTTCCAGAATTTGTAGCCCTTTTTGTCCCCTTCGCCGTAGAGTTCGGAGCTGGCGCAGTCCAGGGCGATGGCGATCTGCTCGCCGGGTTTGTAGCCGGCCTTCTCGATGGCCTTCATAATGTATTCCAGGGCTTCCTCGTTGCCGATGTCCGGTGCAAAGCCGCCCTCATCGCCTACGGAGGTGTTCTTGCCGCTGTCATGGAGGAGTTTTTTCAGGTTGTGGAAAACTTCGGCGGTCCAGCGGATGGCCTCGGTGATGGAGTCCGCTCCTATGGGCATGACCATGAACTCCTGGAAGTCGATCTTGTTGTCCGAATGTTTGCCGCCGTTGATGATGTTGGCCATGGGTACGGGGAGCAGGTTGGCATGGAAGGTCCCCAGGTGCTTGTAAAGGGGTATGTCCAGGTAGTTTGCCGCGGCCCGGGCTGCGGCCATGGAGACCCCCAGGATGGCGTTGGCGCCCAGCTTGCCCTTGTTTTCGGTGCCGTCCAGTTCAATCATGGTACGGTCAAGGTCTACCTGATCCTGGGCATCCAGGCCTTCCAGTTCCGGGGCGATGATGTTGTTCACATTGTCCACCGCCTTGAGAACGCCCTTACCCAGGTAGCGGCCCTTGTCGCCGTCCCGCAGTTCCACCGCCTCGTAGTCGCCGGTAGAGGCTCCCGAGGGGACCGCCGCCCGGCCCAGGGTGCCGTCTTCCAGGCCCACATCCACCTCTACGGTGGGATTTCCCCGTGAGTCCAGGATTTCCCGGGCATGCACGTATTCAATAACACTCATCTTTTGCCTCCTCGCTTGATACTTCATTTTCCGGTATTAGAAACTACTAGTCAAGGACAGGCCGCTAACGGCCCTGCCGCAGGGCGCCCGCGATGTTGTAGCAGTAGTCCCCTACCTTCTCAATGCGGCGCACCACGTCGATAAAGAGGAGTTCCGCCTTGACATCGGCGCCGGCCTCGATCCGCTTGCGGCCCATTTTCCGCAGCCGGTCCCTGGATTTATCGATGCTGTTTTCCAGTTCCGCTGCATAGGCTTCCTGTTCCGCCGTGATGGTCTGCCCCAACTGTTCCCGGACAAAGGCGAGGAAATCTTCAACCAGCCGGGCGTAGGGGGCCAGGGCCGCCATTTCCTTGTCCTTGAAGTAGAGCTTTTTCTTGATGCTCCGTTCCAGGAGCAGGCTGACGCTGCAGCAGTCGTCGGTCATGTCCTCCAGGTCGGAGATGATCCGCAGAAGCTGGTAGATTTTCCGCTCCGACTTGCCGCTCAACTGGGGGCGGCGGCATTCGATAAGGAAGCGGGTCAGTTCCACCCGCATCTCGTCGGCAAATTCTTCCTTTTCCCGCATTTCCTCCACCAGGGCGTCCACCGCCTGTTCCTTGTGCGCCTGGTTCTGGAGGTTCTGCAGGGCCGCGCTGATTTGGGCGAACATGGAGGAGGCTACCCCCGCCATGTCCCGGATCTCCTTCTCCGCCCGGATAATGTTGAGTTCCGGGGTGTTTTGCAGGGTGCCGGAGATGTACTGCAGGCGGTAGGTCCTTCTGACCGCCGGAAGGTCATCCTGGTCTTTGATGAGGAAGGAAACCAGCATGGCAAACTGCCGTACAAAGGGGAGGAACAGGATGGTCCCCATGATGTTGAAGACCGTGTGGAACATGGCAAGGTGGGCGGCAATCCCGCTGCCGCCGGAGGAACCGGGGGTAAGCATATCCACCAGCATGATGAGGGGCTGGAAAAAGATAACCGCCACCACGCTGCCCACCACGTTAAAGAGCACGTGGACCAGGGCGGTCCTTTTGGCCGCGGTCTTGGCGCCGATGGCGGCCATGATGGCGTCGATGGTGGTGCCGATGTTGGCCCCCAGGATCATGGCGGCCGCGGTTTCAAAGCTGATCATGTCCCCCATGGCCATGGTGATGGTCAGGGTGATGGTGGCCGCGGAGGAGTGCATCAGCAGGGTGACGGTTGTACCGGCTCCCAGGCCGATAAGGATGGAAAGGAAACCCAGGTCGGAGAAGCGGCGGATAAATTCCAGGTGGGCGGCGTCCACCGTGGGCAGGGCGTCGGTAAGGAAGCGGAGGCCCAGGAAGATGAAGCCGAAGCCCATAAAGACCTCCCCCAGGTCCCGGCGCTTCCACTTTATCACCTGCATAAAGAAGCCGATCCCCACCGCGGGCAGGGCTAGGGCGGAGATATCGATCTCGAAGCCCACCAGGGACACGATCCAGGCGGTGGTGGTGGTGCCGATATTGGCCCCCATGATGACCCCAATGGCCTGGGTAAGGGAAAGAAGGCCGGTATTGACGAAAGATACTACCATGACCGACACCGCGGAGGAGGATTGGACCAGGGCGGTCACCACCGCCCCCGTCAGGACCCCCACAAAACGGTTTTTGGTCATCAGGTTGAGGAAGTTCTGCAGCCGGTTCCCGGCGGCATGCTGGATGCCGTCGCTCATCACCTTCATGCCGTAGAGGAACAGGCAGAGGCCCCCCACCACCCGCAACAGGATCATCACCACACTTGCCATATGGTTACTGTAGTTCATACGGGGGGAAAAAACTAGGTCTATGGATTCTACCGGGGTATGCTCGCCGGCTCGCGTGTAGATTTTTGGCCCCTCTTGGCTCCAGACATTAGGCTTTTACCGTTTTACCAAATTTAAAACTACCCTATTGCTTACAACAATATTACCATCATCGTCCTTAAAACTTGCTCTAATAATAATGTTATCATATTCAGATGAAATGGGTATGAAACTAGGTCCCAGATCAAATAATTCCCCCTTATAATCTGTTAATGTACGCATATCATACCTTTCTTCATACCTATACTGTATGGTAACATGAAAACTATATTCATCTCCTGCTTCTATTATAATATTATCAAGCTTATAGTAAGAAACTGTTTGTGAAACACCACTATTTATTTGGCTTAAGACGGTGTCTTCCTTTAAATAATAAAATCCCAAGAAGGCCGGTATCCGTAAAAAAGAATTCGGATTAAGCTGTCTTCCCCTATCGGACGTATTTTTTATCGTTAAATTAATGGTGAACCTGTCATTAATACTAATAGCTTCCTTGTCAGATTCTATCATAAATTGAAACACAGAATCTTCTCCCATTACCAGCAATGTGATATTAAAAAGAACAATAAACCATACTAAATATTTCATGCTTTTTTCTTTGTCAAAAGTGGTGACAGGCACCCTTGCGATCCCATTCGTTCTTTCGTTATCATTGATAAAATAGCATAATAGTTTTCAAATACATCTTTTAAGCTTCTCAAAGAAGTTCCCAGTAATTCTTCAACAGTTCTTACACTAATAATATTACCCTTAATTACACAGCCTAAATCACTATCATAATAATCTTTGTAAAAATGATAGGGACCAATCCCCATAAAAAAAGCTTTACGACATCCTAGTTTCACATTGATATTTCTAATATCTATATATCCCCCATTTCTTAATAATACAATTATATTTATAGTATTAAGAAAATCAAGTTCATTTTCTTCAATGGATACAACCCTTTCAACGGCTGGATATTTTTCAATATTTTTTACAAATTTATCAAGGTCAAGGTTACTGGAATATTTTCGTAAATTAAAAATGCCTAGAAAAATACAGCATGCAAATAAGATAACCGCTATTCCGGGAAATATTATTACGGGTATTTTCCATTTTTTATTAATCATCACAGCCGCCGTTTTTATTATTACTTTTTCCCCATTCTGTTGGTTGTCCTTCTTCTTTTATTGCGGTTGACCACCAATTCTCTAGTCCAGGATAACCCTTTCCATAATCAGTATAAATTCCATATCTTTCTCTTTCGTCATTTAAAAAATCTTTTAGTGCATTCCAAAAATTATTCCAATCATCAGTTGTTTTTGTTGTTTCAAAGGGAGGATTATTATTTGTTATAGTTACATCTGAACCTGAATTGCCTTTATAGATGTTTCCATCATGAGTTAAAACACCATCAATATTACCATTATGTTCCTCGCCAGGTAGCAATGGTATAAAAACATCGGATTTACTTATTGGATCTTCAGGCTTTACGAGGGCAGTATGACTAGAACTATTAGTTACTTTTCCTTCCAGCCCCCACAAATCCACATAGTTCACCGGGTCATTGTTCACGTAGGCAAACCAGTTGTTCCCGTCCCGTATCGGGTCTAGGGTGGTAAACCGGGCCGTTTCCGGTCGGTAGTCACGGTAGCCGTAGTTGTACAGCCCCGTTGCCGTATCGTAGGGCTTGCCCGTATAGCCAAGGTTCATGCCCTTAGCCAGGTCTCCCTGGTAGGGGGTTCCAAAGGCGTCGTATTCGTAGCGGTCCTCTAAGGTCCCCGTCTCTACCGTGACGCTCCGCACACTCCCCAATAGGTCTTTCCCCAGGTACCGCATCCCGCTCCGGGTCCCTATGCTCCGGCTTATGGCTACCGCCTCTCCCTTTCCGTAGA
>JAISQJ010000121.1 GCA_031274285.1 Treponema sp. | reverse complement strand
ACGGACTTTTTGCCTGAAATCGTAGCTTCTTCTACCTTAAACCCGTGAATTACGGGGGTTCTGTAGATTCAGGATAGGTTATCGAAGCAATGGTCTGTGCCGTCGGACCTTTGGTCCGACGTGTGGTCTGTGGTTAAAATTCTTTTTGTATACACTTTGTTATCCATAGTTTCATTATTGACTGTGTACTAGTTGGCCGCATAGAAGCCGCCTTACTAAAGCAGGCTGTTTATTCTTGTATCATGATGCGGTTTCCGGTAGTATACTAGCGTATCAGGCGGCGGTGGCCGTCCGGAGGTTGCATGCCGATAGACAGTTCAGAGAGAAGCCGCCAGGGTAATGTCCAGGGCTCGGTCTACGCCAGCCTGCGCAAGAGCATCATCAACCTGAACCTGGCCCCCGGAACGGCGGTTAGCGAGAAAGAAATCTCCCTTTTGTACAAGGTAAGCCGCACCCCGGTACGGGAAGCCTTTATCAACCTGTCCAAGGAGGGGCTGGTACAGGTGATCCCCCAGCGGGAAACCAAGGTCTCCCTTATCGACTTTGGCCGGGTGGAACAGGAATTTTTTCTCCGGGAAAGCCTGGAAATGGCCGTCATGGAACCTTTTATTCACGTCCACACGGCCTCCCATATTGCGGAATTGGAAGCCTGTGTGGAAACCCAGGCCGAAGCCGGCGAAGGGAACGAGTATATCAAGTTCCTCAATGCCGACGATCGCTTCCATTCGATTTTTTTCCGGGCCGCCGGCCATGACCTTGGCTGGCAGGTACTGGAAAGTATGTGCGGCCATTACCACCGGGTGCGGCTATTATCCATCTGGCTTAACGGCATTGCCCGGGACATTGTAGGCCAGCACCGGGAAATCCTTGCGGCCATAGGGGCAAAAGACATTGCCGGTGTCCGCGCCTGTTTAAGCAGACATATCCACAAGCTGGATACCGAGGAGGAACTGCTCCGGGAAAAGTACCCCGACTACTTCCGATCCCGCCGGAATGAAGATGCCTTTGACGTGGACTTTAGCGGGTTGTCTATCCGAACATAGCTTATGATATTTTCTTTAAATTTTTTCAAAAAAATACTTGACAGCAAAATACTACCATGCTAGTATGCTTATATACTATGAACCAATGGAGGATCGGATGAAAGTTAGTAAGCAGATTTTTTGTTTGATGGCGCTGGGTGTACTGGCGACGGCGGCGGTATTTGCCGGGGGCGGCAGGGAGGAAAGCGGAAAAAAGGGGGGCTATGTTATCGGCTTTAGCAACTCCTTTAACGGGAATTCGTACCGGCAAGCCATGGAGGCCCATGCCAGAACTGCGGCGGAAGAGCTCAAGGCAACAGGGGAGCTTAAGGAGCTTATCTTTGCGGAGTCAAATCAAAATAACAGCGTTCAGGTTCAGCAGATACAGAGTTTTATCATGCAGCGGGTTGATGCCATTATCATCGATCCGGGTTCGGCTACCGCCCTCAATGGGGCCATACAGGAAGCTTCCGACGCGGGGATCCCCTGTATCATCATTAATGACGGGCCGGTGGATTCCAAGGCGGAACTTTGCTACCAGATAAATTTTGACGCGGTGGATCAGATGAGTTTTCTTGCCGAGTGGGTGTGTAAGGAAATCGGGGGGAAGGGGAATATCATCGAACTGAGGGGTACTGCCGGATCCTCTTTTGACGAAATTGCCCACCAGGGTTTTCGCAGAGTCTTGGATAAATATCCCGATATAAAAGTGGCAGCGGAAATATATACCGATTGGACCGGTTCCAAGGCCCAGTCCGAACTTGCCTCGGTACTTCCCACCCTGCCGAAAATCGACGCCATTCTAAACCAGGGGGGCGATTCCTACGCGGCGGTTCAGGCCTTTAGGGCGGCAAACCTGCCCCTGCCGGTAATCGGCGGTGACAACCGCGGGTATTTTCTAAAATGGTGGGCCAAGGAAGCGCCGGACTACAATTCCATTTCGGTGTCGTCAAATCCATGGGACGGGGCAACCGCCGTATATGCGGCGGTGGAAATTCTTAACGGCGCGAAACCCCCCAAGGTTATGATCCACCCCTTTGGGGTAATTACCAAAGATCAGGTCCGGAATTTTGCTAATGTGGCTGATGAAGATATCGCCTGTCCAACCTTTGACCGTAATTGGGTTAGGGAGAATATCCTAAACCAATGAAGGGAAAATCTGTTGTTGAGCTCCTAGAATATGCCGCCGCCCACGCCGGGGCGGTGGATTTAAGCCATACCCTGGAGCCTGGGATGCCCGCATGGCCCACCCAGGCCCGGTACGGTTCGGTGATCTACGAATCCTACGACCGGGGGGACGGGGCCCTCCATTCCATGATCACCCTGTCGGAACATACGGGCACCCACATCGATGCCCCCAGGCATTTTATACCCGGCGGGCTCCCGGTGGATAAACTGCCCCTATCTTCCCTGATGGGCCGGGGCGTAACCATTAACGCTGTTTTTCTTGGACCCGGGGGGATTTTCACCCTGAAGAATTTGCGGGAATTTGAGGGGCAGCAGGGTAAAATAAAAAAGGGCGATATTGTACTGTTCCGTTTCGGCTGGGACAGTAAATACCGCCTGCAGCCTGACTGCGCCGGGTATCTTAAAGATTGGCCCGGCCTTGGAAAAGAAGCGGCGGAATACCTTGCGGAAAAAGAGGTCGCCGCCGTGGGCTGTGACACCCTGTCCCTGGATTGTTACGGAACCCATTCCCCTGCCGACGACGACGGCGCCGCTGACGGCAACGCCGACGGCAGCGACAATCCCTGTCACCATATCCTGCTGGGAAACAATATTCCCATAATTGAAAATGTGGACAACCTTTCCCGGGTACCGGTATTTTCATACATCATCGGGCTGCCGAACAAATTTAAAGACGGCTCAGGGTCGCCTATCAGGCTGATCGCATTTTTTGATTAAGATGATTAATTTGATTAAGATAGGGGGGGTAAAATATGGAATCTGTCCCGGGGCCGTATTTTGAATTAAAGGGCATAGATAAATATTTCGGTATCACCGGAGCCCTGCATCAGGTCAATCTGCGGATCCGCCTTGGAGAAGTTATCGGCCTTGTAGGGCCGAACGGCGCCGGTAAATCGACGCTGATAAAAATCATCGCCGGGGTTTTGCCCCCCAGCGGGGGTGAAATCCGTATCGGCCAAACAAAAATAGATTCCTATACTGCCAGGGACGCCATAGAAGCGGGCGTTTCCTGTGCCTATCAGGATCTGTCCCTCTGTACCAATTTAAGGGTCTACGAAAACTTTGCCCTCCTCAATATGAGCCATACCCTCTTTGGGGCGCCTAAATGGCAGGACCGGGAAATACAAAAAACAACGGAACTGCTGGAACAGTATTTTCCCGGCAGCACTATTGATGTTATGAAGCCGGTAAGTTCCCTTACCCTGGCGGAACGCCAGATCGTGGAAATCTGCAAGGCCTTAATGGCGGAGAACCTAAAAATTCTTGTACTGGACGAACCGACTTCGGCCCTGTCCAGCGACAAGGCGGGACAGCTCCACTCCCTGGTCCGGGAATTAAGCAGGGCGGGAAAGGCGGTTATTTATATTTCCCATAAACTTGAGGAAATAAAAACGGTCTGTGATCGGATCGTGCTTATGCGAAACGGAGAAGTAACCGCGGAACGCCGGGCGTCGGAAACCTGCACAGCCGAACTGGTCGCCCTTTTGGGGGGAGATACCGGCAAGAGCATTGAAGCCGCTGGGGAAGGCGGGCCCCAAAACACCCCTTCCGTGTTTCCCGGCCCGGAAATTGAATTGATTGCCATAAAGGGATTCTCCGGCAAAGGCCTAAGGGATATTCATATCCGGGCGGCACGGGGAGAAATTATAGGAATTTCCGGGCTGGCGGGGTCCGGCCAGAATGAGCTGCTGGATCTTATTTTCAATAAGAACCGCCGCCGCTCCCGTACCGGTGAAAATGAAATAACCGTGTCCGGCGCCGCGTCATATATTACCGGCGACCGGGCCAGGGCGGGAATTTTTCCCCAATGGGATATTCTTGATAATATGCTTGTCTCCAGCCTTAAACAGGTTGTTTCAGGGTTGTTCCTGAATAAAAGAAAATCCGAAACCCTCGGCCAATTCTGGTACGATAAATTAAAATTCAAGGCCGAGGGTATGTACAGCCCCATCATGTCCCTAAGCGGCGGGAATCAGCAAAAAGCCCTGATCGCCCGGGGCATTGCCTCCGGTGCGGATATACTGGTGTTAAACGATCCTACCGCCGGGGTTGATATCGAAACAAAACGGGAAATTTACAATCTCTTAAAAGAAGCAAAAGCCGAAGGCCGGCTGGTTGTTTTTTACAGTACCGAAGACGCGGAAATGGAAATCTGTGACCGGGTGTACATCATGCGGGACGGTGAAATTACCCATGAATTAAAGGCCGGGGAAATTACCGTTCCCAATATTGTTAGGGCTTCCTTTGCGGAAACCCGGAAAAAGGAAACGGTTCAAAAAACCTCAAGGGTTCAAAACTTTTTGTCCTCCCGGGCCCTGCTGCCCCTCTTTACCATGCTATTGATGATAGGGATAAACGCGGCTTTTAATCCGAATGTACTTTCCTATAACAGCGTCAGAATGCTGGCGGGGGCGGCGGTCCCCCTGGTCTTTGCCGGCCTGGGGCAGATGTTTATCACCGGCGTAGGCGATATTGATATGGGAAACGGCTACTCCATCGGTTTGGTGAATGTCCTTACGGCGGTAGTATTAACCGGTAATCCGTTAATAGGGATACTAAGCCTTTTAATTTTTATCGGCGCCTATGTACTCATGGGGACCCTTATTGAAGTACGGAAAATCCCCGCCATTGTGGTAACCCTGGGGGCGCAGTTTATCTGGCTGGGGGCTTCTCTTTTGCTCTGCCCCGTTCCCGGCGGAAGCTGCCCGGAATGGCTCAGGCTCTTTTACCGGTATAAGCTTATCTTTATCCCTATGCCGGTTATTATCTGCGCCGGGGCGGCCCTTTTCTGTTACCTGATTTTGTTTAAATCAAAATACGGAATCATACTTAGGGGTATCGGTAATAACCCCCAGGCGGTTACCCGTTCCGGCTGGTCCTACCTTACGGCAAAAATGACCGCCTATGCCCTTTCGGGGGCCATGGTGGTGTTGTCGGGTTTATTTTTTACCGTCGTATGCCTTGGGGCCGATGCCAATGCGTCAAGTTCTTTTTGTATGTTAAGCATTGCCACAGTGGTTCTGGGGGGCTGCGAATTTTCCGGGGGTATTGTGGAACCCGTGGGAGTGGTGGCGGGGGCTTTTGCCATGTCCCTTATTACCACGGTGCTTACTTTTATGCGGATCGGTTCCAATTATCAAACGGCTGTACTGGGGATTATTTTAATACTGGTACTGGTAATTAAATTGGTTACCAACAGAACAAATAGGGGTCGTTCATGGGGGGCCCGTTCATGGAGGGTTCGTTCATGAAAAGGTCGATGCTGTCCACGGTAAAATATTTTAGCGGATTGATTTGGCCCTTACTCGGTTCGATGCTGCTCTGGGCCATGATAGGAATTGCGGCGGGTAAATTTACCGCCCCTCAATTTTACACCTGCGCAAAATTAGCGTCCTTTGCCATGCTGCTGGGGCTTGCCCAAATGACCGTTGTTACCAGCGGGGACGGGGCTATCGATTTATCACAAATTTACAGCCTTACCCTCTGCGCCTTTGTGGCCTGCCATTTTATGAGCATCAATATCGGCCTGGGCCTTGTTATGGCAATTCTGGTGGGGGGGCTCTGCGGCTTAATCAACGGGGCCATTACTATATTTTTCGGTGTCCCCGCCATGATAACCACCCTTGCCACGGGCTATATTTTGTTTTCGGTTAACCTCATCAGCGCCCCATATTTAAAAACCCTGCCCAATCCCGCCTTTGTAAACTTTATCAATGCCGGCGCGGGCGGTATATCCATGCTTACTTTCATTGTTATCCTGGCGGCTCTGCTGCTTTCCCTTCTGCTGTACAAAACACGTTATGGCCGGCAGCTCCACGCGGTGGGGCAAAACAAAACCGCCGCCGCGTATGCCGGAATTTCCGTGCGCCCGGTGGTAATTACCGCCTTTGTACTGGCCGGGGGCTTCTGCGGCCTTGCGGGGGCTCTCTGCGGCGCGTTTATCGGCGGCGCGTTTCAGGATATGGGTTCCACCTACTTCCTGCCATCGGTGGCCGCAACCTTTGTGGGGGGAACCGCGGCCTCCGGCGGAAAATCCAATGTCCCCGGCGTGTGCCTTGGGGCGCTCATGATGTCCTTCATGTCGATGTTCTTAAATACCGCGAATTTCTCTCCGGGCTTGCAGCGTTTTATCCAGGGCATATTTTTTGTATGCATCCTCATTGCGTCTATTTCAAGCGGCGCGCAAAAAAGGAAACTAAAAAGGCAGAAAACATGAAACAATTACTGACAGAAAAGCCTAAAGTTCTTAGAATGGTTGATGTGGATCAACCAAAAATTGAGGGCCCCAAAGATGTGCTGGTCAAAATAAAGGCGGCGGGAATCTGTGGTTCCGATGTGCATATTTACCACGGAACTTCCCCGGTGGCGACTTATCCCCGTGTCATGGGCCACGAGATCACCGGTGTGGTGGCGGAAATTGGCAAAGCGGTTACCAGGGTAAAGCCGGGGGATCCTGTTATTGTGGATCAAATTGTTGCCTGCGGCGAATGTTATCCCTGTAAAATCGGCCGGCCCAATATCTGCTGTGCTCTGAAGGTCCGGGGGGTCCACATCGACGGCGGTTACCGGGAATACCTGTGCGCCGGAGAAAACGCGATGCACCTTCTGCCGGAAGGCCTCCCCTTTACCGAAGCGGTGATGATCGAACCCATGAGCATCGCCTTCCAGGCCTGCTCACGGGCGGAAATTACCGCAGGGGATACGGTATTTATCCTGGGGGCGGGGGCCTTGGGGAAAAGTATTATCAAGGCGGCCCTTCTTACGGGGGCGACTCTTATTGCCGCCGATGTGGCGGATCGGCGCCTTGAGGAAGCAAAAGCCCTGGGGGTTAACCTGGTTATCAATTCACAAAAAGAGGACCTCCCGGCAAAATTGAAGGAGTATACAACCTGGGGGCCCACTGTTTCGATTGACGCCGCGGGCTTCCCGGCTTCCCTGCCCCTTCTGACGGACCTTACCTGCAACGCCGGGCGGATAATCACCATGGCCTTTCTTGAAGAACCTTCGCCGGTGCAGCAATTTAAGATCACCGCCAAGGAACTGGATATCCGGGGATCCCGGCTGCAGAACAATCGATTCGAGGAAGTAATTGCCGCATACCGGGCGGGGAAAATTACGATAGAAGGCCAGGTTTCCCATGTTTTCCCCTTTTCAAAGGCAATAGAGGCCTTTGAAAGGATCGATTCGGGGGATCCCTCCATCGGCAAGATCGCCCTTTCCTATGAATGACGAATAAGTCCGGCACAAGGAGTACCCTATGCAAATGACCATGCGCTGGTTCGGCGCGAAATACGATTCAGTCACCCTGGAACAGATCCGGCAGGTACCGGGAGTCACCGGGGTTATTACCACTCTCTACAACATGCTGCCCGGTGTTGTATGGGAGGCGGAGGCTATCCTCTCCCTCAAAAAAGAAGTGGAGGCCGCGGGGCTTTCCGTCGCGGGAATAGAAAGCGTCAATATCCACGACGCCATTAAGACCGGCGGCCCGGATCGGGATAAATATATCGAAAATTACCGTACTACCCTGGAACGGCTTGGCAAGGCGGATATACACCTGGTGTGCTATAACTTTATGCCCGTTTTCGATTGGACCCGCACGGACCTGGCAAAAAAGCGGGATGACGGCAGTACCACCATGGCCTACGATCAAAAAATAATCGACACGATTGATCCGGAAGCCATGACCAATTCCATAGGCGCCCAGTCAAAGGGTTATACCCTGGCCGGCTGGGAACCGGAGCGGCTGGCAAAGCTTAAAGAACTCTTTGACATGTACAAAAACATTGACGGCGAAAAACTTTTTGCCAACCTGCACTATTTTATCAAGGCGATCATGCCGGTCTGCGATACATACAATATCAACATGGCAATCCACCCCGATGATCCCGCCTGGCCGGTTTTCGGCCTTCCCCGTATTGTGACGGACAAGGAAAAACTCCTGCGCCTTATCGGACTCTCGGATAATGAGCGCCACGGCGTTACCCTCTGTACCGGCAGCCTGGGAACCAATCCCCAAAACGATATTCCCGGTATTATCAGGGCATTAAAGGGCCGCATTCATTTTGCCCATGTGCGGAACCTTCGCCATAACGGCCCCGGCGATTTTGAAGAATCCGCCCACCTTTCCGGCGACGGTTCCCTGAATATCTACGCCATTATGAAGGCCCTCTACGACATTGGTTTTGACGGCCCCATCCGCCCCGACCACGGCCGGGCCATTTGGGGGGAAAAGGCCATGCCCGGTTACGGTCTCTACGATCGCGCTCTGGGTGCCGCTTATCTCAACGGCCTTTGGGAAGCAATTATACAGGGAGGACAAGAGTGAAGCTGAATAATGCGGGATTAAAAGATACAGCGGTCTGGGAAAAGGCGGGCTTCTTGTTACCCCGATTTAACCGGGAGGCCATGATCCGGGCCACCGAAGTTTCCCCCCGGTGGGTACATTTCGGAGCGGGAAATATCTTCCGGATCTTCCCCGCCGCTTTGCAGCAAACCCTGTTGGAACAGGGGCTTGAAGAAAGCGGTATCATTGTGGCCGAAGGTTACGACGGGGAAATAATAGACAGGGTTTTTGCGCCCTATGATAATTTAACCGTGGCGGTTACCTTAAAGGCGGACGGCGCTATCGAAAAGCGGGTAATCGCAAGTATTGCCCGGGCCCTGCGGCTGGATAGGGCGGAGGATTACCGGGCTCTGGGGGAACTATTTTGTAAGGCCTCGCTGCAAATGGCAAGCTTCACCATCACCGAAAAGGGCTACGCCATTACGGGCCATGACGGCGGCTTCCTTCCCGATGCGGCCGCCGATTTTACCGCGGGCCCGGATAATTCAAAAAGTTATTTGGGAAAGATAGCTTCTCTCTGCTATGCGCGCTACAGGGCGGGGCAATTCCCCCTGGCCCTGGTAAGCATGGACAACTGTTCCCACAACGGGGAAAAACTGTGTTTAGGGCTGGAACCCTTTGCCAGGCGGTGGCTTGAAAAGGGGCTGGTCGATAAAGGTTTTTTGGATTATATCCAAAACCCCGCCAAAGTTTCCTTCCCCTGGACGGTAATCGATAAGATCACCCCCCGCCCCGGCGAGGGGGTCAGGGCCATGCTGGAAGAGGCCGGCCTGGAGGATACCGCGGAGGAAGTAACTGCAAAAAATACCTACGTTGCCCCCTTTGTAAATGCCGAGGAAACCCAATACCTGGTAATAGAAGACGCCTTCCCCGCCGGCCGTCCCGCCCTGGAAAAAGCGGGGGTCCTCTTTACCCGCAGGGACAGGGTAAACGCGGTAGAACAGATGAAGGTCTGCACCTGCCTTAATCCCCTGCACACCACCCTGGCGGTTTTCGGCTGCCTCCTGGGCTATACCAAAATCAGTGACGAAATGGGGGACCCCGATCTGGTTAAGCTGATAGAACGAATCGGCTACAAGGAGGGTCTCCCCGTGGTGACGGACCCGGGGATCCTCTCACCCAAAGATTTTATCGACCAGGTATTACAGGTTCGCTTTCCTAACCCCTTTATGCCCGACACCCCCCAGCGGATAGCCAGTGACACCTCTCAAAAGATCCCCATCCGCTTTGGCGAAACCATCAAGGCCTATTTAACCCAGGGCCGTGCTATACATGACCTTACCGGCATTCCCCTTACTTTGGCCGCCTGGGTCCGCTACCTCCTGGGTTTTGACGACGAGGGCAGGCCTTTCACCGTAAGCCCGGACCCCCTCTATGAAAGCCTCTACCGGGGCTTATCCAAAATCACCCTGGGACAACAAGGGCCTTTTCACAAAGAACTGGAACCTATCCTCTCTAACTCAGCCATCTTTGCGGTCAATCTGTACAAAGCGGTCTCTCCCGGCGGGCCAAGCCTGGGAGAGCGGGTGGAAGTTTATTTTCGGGAGATGCTCGCCGGTCCCGGTGCGGTGCGGGTAACTTTAAAACAGCATAGCGGTATATAATCGCGGTATACAAGGAGTACGATAATGAACAAGATTTTGGAAGATCTGGGAAAAATAGGGATAATCCCGGTTATCAGGATTGACGATGCCGATAAAGCCGTTCCCCTGGCAAAGGCCCTTATCGCCGGGGGAATCCCCTGTGCGGAGGTAACCTTCCGTACCGCCCAGGGTGACGAGGCTATCAGGCGAATTACCGCTGAGGTGCCCGAATGTCTGGTGGGAGCGGGGACTGTACTGAGCGCCGAACAGGTGGATAAAGCCATTAAGGCCGGGGCAAAGTATATCGTAAGCCCCGGCTACAACTCTAAGGTGGTGAACTACTGTATCGAAAAGGGAATCCCCGTTACCCCCGGTTGTTCCAACCCATCGGATTTTGAGCAGGCCCTGGAAGCGGGGCTGGAGGTGGTTAAATTCTTTCCCGCCGAACAGTCCGGAGGCCTTGAGTATATCAAAGCTGTGGCAGCCCCCTATTCAAGCCTCAAATTTATCCCCACCGGGGGAATTAACGCCGCCAATATCGGCAAGTACATCGCCTGCGACAAAATCCTTGCCTGTGGTGGAACCTGGATGGTAGGGGCGGACCTTATCAACGCCGGGGATTTTAACAGGATCACCGCCCTCTCCAAAGAGGCGATCCTGACGATGCTGGGCTTTTCGGCGGTCCACTTCGGCATTAACGCTAAAAGTGAAGACGCCGCCGAAAACGGCGCGGCCCTGTTTAATACCCTGTTTGGGTTTTCCCTCAGGCCGGGGAACTCCTCCATTTTTGCAAGCGATTTTATCGAGATAATGAAATCCCCCAATGCCCTTGGAGTCAACGGCCATATCGGCATTGCCACCAACACCATTGTTCGGGCGCAGGCATATCTGGAACGGCTGGGTATCAGTTTTGATCCCGCCTCCATCAAAAAAACCCCGGAGGGTAAAGTTAATTTAATCTACGCAAAGGATGGGATATTGGGCTTTGCCTGGCATCTTGTTCAGAGGAGTTAAACGATGGGAAAAATTGTTACCTTTGGTGAAATTATGCTGCGTCTGGCGCCGGAAGGTTACTGCCGGTTTGTGCAGGCCAATAGCTTTGGGGCAATTTACGGCGGCGGGGAAGCCAATGTGGCTATCTCCCTTGCCAATTACGGGCTGGATTCTGTTTTTGTGACCAAGCTTCCCAAGCACGAAATAGGCCAGGCGGCGGTAAATACCCTGCGCCAATTTGGGGTAGATACTTCCAAAATTGTCAGGGGCGGCCCCCGGGTGGGGATCTATTTTTTGGAGAAGGGCGCCAGCCAGAGGGCCGGCAAGGTGGTCTACGACCGTGGGGGCTCCTCTATTGCTACCGCCGCGGCCGGTGATTTTGATTGGGACAAGATATTTGAAGGGGCGTCCTGGTTCCACGTAACCGGTATTACCCCCGCCCTGGGAGACAATGTGGCGGAGATCACCCTGGCGGCGGCCCAGGCCGCTAAAACCAGGGGGCTTACGGTCTCCTGCGATCTTAATTACCGCAAGAACCTCTGGTCCGGAGAAAAGGCTGGGGAAGTAATGGGCAAGCTGGTTACATTTGTGGATGTCTGTATTGCCAACGAAGAAGACTCAAGTGATGTTTTCGGTATCAAGGCATCGTGCACCGATGTGATCACCGGAAAAATCAGCCGGGAGGGCTACAAGGAAGTGGCAAAGACTCTGGTAGACCGTTTTGGCTTTAAAAAAGCTGCCATAACCCTGCGTGAATCGATCAGCGCCAGTGATAATAACTGGGCGGCTATGCTCTACGATGCCGAAGGCAAGGGGGGAGACCATGGCGGGTTCTATTTCTCCAAAAAATACCCCATCCGCATTGTGGACCGGGTAGGCGGTGGGGACAGCTTTGGGGCAGGCCTTATCTATGGTTTATCCAAAGGCCTCCCGCCCCAGGAAACCCTGGAATTTGCTGTGGCCGCAAGCTGCCTGAAACACTCCATCGAAGGAGACTACAACCTGGTCACCGTGGATGAAGTGCAAAAACTGGCAGGAGGTGATGCTTCCGGCCGGGTACAGCGCTAAGAGGCAAGGCCGGGAAACGGGCATGGATGGAGGCCGTCCACCGCCGGGGTAGGCTGTGTCCACAGGCTCCTAGAGAACAACATACCCCGCCCTTCAGGGCGAGGTTGTTGATTTTATTTTCCGTCAAATTCCTTGACCCGTCAAGTCAAAAACAGTACATTCATTTCTACTGCTACAAATGTAGCATTAAACCGGACCTTCGACTAAAAACAGCAGAGGCATACAATGAAAAAGGCAATGTGTTTTACGCTTATTACTGCCTGTCTTGGTATTATTTCAGGCTGCGGCGATTTTACCGGTTTGTCAGGTTCAATAAGGGATTTGAGTACAAACTGGAATACGCCCAAAGGTTCCGTATCGGTAACGGAGGCTGAACGGACAGGGCTGCCGGTAATCTACATCAACACGGCAAATAGAGAGCCCATCTTCAGCAAGGAAACATATATAAACGCGACGGTAGAAATTAAGGATTCTGCCGCATCCGAAAATAATGTACCCGAAACGGAAACCCAAATCCGGGGGCGCGGAAATTCGTCATGGGCAGATTTTGAAAAAAAAACCATACCGGCTCAAGTTCATTGAAAAACAAAAACTGTTCGGCCTCACAAAGGCGAAAAGCTGGGTTCTGCTTGCCAACGCGGGGGATAAAACATTGATAAGAAACAGTATCGCCTTTGAGATGGGACAGCGGTTTGATCTGCCCTTTACCAACCATTACATACCGGTGGAATTGGTCTTGAACGGCGAATACCGCGGCAGTTATCTGTTGACAGAACAAATACAAACAGGCAAAGGAAGGGTTGACATTGTTGATGATTACGATGAGGACGAAGATATGGCCGATGAATACCTGGTCGAATTGGATAACTACTATGACGAGGAGCCGAAATTCAGGACATCCACGGTTCCTTTTCCGGTGATGATAAAAA